>DATMMO010000282.1:0-2639 GCA_035569695.1 Acidimicrobiales bacterium | reverse complement strand
CCACCGGGCCCACGCCGTGCGCGGCGTGGGCCAAGGCCAGATCGACGTCCACGGCCAGTACCTGTCGCAGCAGGGCGCGACGATCGCCAAGGCGGGGGTTCGGGCGATGGAGGACGCCGACCGAGCCGTGGTCAGGCGGGCCACGCTGTTGGCGGCGCTACCTGAGCGGCGGCTCGGGGTGGATGAGCGACAGGTCACCCAGTGGCGGCGCCTGTTGGCCGCGTACGACTACCAGCGCCAGTTGGAGCGGGGGTACTCGGTGACCCGAGGCGCCGACGGCGCAGTGGTGCGATCGATCGCCGCGGTGCGGCCCGGGTACTCGCTGGTCACCCAGGTGGCCGACGGTGCGATGAGCTCGGTGGTCTCCGATACCGTCGGGTCACAAGACGACGAACCCCATGGCGCCGGCACGCATCGCGCCGGCCCGTCCGAGCCAACGGATGACCCACGATGAGCGATCGACAAACGACGAAGAACGAGGAGTGCGGCAATGGCACGAGGAACTGACGGCGGGGTCGACGACTCGGTGGCTGACGGCCTGGCGGTGGGGGAGCTGACGTACTCGGCTGCGGGCGAAGAGCTCGACCGGATCATCGAAGAGTTCGAGGCGGGGGTCATCGACGTCGACCGGCTGGTAGAGCGGCTCGAGCGGGCGACCGAGATCGTCGACGAGCTCGACCGACGGCTCCGACGCACGCGGATGCAGGTCGAAGAGCTCGTGCCGCGGCTCGAGCGGATCGGCCGGACGGACGTATCCGGACCTGACGATGACGAGGGAGCGGTCGTCTTCGAGGAGGTGACCATCGAGGAGACCGAGGTGGACGTGGATTTCGACGAAGACGATGGTGAGGAAGAGGAAAGTGGAGGGGAATCCCCTCCCGGGCTCTTCTGAGCACCTGACTCGGAGTACGTCAGTTGGGCCGGCCAATCGTCCTCGGGCCTCTCGGGGACGCCCACCGTCGGTGTGGAACGAGCCTTCGATGTCGCATTCCCGCTCATCGTCCCGCGGTCACCACCATGCCGGCAACGTCGCCCATGGAGAGCGACTGCATACCCTCGAGGGTGGACAACCGGTCGAACTCGTCGAGGACACGCTCAAGTATGGCGAAGTTCTCGGACCTGTCCTGCGAAAAGTTGTGGGGGTGCCACCACAGATGAAAGATTCGGCCGCGCCGGGCGGCGTCGCGCATCCCCGCGTGCAGCCGGGCCAGTCGAAGGGGCTCCAGTCGCTTGCGGGCGGGATCGAAGGGCCGTAGGAAGGCGCTGGCCGGTACGTCGCAAAGGCCCGACGGCTGGAGTACCTCGTTCCATGCGGTAGTCGGGGGGGAAGAAACGCCAACGTAGGTATCGGCCAATCTGGCCCCGCGGCGCAGGATGGTTTCGTCGCCTATTGGCCGGCCCTGGTGGCCCCACGTGGGCTGGGGACCCCGGATGCAGTGGAATCCCAGGTCGAGGACTGCATCGGTGTACGCCGGGTTCCACTGATTACGGGGGAGCACCAGACTGGTCAACTCCAAGCCGCGCCATCGGGCAATGGACTGCGCCGCCGCGAGATCCGCCCGCCACGTTCTCTCACTCTGTCCCGGTTCGAGGCAGTAGTAGTGGGAGAAGGTGTGCGATCCCACTTCCTGGCCGTCGGCGCCGTCGATCAGGTCTATCAGTGAGCCAGCCAGGTGCTCGGGGTCGTGTTCCTCGTCGAGTCCGATGGGCTCGACATAGGGATCGAGCTCGGTACGGTCGTACGTTGGTCGCTGCTTGGGCAGATGGTCATCGAGCTCACGACTGGTCGAGGCGAACAGGAATCCGACGGTGGCCCAGGTGGCGCGGATGTTCCGGGACACGAAGGCGGCAACCAGGGCCGCCACCGCCCGGCGGCTCTCAGCGAGGAGCCCATACCGGGCGTCGTGCCGCCCAACCTGATCTCGGACCCCCCAATGCTGTTCGAAGTCGAGCGAGATGACGAGGGCTCCGGGCGCGTTGGGCTCGCTCACCGTCACCTCCGCTCCCGCAGTGTGTCGCTTCTCGTGCCGGCCCGTGCCCATTGATCCCAGTTGAACGCCGGGGCCGTACCCGTTCCGACATCACGACCGAGGGTACTCGCGCCCCGGCGGACCGAGGGTCGGGTCCATTGACCAATGGTGCTCACCGCACCCCCTGGCGCCATCTGCGTTGAAGATAGCCCCAGATCGTCGGGTGATAGTAGAGGCCCGACCCGGGGGCGATACCGACCATGGTCGGCTCGAGAGGTGCACCGGCCAGTACCTTGTCGACCTGGGCTCCGAGCAAGGGAAGTCCGGTCACAAGGTGCAAGTACGGGTAGGTAGCGAAGGAGTCCTCACGGGTTACTTCGAAGACGGACTGGGCGAGGATGCCTCCCGTGTCGATACCGGGGTCGACCAGATGCACCGTGGTGCCGACCCATTCGGGGTGGTGTTCGGCAAGGGCCCAATATCCGCCGTGCACCCCCCGGTAGCGGGGAGTGATACCGGCGTGCAGGTTAGTGACCGGACAACCAGCCGAGCCCAACACTCGGGCGCTGATGATCCGGGTCCCGTTGACCACCACCATGGCCGGCCGAAGCGAGGTGAGTAGGGAGACCATTTGCTCATCGTTGACGGACGGCACTCGGTGGTGGGGGG
>DATMMO010000281.1:0-2744 GCA_035569695.1 Acidimicrobiales bacterium | reverse complement strand
CGTCCAGCGCATCCCGGCCGACGCCGAGCACCATGGCGGGGCCGGCGGTGTTCCTCCGGTGCGCAGCATCACCATCACCCCCGAGCCGTTGCCGGTCATGCCCGACGAGCTCAAGGCCCTGTTCGAGGAGGAGCACTGATGGCTGACGAGATCCTTACCGACCAGGCCGACGAGCAAGAGACTCCCGACACCGCCGGCGATGGCGCCGACGAGGCCACTCGGGCCTCGGCCCCGGTCCCATCGGCTCCGGTCGATCCGGTCCAGGCCGGCTCGGTGACCATGCACTTGTGGCGGGGCGACCCGGGGGGCGGTGAATTCAAGCAGTACGACCTCCCGGCCCAGGAGGGCGAGGTGGTGCTGGACGTGATCCACCGGGTCCAGGCCGTCCATGCCCCCGACCTGGCTTGTCGCTGGAACTGCAAGGCCGGCAAGTGCGGCTCGTGCTCGGCCGAGATCAACGGCCGGCCCGCCCTCATGTGCATGACCAGGATGGACACCCTCCCCGAGGGAGAAGCGGTGACGGTGGCCCCGCTGAAGGGCTTCCCCATCCTGCGCGACCTGGTCACCGACGTCTCGTTCAACTACGAGGTGGCCAAGCGGATCCCGCCCTTTGCTCCCCGGGCCAAGACCGAGGACGAGATCGAGGCCGGCGGCTACCGGATGCAGCAGATGGACGTGGAGCGCAGCCAGGAGTTCCGCAAGTGCATCGAGTGCTTCTTGTGCCAGGACGTCTGTCATGTGATCCGGGACCACGAGGAGAACAAGACCTCCTACGCCGGACCCCGGTTCTTCATCCGCTCGGCCGAGCTGGAGATGCATCCCCTCGACACCAACGACCGGCGGGAGCTCCTCCAAGAAGAGCAGGGCCTGGGCAAGTGCAACATCACCAAGTGCTGCACCGAGGTCTGCCCCGAGCACATCAAGATCACCGACAACGCCATCATCCCGTTGAAGGAGCGCGTGGTCGACGCCAGCTACGATCCCGTGGCCTGGCTGGGACGCAAGATCCGCCGTCGGACCAAGCGTACGGCCGCCGAGGCGGCGGCTTCATCTCCGGCGCAGGGTCCGGCCGCCATCGAGCCGGGTCCTGCCGAGCCGGTCGCCGTCGCGCCCGAGTCGGAGCAGCCGGTCGAGAACGCACCGGCCGGCTGAGCACCGGTGGGACTTCCGTGCCCCGGTTCCTGAGCCCCGAGTGGGTCGACGCCTTCGACGTCGCCCTCCAGGGTGTGGTCCTGCCTGAACTGGGGGAAGACGCCGGTATCGCCGCCGCCGACGGCCGGTTCACCGTGGCCCAGCAGGTACACGGGGGACCCGACGGCGAGGTCACCTTGTTGATGACCGCCGATGCCGGCTCCCTCCGCATGGCCTTGGTGGACGGGGCCAGCTCCGACGTCCGGCCCGACGTCACCATCGTGGTCTCCTACGAGGATGCCGCCGCCCTCTCCACCGGGGAGCTGCGCGCCGCCGACGCCATCACCGCCGGGCGCATCCGGGTCCGCGGCGACCTCTCGGTGCTGGCCGCCGGACAGGCCATGCTGGTCGCGGCCCAGCCCCACATCCAGGCACTGGCGGCCGGCACCACCTACTGACCACTGGCTGGTTGGGCCGCCGGCCCGACCGGCCGGTCGCTCGGCCGGTCGCCCGGTTGCTCGGCCGGCGGCCCGTTGCGATACCCACGGAAAGAGGAGGGGCCATGGAGGTACTCAACAGCCGGACGATCATCCACCCCACCGACCTCGATCGATCACTCGAGTTCTATGGTTCCCGACTCGGTCTGGCCGTGGCCCGACAGTTCGGCTCGGGGCCGTTCCGGGGCGTGGTCTACTTTCTCGGCGGTGGCTTCATCGAGGTCTCCGGCCACAGCGAGGCCTCGCCGGCCGGGCCGACGGGGGGCCCGCCCATCGCTCTGTGGCTCCAGGTTCGAGAGGCGGAGGCGGCGGTGGCCGAGCTGGCCGATCGGGGCGTGCCCATCCTCCGGTCACCTCAGCTCGAGCCGTGGGGCCTCATTGAGGCGTGGATCGAGGACCCCGATGGTCTGCGTATCCATCTGGTCGAGATCCCCGAGGATCATCCCATCCGGCGCGACGTCCGTGACCTGCCGGACGACTGATATCCCGCCGTTTTACCTGGTGGGAGGGGCCCATGACAGATGGGCGGACAGGCGGGTAAGGTCGGCTTCCAGCACAATCTACGAAGGGGGAACCCCGTGGCATTGTCCGGATTCATGGACGACCAGGTGCTTCAGCACTATCGAGCACTCCTCGATGCTGAGGACGGTGCGTTCGACGCACTGGAACACGCGTGCGAGGACGGCGATCGTCGCCATTGGGAGGCCGACGTGGCCGCCTGGCAGAAGGCGCTGAAGAAGAAGATCATCTTCTTGCAGCGACTCGGCCTCGAGATGCCCGAGCTGGCCACCACCTGAACCGGCCGACGGCCGGCCAACCTGGGCCGGCCGGCCCTCCAGGTCGGGGAAGAGCCCGCGCCTCAGGGAAGCAACGCCGCCTCAGGGAAGCAGCGCCGACACGTCGGCTCGCTCCGCCTCGAGCTCTTCGGTCGTGAGCCGGATGCGGTCGGTGGCGAACGCGTCGTGCTCGAGTCCCTCGACCACCTGCCACCCACCCTGGCCGTCGCTCCGGACCGGGAAGCCGAATTGCAGGCCCTCGGGCACCCCGTACTCCCCCTTGGAGATGACGGCCAGCGAGGTGAAGTCGTTGTCGGCGGTGGGCGTGGTGAGACTGACC
>DATMMO010000280.1:0-5853 GCA_035569695.1 Acidimicrobiales bacterium | reverse complement strand
ATCTCGAGTCCGGCTCGGCGCAAGGCCTTGCGAGTCGCAGGAACGGGCCCGAGGCCCATCACCCGCGGATCGACGCCAGCTGCCGCCGAGCTAACCCAACGAGCTATTGGTTCGAGTCCGTGTTCCCGCGCGTAGCTCGCTGTCGTCAAGATGAGAGCGCTGGCGCCGTCGTTCAGGCCGGCCGAGTTCCCAGCCGTGACCGAGCCGCCTTCTCGAAATGCCGGACGCAGGTCAGCGAGCTTGGCCAAGTCGGTGGCTACGGTGTAGCCGTTGCCATGGGCTCGTACCCGAGGGTGCTCGTCAATGGTCACTGAGCGACCGTTGATCGGCACCGGGACGAGCTCAGCATCGAAGGCGCCAGCCGTCATGGCCGCTGCCGCTCGCACCTGGCTCTGAAACGCGAACGCGTCTTGGGCCTCTCGGGTGATGACCGCTCCGGCGACATCGCCGCGGATGCTCTGCTCGACGACGTTTTCCGCCGTCTCGCCCATGGCCTCCAGCGGGAACCGCCGGGCCAGCGCAGGATTTGGAAAGCGCCAGCCCAGGCTGGTATCGAACATCGTCAAGTTCCCCGAGGTGCTCTTGGATACCGAGTATGGCGCCCGGGACATGCTCTCGACGCCGCCTGCCACGTAGATGGACCCGGCGCCAGCCCGCAGTCCCTGGGCTGCGTGGTTCACGGCGTGGAGACCGCTTGCACACAGTCGGTTGACCGTCACGGCTGCGACCGTCTCAGGCAGGTCCGACAGGAGCGCCGCCATCCGAGCCACATCACGATTGTCTTCGCCGGCCTGATTGGCGCATCCCAGAATGACCTCCTCGATGTCCGAGCGATCGACCCCCGCCCGGTCCACGACGGCACTGATGGACAGAGCAGCCAGGTCGTCCGGCCGGACGTCGGCCAGCATGCCTCGCACCTTCCCGATCGGGGTGCGGACAGCGGCGACGATCACGACATCGTAAGGTGACAATGAATCCGTCATATAGTAGAAAGTCTGACAGATGAACTTCCGGACTGCCAATGGGGAAGGGACCATGGACTACGACGAGATCCTGTATGACGAGGACGGCGCGATTGGGTGGATCACGCTGAATCGGCCCGAAGATGGCAATATGTTCACCCCGGCGATGTGCCTGGAGATTCGCGATTGCATCGAGGGTATTCGGCGTGAGACACGGACCCGAGTGGTCGTAATCACCGGCGCCGGCGACCAATTCTTCTGCCTCGGCGGGCGCAAGGAGGGGATGGAGCAGACCAATCTCTACGCCGGCGTACTGCCAACGCTCGACATGTACGAAGCGATCGACCGCCTCCAGAAGCCGGTGATCGCCTCCGTAAACGGCTACGCCGTGGGCGGTGGCAATGTGCTCCAGGTCGTCTGTGACCTCTCGATCGCCAAGGAGAGCGCGATCTTCCGCCAGGTCGGGCCAATGGTGGGCAGCTTCGACGCTGGCTTCGGCACCTGGTACCTCGAGGACATCGTCGGCAAGCGCTTGGCCAAGGAGCTCTGGTACACGAACCGAAAGCTCACCGCGGCGGAGGCGATGGACATCGGCCTCGTGAATCGGGTGGTGCCAGACGACGAGCTCCGTGCGCGGACGATCGAGCTGGCGAACGAAGTCGCGGACCGCGGCTCGTTCGCCCTGGCGGCGATCAAGCACGCGTTCCACGCCCGCCACAGCGGCGTCACCGGTATGAGCCGTGTGAGCCACGACCTGCTTCTGCGCGGCTACCTGGAGACCGAGGAGGCCCACGAGCTCTCTGCTGCCTTCTCGGAGAAGCGGCGGCCGGACGTCAAGACGTTCGGTCACTGATGTCAACGGGCATCCGGACGATCGGCGTGGCCGGCTGCGGCACAATGGGCGCTGGCATCGCGATCGTCGCCGCCAGAGCTGGGTTCGACACCGTGATGTACGATCTCGCCACCGAGAACCTCGAGCGGGCGTCGACGCAGATCGGTGGTTTCTTTGAGCAGTCCGTCCGGCGGGGGAAATTGACCGAGGAGGCGGCTGATTCAGCGCAGAAGGCCATGGTGCCGACAAGTGACCTCGCTGACCTGGCTGCTTGTGACATCGTGATCGAAGCCGTGTTCGAGGACCTCAGCGTCAAGCAGGAGCTATTCCACGCACTCGATCTGGTCTGCCCGTCGCGAACGATCTTCGCCACGAACACATCCACTTTGTCCGTCACGGAGATCGCTTCGGGCTGCGAGCGTCCGGACCGGGTCGTGGGTCTTCACTTCTGCCTGCCAGCCCAGCTCATGAAGCTGATCGAGGTTACGCCAGGCGTCCTTACGGCCGAGGACGTGCTTGTCGCGGCATGGGATCTCTGCCTCGAGCTCGGGCAGGATCCGGTGCGGACGAGCGATACGCCGGGGTTCGTCCTCAACTACATCGTTGTCCCGCTCAACAATGACGCCATCCGCCTTGTCGAGGCGGGCGTCGCCGAACCAGCGGAGATCGACACGGCCCTCAAACAGGGGATGGGCTACTCCATGGGGCCCTGCGAGCTCCTCGACCTCATTGGCCTCGACACCCAGATCAGGCTGTGCGAGGCGTTCCACGCGGTGACCAACGACCCGCGACACGCTGCTCCTCCGCTCTTGCGCAGGATGGTCGCCGCCGGTCACCTCGGTCGTAAGACCGGGCGCGGCTTCTACACCTATGAGCGCGACGCCATGTTTGGGGGTTGACATGAACTACTCCATCGTCGTCCACGGCCAGAGCCGATCGTTCCCAGAGGGCGACCCCTTCCGCGCTGCGGCGGTGCCTGACGCCGCCGTCCAGGTGCATCTCGGCACTGCCCGTGATGAGGTGCCGGATAGTGAAGGCGTGGACTGCTCGTTGATCGAACTCGACCTCGAGTGCCTCGGCGTCCGCACGGGCGAGGCGGCGGGTGCGGAAGGCGACCGCCGGATAGGCTTCGCCCGTTGGCAGGTCGGCGAGCGGGAACCCTCGGGCTTGGTCGAGCTTGTCGTCCAACCCGCGTCCAACCCCGCAGCGCTGGAGGCGGCGCGCACTGTGTTCACCGAGGCCGGCTTCTCCGTCGCCGTGTGCCGTGATTTCTCTGGCCGCATTCTCGACCGATTGCTGCGGCCGTACTTCAACGATGCACTACGCGGTCTCGATGAGGGCCTCGCATCGGCTGCTGATCTCGACAAGACCGTGCGCCTGGGGCTCGGTTACCCGGAGGGACCGATCGCATTACTTCAGCGATTGGGACTGGTTCGACACCATGAGGTGTGCCGGTCGTTGTTCGAGGCCTATGGCGCCCCTGCGTACGCGCCCGCCCGACGGGCCGTCGTCGCCGCGGAACGTCGGCAGTGACCGCGGAGCGCCCGCTTGCCGGCATCACCGTCGTTGACATGTCGACGTCCTACGCGGGGCCGACGGCGACGATGTACCTCGCCGATATGGGGGCGGATGTCATCAAAGTCGAGCGTCCCGGGACTGGTGACGATACGAGGCAATGGGGGCCGCCATTCCGATCCGGTTGGTCGGCCTGGTACGCATCGGCCAACCGGAGCAAGCGAAGCGTGGTCCTCGACCTCGCGGACCCGAGAGGTCGAGGGCTGCTGGAGCGGATGCTCGAGAGCGCCGACGTGTTCGTGCAAAATCTGAACCCGGCCAAGCTCGGTCGCCTCGACCTGGAGCCGGCCGTGGTCCAACAGCGGCATCCGCGGCTGGTGTACTGCGCCATTTCCGGCTTCGGCCTCGATGGCCGAGACCGTGATCTGCCCGGGTACGACCTCATCGCTCAGGCGCGGTCTGGGCTCATGAGCGTGACGGGGGAGCGGGACCGGACCCCGCAGCGAATGAGTACCGCGCTGACCGACATCGCAACCGGGATGACAGCGGCCTTCGCCATCTGTGCCGCCCTCGTTGGCCGGAACAGCTCGGATTGCGGGGCGGTCATCGACGTAGCCCTGCTGGACGTCGGCATGGCGCTCATGGCCCCACGCATCGCCGCCTTCCTCGCAGGTGAGCCCGAACCTCGCCCGTCCGGCGCGACCGATAGCGTCGTCGCGGTGTACCAGATGTTCGAGACAGCCGACTCGCCGATCGTCGTGGCCGCCGGAAACAACGCCATGTGGCAGCGCCTTTGCCTCGCGCTCGGCTTGGACGAGCTTGCCGCCGACCCACGGTTGGCAAGCAACGAGGGCAGACGGGCGCACCGCCCGGAGGTCCTCGACCGGCTGGCCGGTGTGTTCGGCGGGAAGGCGGCGGAGACCTGGCTCGAGCACCTGGGCGCCGCCGGCGTGCCGGCGGCGCTGGTGAAAGGCCTAGGCGATGTGGTCGCAGACCGCCACGTCGTCGACCGGTCTGGCATCACCGCCGTGGTCACCGACGATGACATCGCCTTCTCAGTGGTCAATCACCCGTGGCGCCTGAGCGGCCAGGTCGCCGACCACGGCCCGGTACGGGCACTGGGGGCGGACACGGTAGCTGTGCTCGAGTCCCTCGGGCTGGATCCCGAGGAGATCGGCGGCCTGCGTCGGTCTGGGGTCGTCGGTGAAGCCAAGGCGAACGCATGACCTTCCGGCCCAAGGCAGTCAACCGGCTGCGCCAGCAGGTCGAGGAGCAGTTGGTCGAGGGCATCGTGTCCGGCGAGCTGGCGGTCGGCGAGCGGCTGCCGCCCGAGAGCGAGCTAGCCCGCATGTTCTCCGTCTCGAGATCGACGGTGCGCGAGGCGCTCCGTTCGCTCACCGGCGTCGGGCTGATCGAGACCATCCCCGGCGCTTCAGGCGGGAGCTTCATCCGTGAGCTCCACTTCCAGCGGCTTGGTGACCACGTGGGCGAGCTGATCGATCTAGTTGTTCGGCTGGGCAACGCTCAGCGGTCCGATGTCGCCACCGTGCGCCGCATCTTCGAGGTTCCGTCATGCCGTCTCGCGGCGATCCATCGTACGAGCGACGACCTCGACGTCCTACGGCAGGTCGTTGACCGGCAGAAGGTCGTCTCGATCGACTCGCCTGAGGTACCGAGCCTCGACGTCGAGTTCCATGGCGCGATCGCATCCGCTTCTGGGAACCCGGTGCTCGCCGCGCTGGTGCACGGCTTGCACTCGGTAGCCCAGCCAGTCCAGCACCTCGCCCTGACAGCCGACGTCGGCCGTCAGACGGTCATCCATCACGTTGCCATCGTGCAGGCCATTGCCGAGCAAAACCCGGATGTGGCCGAAGAGGCAATCCGAGCTCACCTCGCCTATCTGGATGCCGTCGGAGGCTTCGTGGCCGAAGATGAATACCACCTACTCATGACCCCCGGAGCGACGCCCCGTACAATTTGACCAAAGGGGCCTCTGAGGCAGCAGTGGCTCGCGTTTCCCCCGACTCATTTGTTCACGCAGATGTCGTAGTGAGCTTCTATCCAGTTCTCGCCGACGACTGTTGTCATGATGTCTCCCCTCTCTACCTGGAGCCCGAAGAGGCCTTAGGTGCGCTAATTGAAGTACTCATGGCACGTCATCCCACCAGCCGTATTGGCATCCCTTTTCGATCAGTAGGGCACGATCTAACCGAAGACTCGGAGTCCGGCTCTGAGTGCTCACCTGCTGTTCGGCGATCAGCTTGTCCGAATAGGCCGATCGGGTGCGATGAGCTCTGGCTCGGGAGTTCGCAGCGGACCATGCTGTGAACGCCGACGATTGCAATAGGGCCGAGCGGATCGAATTGGTTCGCGACCTTACCCGGGTCGTGGCGCTGACATCGTTCTAGACATCCCACGTCCGTAAGTTGTCAAGCCGCTTCGGTTTTGGGCTCTCCCCAGGCGACCCCTTCGTCATAGAGGGCCTGGTTCACAAGACAGCCATGCAGGATGCCGACAAGCCGGTTGGCCAGGGTACGGAGTGCC
>DATMMO010000279.1:0-12188 GCA_035569695.1 Acidimicrobiales bacterium | reverse complement strand
GGCACTCCGTACCCTGGCCAACCGGCTTGTCGGCATCCTGCATGGCTGTCTTGTGAACCAGGCCCTCTATGACGAAGGGGTCGCCTGGGGAGAGCCCAAAACCGAAGCGGCTTGACAACTTACGGACGTGGGATGTCTAGATTGTGGAACGCCATAGCTCGCTCGTGCCGTCGAACGTTTGCAGTTCTGGCATCACCTCACGAGCGAAGAGATGAATGTTGCGCAAGGCTTCGTCGTAGGGCATCTTCCCAAAGCTAAAGACGCCAACAAAGCGGTCATTATTCATCAGACTATGAATCTTAAGCGCCTTTTCGTAGCACTGCTCTGGAGTCCCGAACACCTGCAGATCTAAGAAGAAATCGGTAGCCGCTTCCTCGCCATTTCGGATTGTGTCTGACATCTTCTCGTAGAACTCATAGCCCTTCAGATTCGTAAATAGAGTATCCGCCATCTCGTAGTGACGAATTAACGAGTTGTAATACGTACCAACATATTCGCGCGCAAGACTAGTGGCGCGATCTTCATTGCGGTCACAGAAGACATATGACGATACGATCGGCGCAATGGGCAAATCTGAATGGACCTCTCGGTACCTCGCCGCGTAAGTAGTCAGGTCCTTTGCGACATGGTCCCATGGCTTCTGAGGCACATAGAGAAGGCCTACCCCAAGATCCGCCATGATTACAGCAGACTCCGGCGAGACGGCTGCCGCGTACGTCCGGTCCCTGAAGGTTCGAGTTGGTGCCGGACGAATATCACGCCGTTCCCGCGGGTAATACTTACCCTTCCCCTCAATAAACCCATCCTCGAGAGCCCTGACGACCATCTCACCGGCCTCGACAAAACGCTCTCGTGACTCACTCATGGGCACTCCAAAACCTTCGAACTCAACACGACCCAATCCCCGGCCGATACCGAGCACCATACGCCCATCACTCAGGTTATCTACCATCGCCACATGCTCGACCACGCGGACAGGATCATGCCACGGCAAGACGATTACCATTGACCCCAACTCCACTTTCGAGGTCTTCCCCGCCAAATAGCTTAGCAAGAATGTGGGATCAGGAATGAGCACATAATCAGTGAAATGATGTTCGACGGCCCAGATCGACTCAAAGCCTAGCGGTTCTGCAAGCGATGCGAGCTGAAGCTCTTCCGTATAAACAGCCAAGTCGGTTCGCGCGTTGTCGACATTCTGGATATTCAGGCCCATTCCAACATGCATAGAGTCCTCTCCAATCTTGAATAGATGCCGGACACCCGACATCTATTATCGAAAACTGATGATGTTTCTAACAGTCAGTTACCTGACGACCCGAAAGGCATCTACTGGTTAGTTGCGTATCAGAATACTCCGATCAGGCACTTGTGTCAACATATGCATTGACAGCCAGTTGGCTGGTAGGTCCCCCTTTCGAAGTCCGCCGTTTGGCCGCGGTTGGTGGACCCGGTGGGCTTGGACCCGAAGACCAAATTCAACTTAGGTAGCTCAGCCCTGGGTCTCGTCGAAGTCGATGCTGGAGAAAGAGGGCATTGTCCCCCAGTGCGCCCAGCAAGAGCGGATGCCGTGGCAGGAGGTTGGCAACGCTTCGCGGATCAACGCCCCATGGCCCTGGCCGGTGCTAACTGCCTCGTCGTCCACATTGTCACCCGCTTCACCAGCAAAAGAGCCTTCGCGGGCATGTCGCCGGACTCCTCGATGCGAACTACACCTCTTCGCAGATGACCTACGACCTGTGTCGCTCCGTGGACTGATCGAACGCAGCCCGGGGCACGAACTGCTACGCCCTCACGTCTGAAGAGATCCGGGTTGCCGTCTTCTACACCAAGCTCCATGATCGCTGGCTAATGCGGCCTTGGATCGGGATCGAGTGGCCCTACCGACTCGCCCACGATCTGGGCGGCTGTCAGTACGCCACAGCGGGGGAGCGAGAGCAAGGAGGGAGCCAACCGTCGGACCATGCCGGTGATCGCGCGGTGGATCTCGTTGGCCCCGACAGTCTTTCCGGTTGCGGACGAATAGCTCTCGAGCGATGTTCGCCACGATTCCAGACGCGCCATCCAGACGCTCTTCAACATCAGTCATGACTTGATAGCGCCGAAGTGCCTTGGGAGACCTACGATCACTATCAGCTCGTCCTGGCTCAATTTGGTACAACTCCGGGAGTTCGCCGACAAGCTAATCCGATGCGGGAGTTTCACAGCGTCGAGGAGTACAGCACCGCGTCGGCCATAAAGATCTTGCCAAGGCTTCGTCGTGCGCGACAAAGTCCAAATGCGCACCATCTTCCGGCAACTACACTGCCCCGGGTGAGTCTCCGCCATGAGCTTATCGCCGTCGTCGGCTCGGCCAACGTCCTGACCGACCCGGAGCTCGTCGCTGGCTACATCGTGGACTGGACCGGTCGGTGGCACGGAACCGCCACGATGGTGGTGCGGCCGGAGACCACCGCGGAAGTCGCGGCCGTCGTCGAGCGATGCCGGGACCTCAGCGCGGTGATCGTCCCCCAGGGCGGCAACACGGGCCTCGTGGGCGGCGCCGTCCCAGCGCCCACGATGGGGCCTCCCGTAGTCGTCTTGAGCCTGCGCCGTCTTAACGCCGTTGAACCGGTCGACTTGATGGCAGCTCAGGTCACCGTTGGCGCGGGCGTCACCCTCGCCCAGCTGCACGACAATCTGAGCAGGGCCCGGACGGGGTTGGAGTTCGCGGTGGATATGGCGTCACGTGGGAGCGCCACTATCGGGGGGATGATCGCAACGAACGCCGGTGGCATCCATGTGGTGCGCCACGGCGGTATGCGAGCTCAGGTCTCCGGCCTCGAGGCGGTGCTCGCCGACGGTTCGGTGATCAGCCGGCTCGACGGGCTGGTCAAGGACAACACCGGCTACGACCTTTCCCAATTGATCGTCGGCAGCGAGGGCACGCTTGGGATCGTGACCCGTGCCCGCCTGAAGTTGGTGCCGTCGCTGCCCGCAAGATATACGGCCCTACTCGCCCTGGACGACACCCAGCAGGCGGTGGACCTCATATCCGAGTTCCGCCGTAGCACCGCGAGCCTGGAGGCGGCCGAGATCTTCTATCCAGACGGGTTAGCGCTGGTCCAACGTCACGCTGGCCTGGCGCCTCCCTTTCCGCGCTCATATGGCGCCTACCTCCTTGTCGAATGTGCCGGCAGGGACGATGCAGTCCTCGATGACCTCGCTGGCCTGGCCGAGAGCGTCGGCGCCGAGGCGGCTGCGGTCGGTTTGGACGGTCCCAGCCGCCAGCGCCTCTGGGAGTACCGGGAACGCCATACCGAGGCGGTCAACGCCCTCGGCGTACCCCACAAGCTCGACGTCACCTTGCCCTTAAGTCACTTGGCCCAGTTCGAAACCGACGTCCGAGCTGTAGTCGCCGCCCTCGAACCGAGCGCCACTGTCATCATCTGGGGCCACGTGGGCGACGGCAACTTGCACGTCAACGTGGTCGGTCCCGACGCAGCCGATGACAGCATCGACGATGCCGTGCTCCGGCTCGTGGCCCAGTTCGGCGGGAGTATCAGCGCCGAGCACGGCATCGGTCGGGCCAAGATCGCCTGGCTTCCCCTTACCCGCTCGCCGGCGGAGGTCGCAGCCATGACCGCCATCAAGCTCGGCCTCGACCCCGCCAGGATGCTCAACCCGGGCGTGATTATCTCAAGCTACTTGACCTGAACGGGCATTTCACAATGGCCCTTGACGAGGGCATTCATCATGGGATCGTGGACGCGGCTCTGGTCCGATTGTTTCTCGCTGCCCGACCTTCGTTGTGGCTATTCCTCGTTGTGCCTCCAACCGCGACTAGACGGGTTGACTGGTGGGCCTTGATAGGAGCCTGGTTGCACTCATGAATGGAGAGGCGTGTCCCCGGCCGACCCAGCGCGACCCCATTGAAGCGATCAAGGAGGCTAAGCACCATGGTCGTTGGAGTTGACGCGCACAAGCGCACCTACACACTGGTGGCGATAGATGACGCTGGATGTAAGTCGACCGAGAAGACAGTGGCAGCCACACCAAATGGGCATCTCGACGCGGTTGCATCAGCCCGGCGCCGTCCCGAGCTACGCCTTTGCGCTTGAGGACTTCCCAGAGAGATGGTTCTCAAGGGATTCCCGCCGGCTTCAACCCAACCGGGGCTGACCGGCGGTTCCCCCGATCCAAGCCTCAAGTCCTACGCGGTCACCCTCCTCGACCATCTCGAGTCGTACGCCATGCAACATGGAAGGACTCGACATTCGAGTGACTGTCCCAGTGGTGTCTTCATGCGGTATTGCCGCCTCAATATGTAGGGCCCTAAAGCGGTTCGAGTCCGAGAGCACTTCCCCGTCCCCCACCCAGAGCCCGATGTGATGAACACCTTCGCCTCCGGCGAGCGAAAAATATCCAACGTCATGACCCTCGATCAGCTCCAGGAACGGCGGTCCATTCCTCGAATACGACACCCGCATGTCATAGTTCCGACGGTCGTCATTCGATAGCAGTGGAGTTCGTATCATTGCTGGCTCGTTGAACTCGACTTCAAAAACCCGCGAGAAGTTCTCAATCGCAATCGACAAGTCCGCGACGAGAATTCCCACGTGAAAGAACGGAGCACGCACTAAACCACATCCCTTATCGATCCGAAATCCGAGCGAGAAACGTATCTCGAAGGGCAATGCACCTCGATAGCGATCAAGCCACGTTTCGGCAAAGCTACGCTGGGCCGACGAGCGTTTATCAACGTAGACGTTAACTCAGAAGCCGAATGCTGTCCAGGGACGTAACGACGCTCGCAGCGCCGCGGCGGGCGCAGCACGAGATCTCCTCGACCAACCTTATCCTCGATCCGAGGCGAAGCTCAATGGTGACAGCCGCTATGGGCGCGAGTACCGGCATGGCAGAAACTGCTCGTTCGGAGGGTCGGGCATCGTCACTACGGCATATCCATTTGCTTCAGAGCGCTCGCCGAGGTCCATCCCGTGCCTTCCGATCAGGAGCTGATCGTGCGTGGACACCGAAACGAAGATGGTGATGTTGAGCCATTGGACCTCCGCTCCCATCTCAAGAACACAGTCGGGAAGGGGCGTCGACCCGGATTACCCGAGCGCTGCACCCCCGACTACGTTCGTGACGCACCACGAAACTCTATGCCGCCTTGGTTATCGCCCAGCGACGAGTAATGGCCGACGTGACCGGGCACCACTATGCCATCGAGTTCCCCAAGTTCTTCAACCTGATCAAACTGATCGGTGCCCAACGACCTTGACTTTGACGTGGTCGTCGAGAACGTGTCGACCCACAAGACGCCCTGGCTCCCTCGATGGCTTCTGAGACATCCGTGGGGCCATCGTGGAGCGCTGGTTCGCCGAGCTCACCAACAATTGGTTGGGACGGTGAACCCACCGATCGACCAAAGAGCCAAAGCAGTCGAAAACGAATGGATCGAGCGATGGAACGACAACCCGGTCCCATTCGTTTGGCACAAGACCGCGGAGGAGATCCTCGACTCGCTCGATAGTGTGCGCGAATCGGCTGGGTCACGACGCTAGTCGCTCACCTTGGTGAACCGCAGAACCGGACGGTCCCCGATCTTCGCGACGTGGGCGTGTGCCTGGTCGCCGACCTTGAGGTCATCGGGATCGCCTGTGAGGCGACCGAACAGGAACGGCCCCTCCTCGAGGTCTACCGCGACGAGGATGTACCTGCCGTCGTCGCCCTCGCTGGCGGACTGCTGCGACACGGCGAAGCTCCAGACGCGACCACGGCCTGACACCTCCACCCACTGCGCGGCGTCGGAGAGGCACGTCGGGCAGAAACGGGCGGGCGGCCAACGTAGGTAGCCACAGTTGTCACAGCGCTGGACGGTGAACGTACCATTCTCCAAAGCCTGACCATGCGGCTGGAGCCACTCGGGATCGTTCGTAGCGGCCATCTCAGACGTCAACTCCGAAGATGGTCGACGCACCCTTGGTGCTCAGCAGTGTCGAGCAATGGATCGCCGTCCGGGCTGAAGGCACCTGCCGTCCCCCTGCTTCTCCTCGTAGCTGACGTGTGATCTCGACGAGATGGAGCCAGCCCCACATGTAGCTCTCGGCCAAATGGCCACCGCCCGTGTTCACGGGCAGCTGACCGCCTGGGCTGGTGTGGCCCTCGAGGATGAATGCACCCGCTTCGCCGGGGCCGACGAACCCGAGCGCCTCGAGGAGCTGCAGAACCCAGATGCTTCCCGGCTCCTGGATCGAGACAATGTCGATGTCCGATCGGGAAATCCCGGCGTCGGCGAAGGACGCGTCGGCCATGTCCGTCATCCAGGCCCGCTCCATATTGTCGGTGTTCTGGAGGACCCGAAGCTCCGCCAGCTCGGACTGGCCGAGAATGACGACCGGCGGATGGTGGAGGTCCGCCGCCCGATCGGCGGTGGTCATGATCAGCGATACGCCACCGTCGTCGTAAGGGCAGATGTCCAGCTTCCGGATGGGCTCGAAGAGGTAAGGAGACGCGAGATAGTCGTCCATTGTGAGCAACTCCCGCCGGACGGCCTGGGGGTTCAGCGCCGCCCACCGCCGCTGGGCGACCGTCACCGCGCCGAGGTCCGCTTCCGTAGCGCCGTAGAGATGCTGGTGACGCCGGAACATAAGGGCCGCCCAGGCCGGGACGGGGAGGAGCTCACTATGGGTCTCGCTCTCGTTCAGGCCGATGGGGAACCCACTCCACAGCGTCCCCGCGTTGGTCGCGTACGTCAGCAGGATTGTCTCCGCCAACCCGGCCTCGATGGCCATGCAGGCGGTATGCAGCGAGAAGTTGCACGAGCCGTATGTGAGGCTCTGGCTGAAACGCGCGTTGAGCCCAAGCAGTTGGCCGATGTCCGTGTCCCGGCCGGCCGGGCCGGTATAGGTCTTGCCGGTGACGAGCCCGTCGATGTCGTCCTTAGTCAGGCCGGCGTCGGCGAGTGCGTTCTTCGCGGCTAAGACAGCCAACTCGTTCGCGCTGTAGCCGGGTTGACGACCCTGAGCTGTCGCACCGACACCGACGATGGCCACCTTAGGCCGGGAGACGGAATGCCTTCCCATGCGGGTCATTGCACGATCATTCCACGATCGGCCGACAGTTGCGTGCAAGGACCTAGATGCATATCGTCTGCGATCTACCTTCCGCGATCTCGTCGGCAGGGCTTAGCTGGCGCTCGTATCGGCCGCCAAATCGCCGATGGCGATCTCGTCGATCTCGCGAAGCTCGGACTCGGTGAACTCCCATCCCAGTGCCTGGCTGTTGGACACCACCTGATCCGGGCGGCTGGCGCCGGCGATGATGGTCGAGATGGTGGGGTTGACGGCCAGCCAGCCCAGCGCCAACTCGACGCCGGTTCGGCCGCGCTCTGCGGCGTATTCGACGAGCTTCGTGGCGCGGGCGATCTTTTCCGGAGAGAAGTACTTGGAGGTGATCGAATGGTCCCACCGGGCCTGACGGCTGTCGGCCGGCGGAGGAGCGTCGTTGCGGTACTTGCCGGTGAGGATGCCATTCTCCAACGGGAAGAACGGAATGAACGAGGCCTGGTCGCCACACGCAGCCAAGCTGCCGTCGAGCTCCGGCTGACGGTAGATGACGTTGTAGCGGCTCTGCAATGAGCGGAAGGACGCAAGCTTCTTCTGGTCGCTGACCGAGAAGGACTGCTTGAGCTCCGTTCCGCCGAAATTGGCGCACCCGAGCTCCCGGACCTTGCCCGACTTGACCAGGTGGTCGAGCGCGTCCATCGTTTCGTCGAGCGGCGTGAGCGGATCGAAGTAGTGGATCTGATAGTGGTCGATGTAGTCGACGTCGAGCCGGATCAGGCTGGACTCGACGGCCCGCTCGATCCACACCGCGCTTCCGGGGGTGACGTTTCCCGGGGGGGTGCCCGGCGTTCCGAACTTCGTGGCGATGATCACTTCCGAGCGGCGGCTCTTCAGAGCCTTTCCGAGGAATCGCTCGGAGTCACCACCGCCGTACACGTCTGCCGTGTCGAAGTACGTGATTCCGGCATCCAGAGCGGCGTGGACGATCTCGAGCACCGTCTCTTCGTCGCGCGTCATGCCGAAGTCGTTGCAACCGAGACCTAGTCGGGAAACCGTCAGGCTTCCTATACTCCGTGTCTCCACGATCGCTCCTTTGCTGATCAGTACATGGAATGCAGGGCCAAGCACCGGTACGAGTGGTGCGACCCTCCGGGTTCAAACCGAGGTGTGTTCTGAGATGAAGGACCCGAGTCGCCCCACCGCGAGAGCGGCTTCCTTCGAACCGCCGGCCAGATGCTGAAAGACATGAATCAGATTCTCATACTCGTCGAGCTCGGCTTTCACACCAGCGGCCTGGGCATAGGCGACCAGCAATCGTGCGTCCGCTAGGAGCAGCTCCGCTGTACCGACCTGCACCAGCATCGGCGGTAAGCCGGTGAGATCCGCGAAGAGCGGAGATATCGATGGGGCGTTGGGTGGGGAGTCGCCGATGTAAAGGCCTACCATCTCGCTGAGCCCGTCAATGGTGTTCACCGGATCGGACACGACCTCGGTCATGGTGCGCGCGGACTCCAGCGTGAGGTCGACCCACGGCGAGAGGCAGGCCAGGCAAGCGGGGAGGGACAGCCCGGCGTCGCGGGTGGCCACCAGGGCCGCTACGGCCAGACCGCCTCCGGCCGAATCGCCGACGAGGGCAATTCGCTTTGGGTCGAATCCCTGAGAGAGCAGGAACTGGAACCCGGCGGTGACGTCGTCAAGCGCCGCCGGATGGGAGAATTCGGGGGCCAGGCGGTAGCCGACCAGAAGGACTGGGACCTGGGCAGCCTTCGACACCCGCGCCGCCATCTCGCGGTGCGAATTCCGAGAGCCCATCGAGTACCCACCGCCGTGGACGTAGAGGATCACACGCTTGGGGTCGGCACCCGGCGGCGTAAGGAGCTCGCTGGGCACCCCGTTCGCCTCAACCGGTTCCACCGTTACGTCGTCCGGTACGGGACGACGGGAGGCCATACGCTCGAAGCCGTTCCGCCGGACCTCCAACGGAATGGGGTCAGTAACTTCCTGAGCACGACGAAGAAGGTTCGCCACATCTTGATGCTCTTTGCTGGGCATACATGTAGTCCAGTTTCTCGAGTGAGACGTTGGAAGCGCAACCTTACTTCGTCAACGGCATTGATGACAAATGGGATGCCGGTACTCCCTGGCGGCGCCGACACGCTTTTACGGCGCCCAGGTTCGGCGTCGCAGATGTGAACTGGTGGAGTGTGGCCCGAACACGACAAACCTTGGCGATGATCTCTTGAGCGGGCTTGTGCCAGACGAAGGGCTCCGGATTGTCGTTCTTCCAAACGCGGTGGATCTGCGTCTTTCGTCGTAGCTGAACAGGAGGTCACGTGAGGACGGGTCCATGTACAACCCGACCACATCGACCAGCTCTTCTTTTAGGTGGAGATCGTTGGAGATCTTGAATGTGTCGACCTTCCTGAGCTGACGGTCACGCCAGATGCGGGCCACGGTGTCCTTGCCAACGCCCAGCCGTTTGGCCAATGTGCGCGTTATCCAGTGGGTGGAGTTGTCGTCAGGGGATTCGTGCATCGATACCCGCACGACCTCAGCAACAGTCGCGTCGGGCAGCCACGACCTCCGCCCCCGGCCGTCGGCGATCTTGCCCACGCCTTCGACTCCGATGAGACTCGAAGCGCGCGCTCCAGCGACGCACCTTGTCGGGTGTGGTCGCACAACGCCGAGCGATCTCCTCGTTGGCCACGCCGTCGGCGGCCAGGAGAAGGGCCTCCGCCTGAGTTACCGATCGGTGCGGCAACGACGAGGACTTGGCCGTCGACATGAGCGTTACTTGCTGGTCGTCGGACATCTTGATCAGAGGCGCGATCACCAAAGCCATGACCCCATCATCACCCACCTTTCCATTTCAGCGACGGATCATGAGTAGTCACACCGGCACCTCCAGATCCACGAAGTCATTGACAGGTGGGATATTTCGGCGTAGCGTAAGGCTGGACTTCGTTCGGTGTCAGGCGCACGTCGCCATGGGCGGGGGCAGAGTCCGTTGGTTCGCTGATTCGCCTAAGAAGGTGGTCAGCTTCGTATTGGTTGATGCTATTGGCTTTCCTCTGTAGATGACACTACGAGCCAGCTTCGCCGACGTCAGGTTCCCGAAGATGTCCAACAACGCGAGCGTCCGAGGGGTGCTCAATCTCAATGCAGGAGGGTTCAAGTGGACCGGAGGAGTGGAGGTGCTGTGGTCGCTATCGGTGGGGCTAGGGGTATTGCTTCGGAGCGGCTGTTTGCAGAAGTAGGAGCTCGTGTCGTCATAGCTGGCATTCAGGAGGACCGGGGTAGGGAGGTCGCGAGAGAGATCGGCGACGCCGCTCGCCTCGTACCCTGCGACGTCACCGAAGAGAGCGCGAGAGAGGGTGTGGTCGATGCTGCGGTTATTGAGTGGAGCCAGCCGACTGCATGTTCAACGGCGCCGGAGCAGTGGAGTCCGACACTGGCTGAATCGAGGAGATCGACGACGCAGCCTAGGACCGGACCATCGCGATCCTGATCCGGTCAGTGTTCCCTGGAACCAAAGCAGGCGGCGCGTGTGACGATCCCCCGGCGAGCGGGCGTTATCGTGAATACGTCGAGCACCGCCGGTGTCCTGGGTGGAATTGGGCCCCACGCCTCGACGACCTGCAAGCATGCCTCGATCGGCCTCAGAAGTCGGCCGCTTACGGCGTACGTGTGAACGACATAGCCCTTGGGAGGGCGCTTACCCCCCTGGCGACGGGTGTACGAGGCGACGACAGCAGGCGATATCCAAGCTGCCCTCGAGCCGCTGGCCGAGCGGCTTCGGGCCACCTCGCCGCTTGGGTTCACCCCCCTGGTATCCGACGTCGGCCAGGCGGCGCCCTACCTCGCAGCGAGGACGCCCGATTCGGTAAGCGGCTACACCCTTGTGGTGGATGGAAGTCAGACCGTAAACGCCAATGTCCGGAAGTTCTCCTCGGGCAAGTCAGGAAGGGGCCGCGTGGTCGCAAGCTTCCGCATCGGTTCCTTAGTTCTATTCGTGAGTTTGGGGATTAGGTAGATGGCTGTTGATTTGATTGTTCCGGAGATTGTTCGGGGTATTGCTGGTCGGGATCCCGGTCGGGTGTGTTTCGTTCAGCGTGGTCGGACTTTGGGTTTTGGGGATTTGTGGGCGAGGTCTGTTCGGGTTGCGAATGTGTTCTGTGGTTTGGGGTTGTCGGTTCGGTGTGAGCGGTCTGGGTTGAGGAATTGGGAGTCGGGTCAGGATCACGTGGGGTTGTTGTTGCGGAATAGTCCTGAGTATCTCGAGTGCATGTTGGGTGGGTTTGTTGCTCGGGCAGCGACCTTCAATGTGAATTTTCGGTACACGGTGGATGAGCTGGCGGCGTTGTTTGTCGATTCTGGTCCGTCGGTTTTGGTGGTTGGGGATTCGTTCGCGGGTACGGCTCGTGAGGCGTTGGATCGGGCTGGTTGTTCGGCAGCGGTGTTGCAGGTGGGGGATGGTTCTGGTGCTGATCTGGTGCGCGGAGCGGAGCGGTTTGATCAAGTGGTGGGGGCGGCTTCAGGGGAGGTGTCTCGTGACGATTGGTCGCCTGATGATTTGTATTTACTGTTTACGGGTGGGACGACGGGTTTGCCTAAGGGAGTGTTGTGGCGGCAGGCGGATGCGGTCGTGGCTTGTTTTTCGGTGACGGATAAGGGGGGTGTCGAGTTTTCGTCGTTGGATGAGTTGGTGGAGCGGGCGACGACGGAGTTGCAGCGGGCGTTTTTGCCGGCTCCGCCGTTTATTCATGGAGCGGCGCAGTGGATGGCGTTGGGGGCGTTGTTGACGGGGTCGCGGGTGATTATCCAGTCTCAGGTGGCGAGATTCGATCCGGTGGAGTTGATGGAGACGGCGGCGAGGGAGGGGGCGACCGACGTGATGGTAGTGGGGGATGCTTTTGCTCGTCCGATTGTGGAGGCGGGGGCTAGGTCGGTGCCGTCGTTACGGAATTTTGTCAATGGGGGTGCGGGACTGAGCAGTGGCGTGAAAGACGCTCTTCTGGGTCTATACCCGGGGGTGCGGGTTATCGATAATTTGGGGTCGTCGGAGTCGGGGCGTCAGGCGACAAGGGAGTTGAAGTCGGGTGTGGGGGCATCTCATTTCCGGCCTGTCGACAACAG
>DATMMO010000278.1:0-11865 GCA_035569695.1 Acidimicrobiales bacterium | reverse complement strand
GGTGCTCGCCGACTTCGACCTGCACATCGCCCCCGGGGAAACGGTGGCGCTGGTCGGGCGCACCGGGGCGGGCAAGTCGACCGTGGCCCGCCTGTTGAACCGCTTCTACGACGTACGGCACGGATCGATCCAGATCGACGGTCATGACGTCCGCGACCTCACCCTGTCCAGCCTGCGGGCCAACATCGGCATCGTGCTGGACGAGCCCTTCCTGTTCTCGGTGTCGGTGCGGGACAACATCGCCTACGGCAAGCCCGATGCCACCTTCGACGAGATCGAAGCGGCGGCGCGGGCGGCGGGCGCCCACGGGTTCATCAGCGAGCTGGAGCACGGGTACGACACCGTGGTGGGCGAGCGCGGCTACACGCTGTCGGGAGGCCAGCGCCAGCGCATCGCCATCGCCCGCACCCTGTTGGTCAACCCGCCCATCCTCGTGCTTGACGACGCCACCAGCGCCATCGACGTCCAGGTCGAACTGGAGATCCATGCCGGGCTGCGAGTGTTGATGGAGGGGCGGACCACGCTCATCATCGCCCACCGGCTCTCGACCATCTCGCTGGCCGACCGGGTGGTGCTCCTCGACCAGCATCGGATCGTGGCCGACGGCACCCACGCCGAACTGCTGGAGACGACCCCCCTCTACGGCGAGGTCCTGGCCCAAGCGGTGGACGACCTCGAGCCCGACGTGGAGGACGGACTGGTTGCGACCGGCGGCACCAGCCCGGCCAACGGCACTGGCTATGCCAATGGCAATGGCAATGGCAATGGACAGGGGAACGACGCCGAACGGCCTGACCGGGTCGGTTCCGGCCGGAGCTCCGGGAGGGACCTGTGACCTGGGGCATGGGCGGGGGCGCCCCCGGAGGGTTCGGCCGCCCCGCCGCGCCGGGTCTGCCCTTTGCCGGCATCCCCTCCGAGCTCCAGGGCGGCGTGGACCGGCTGTTGCAATCGGAGCCCGAGTACCCCGAGCCCGACCTCGTCTTCACCCAGAACGGCACGGAGATGGAGGGACGCCGGCTGACCCTGTGGCGCCTCCTCATGGAGTACCCCGGCATGCTGGCCCTGGCCGGGTTGCTGGTGGTGGTGATCGCCGTGGTGTCCCAAGCTGGGCCCAAGCTCACCGAGATCGCCATCAACGCCAGCGTGGGCAGTCACAAGAGCTTCCTCCTGGTGGCCATCATGGCCGCCGCGTACCTGGTGTCCATCGTGGTGACCGCATTGTCCCAACGGGCCCAGGTCCGGGTGACCGGACGCATCGCCGCCTGGGTCATGAACGACCTGCGGATCACCATCTTCACCCACCTCCAGCGGCTCTCGCTCGGGTTCTTCACCGAGGAGAAGGCCGGGGTGATCATGAGCCGGATGACCAGTGACATCGAGAACCTCCAGCAGCTCCTCCAAGACGGCCTGTCGCAGCTGGCCATCCAGGGGCTGACCATGGTGGTGATCACGGTGGTGCTGTTCACCACCAACGTGGCCCTGGCCGCCATCACCGTCTTCTTGATCATTCCCATCCTGGTGGTGGCGTCGATCTGGTTCAAACGGGCGTCGGAGCGGGGCTACGACCGGGTACGAGACGGCATCGCCAACGTCCTGGCCGACCTGTCCGAGAGCCTGCACGGCGTGCGCATCGTCACCGCCCACAACCGCCAACGCCAGAACGTGATCCACCACCGCAACGTGGTCGGGGCCTACCGGGACGCCAACAACTACACCGCCCACGTGAACGCGGTGTACGGACCGGGGACCCAGATGCTGGGTGTGCTCGGGCAGGCCGCACTGCTGGCCATCGGGGGGGAGATGGTGCTGCACCACACCCTGTCCGTCGGTGCCCTGTTCGCCTTCTTCTTGTACCTCAACCGGTTCTTCCAGCCCATCCAGCTCCTGGTGCAGCAGTACAACACCTACCAACAGGGTCAGTCGTCGGTGGCCAAGCTCCGTACCCTGCTCGAGACCGAGCCCACCGTGACCGAGGCGCCCGACGCCGTGGAGCTGCCGCCCATCGACGGCGAGATCGTCTTCGACCACGTCTCGTTCGGGTACGACCCCGACGTGCCCGTCATCGAAGACGTGGACATCAGGATCGCACCGGGCGAGACGGTGGCCTTCGTGGGGCCGACGGGAGCGGGCAAGTCGACACTGGCCAAGCTGGTGACCCGCTTCTACGACCCCACCTCGGGCCGGGTCCTCATCGACGGGCACGACCTCCGGGACGTGACCATGCTGTCGTTGCGCCGCCAGCTCGGCGTCGTCCCCCAGGAGCCGTTCCTCTTCGCCGGCACCATCGGGGACAACCTCGGCTTCGCCCGACCCGATGCCACCGACGCCGAGATCCACGAGGCGGTGGAACGGGTGGGCCTGGGCGAGGTGATCGAGCGCACGCCCGACGGGATCGACACGGTCGTGCACGAGCGGGGACAGACCCTGTCATCAGGAGAGCGACAGCTCATCGCCCTGGGCCGGGCCTTCCTGACCCGTCCCCGGGTGCTGGTGCTCGACGAGGCCACTTCGAACCTCGACCTCCAGTCCGAGACCATGATCGAGGCGGCACTCGACGTACTGCTCGAGAACCGAACCGCCATCCTCATCGCCCACCGGCTGTCGACGGCCATGCGGGCCGATCGCATTGTGGTGGTGGACGAGGGGCGGGTCGTCGAGGAGGGCTCCCACGCCGAACTGGTCGCTCGGGGGGGACGCTACGCCGACATGTACGCCACCTGGATCAGCCAGGTGGACGCCCACCCGGCGTAACCACTGGTTGGGGAACCGGGACTACGCCTTCTCCTTTTCCTTGCGCTTGTGCCGGGTCCGACGTCGGTCGGCGGCCAGCAACGTGAGGCCGGCGCCGACCATCCAGACGTCCTTGGCCAGCGGGATGCCTTGCTCGGTGGGACGGAGGCTGCCCTCTTGGCGCATGCCCGGAGTCCGAAGGTAGAGGCCCAGCAACCCGCCGGCGAATGCTGCCAGTCCGGCGCCGGCCAGCCGCGACGGCACGATGGGCAACAACAGGGCGGTGCCCAGACCGACCTCGCTGACGGCCAGCGCCTTGGCGAATTGCTCAGGGGGTATGGAGCCCAGGAGGGGATAGGCGCCGCTGGCGAACCCGTGCAGACCGGCGGCCCGTTCGCTGTCGGCCGAGAGCTTCTCGAGGCCGGAGTTCAAGATGAACCCTCCGGTGGCGATGCGAATCGGGAGGTCCTCCCAGGCAGCGAAGAGTGTCATCGAGATCACGGGTCCTTTCTGTGGCCGCCATGTCGTATACCCGCCGGGCCACAGAGGCTAACGGCCGCCCCGATGACCGGGCCGGGTGGCCAGGGCGATGGATCGGGTCCCCTCCGGGGCCGGTGGCCTCGCCGTCGACGGGATCTGAACGGTCCGACGGCCCACATTTGCGCCCCCGGCAGGAGTCGAACCCGCAACCTAGTGGGTAGAAACCACTTGCTCTATCCAATTGAGCTACAGGGGCCCGATCGGGAAGATTACCTCGACGATCCTGGTCCTCGGCGTGTGCCACACTGGTTGCTCCTTGGTGGCCGTAGCTCAGTTGGTTAGAGCGCCAGGTTGTGGCCCTGGAGGTCGGGGGTTCAAGTCCCCTCGGTCACCCTCGTTCCTTGGCGTTCGCGGGCCATTGCGCCCGCGCCCGCCAGGGGATCTTCTACAGTAACTGCGCGCCTCTAGCTCAATGGCAGAGCAATGGACTCTTAATCCACAGGTTCCGGGTTCGAATCCCGGGGGGCGCACCGAGTGAGCCGTCGCCGGACGTCCAGCGCGCCGATCGGTGGCCATCGACCACAGGATCGGGCCTCAGGGTGTCCACTCGGGATTTCGCCCACTGAGCCCGACGACTCGGTCGACCAACGGTGCGTCGTCCGACACCTCGACCACCGGCCCGAACGGTCCCTCGCGCCGCTCACCGGGTCCCGTGGCAAACGAACCGAGGAAGGCATGCACGGCCTCGAGCGACACCGGGTCGCAGCGGTACGACTGTCCGGTGGCCCGGGCCAGGTCCCAACCGTGGACCACGAGCTCGTCCAAGGCCACCAGTCCGGCCACCTCGCCGGGCAGCTCGATCCCACCCGCTTCGGTCGTCCCGCTCCAGGCCGCCGGGTTCCGCCATGCCTCGGCCAGCGCTGCCAGATCCAGCGGGATGCGTGTTCGCCAGTCATCCCCCAGTCGAGACGCGTCGCCTGAGGCCCCCGCCGAACCGCCCGCTGGCGGGGTCTTGTGCGCCGCCCCGGTGAAGGCAATGGCCAACCCACCCACGTGGTCCATCAGGTCCCCGACGGCATAGGCCGGGCACGGCGTGGGTGCGTCAAGCAGGTCTCTTGGAGCCCCCGCCACCAGCCGGGCCAGCTGCTCGGCAGCCGGTTCGAGATCAACAACGTTCACGTCGCCATCGTTGGTCATGGAGAGCTCCTTTGTGTCTCGATGGGAAGGTGGATGGTCATGCCTCGAACGGCAGACGGCGTGGCCCGGGCCAATTCATCGGCGCCGGTCCGGTCGGGTCGCGCTCCGATGCAAATAGTCCAGCCTGGCATGCCTTTCCACATTCGGTCATTGAGTAACAGCATGATCACTCTGGGCACTAAACACCGATGGATAAAAAATGTTAGTCAAAATAACCCGTTTTGTTTCCCACACTTTGTGGCTTATCCACCTCGTACAGCGAGGCGGCGTCATACAGTGCCGGATCGAACGTCTCCCCAGGTCAGCGGGACAAACTTTTACTAGCATTCAGTGGTACAACGTGGAGGCCATGCGGATCTGCACTCGGCCCTAAAGACGGAGTCATTGGAACCTTTCATGTCAACTATGGGCGAAGAGCCACGGGTGATCATGCAAGGGGACGAGGAATTCCCAAGTGGACCCGAAAGCGATCTCGTTGACGTAGAGGATCCGGTCACGAAGTACATCCTCCGGTCGATCCGGGGCGGGATCATCACTTCTGCCTTCGTGCTCGTAGTCCTCTTCCTGTACGCGTCGCTTCCGGGCGCCGGTCTGGAGAATCGCAATACCTGTCTCGTGCTGATCGGCGTGGGTGCCGTACTTACCGTGACGAGTGCGTTCCTCCCGTGGACCAAGATCGTGGGCAGCAAGAACGACCGATTCATCATCTTCGGCTGGGCCTTCGGACTGATCGCCCTCGTGGATATCGGGATTGCCCTGACCGGTTCAGTTCATTCCGAGCTGTTCATCGTCTTGGTCATCGTCATGGTGTTCCTGGGCGGCCCCTACTACTCCCTCCGGGCCGAGATAACGATGAACGCCATCGCCATTGGCAGCTATGTAGTCACGTTGGCGGCAACCGGGTGGGGCATCAACGCAGCCACGCTGGCCTTCCGGCTGGGCATGATGGCCGCAGCGGCCTTAGCCGTGGGGACGCTGAGTCGTGAGCTGATGAGCGGGCTCCACCGCGCCGCCGGCGAGCAGCTGGCTTCGGAGCAACGGGTGGTGCTGTGGAGCAAGGTGGCATCCCTTGTTCGACAGATCGATTCGCCCGAGACGACACGCGTGCTCGAGGCGGTCGTCGATGCGGTGGGCACGCTCGGCTTCGATGCCGCGGCCATCTCCGAACTGGAAGAGGACGGCGTTACCCTGCGCGTCCTCCACGCCCGCCATCTCGCTCATCCCTTCACGGTCAAGACCCGAGACGGCAAGCCCGAGACCGTGGTCCCCACCGTCCTGGAGAAGCGGACCACCGTCGTCATCGAGAATTACCCCAGCCTGCCCGGTGCCATTCAGGTCGCCGTCGAAGCGGGGCTTCAGACCGTGGTGGCTGCTCCGGTGTGGGTGAGCGGCCAGATCGTGGCCGTGCTTCAGGGAGGAAGCAGGGAGGCCCGCGCCCCGGCTTCGGACCAGATTGCCGCCTTCGAGATGTTTGCCACCCAAGCGGGCAAGGCCCTCGAGAACGCGCAGTTGTTGGAGCGTCGACGCCGGGAGGCTGACCACTTCCGCCAGCTCCTGGCCTCTGCCCCCGACGCAGTCATCGTCATCGGGCGAGACGGACGGATCGTCGAGGCCAGTCACCAAGCTGAGCTGTTGTACGGCTACTCGACCGACGAGCTCGTCGGACAGAGCGTGACCCTGCTCATGCCCGAACGGGTCAAGGACGCGCAGACCGCCCTGCTCAACGATTGGGTGGCCAATACCGGTAATCCGAAGCTGGGTCCCGACCCCACCGTGTTCGGGCGCAAGAAAGACGGCACCGAGATCCCCTTGGAGCTCGCCTTCAGCACCATTGACACCCCGGAGGGTGAGCTGACCTCGGTGGCCATCCGAGACGTGACCGAGCGGAGGGAGTTCGAGCGTCGCCTCACCCACCAGGCCACGCACGACGCCCTCACCGGGCTGCCGAACCGGGAACTGTTCACCCAACGGCTCATCGCATCGCTTCATGGACGGCTGGGTATCGATCCTCCGGTCACCGTGTGCTTCCTCGACCTCGATCACTTCAAGTACGTGAACGACAGTCGGGGCCACCGAACCGGCGATGCACTGGTCGAAGCCGTGTCCCAGCGCCTGGTCGGCGCCGTCGACAACCACTTCATTGCCCGAGTGGGCGGCGATGAGTTCGGGGTGTTGGTCGAAGGTCTGGCCGACCAACAAGCGGCCGTGGATTTCGCCGCCCAACTCCTGTCCGTGTTCGACGAGCCCTTCCTGGTCGATGCCGTGGATTGCTATATCACGGCCAGTGTCGGTCTGGCCTTTGCCCGGACACCAGACCAATCGGGCATGGTCATGCGCAATGCCGATGCCGCCATGTACCGGGCCAAGCGCAACGGCCGCGCCCGGGCCGCCTTCTTCGACGAGACCCTCACCGCCCTGGCCGCCAAGCGAGTAGCCACCGAGGCCTCCCTCCACCTGGCCCTGGCCGGGAACCAGTTCGAACTGGTCTACCAACCGATCATCGCCCTCGATGACGGCCATATGACCGGCGTCGAAGCGTTGCTGCGCTGGCACCATCCCGACCGGGGCTTGGTGCTACCCGATCAATTCATGAGCACGGCAGAGGACACCGGGCTGGTCGTTCCCGTCGGGCGGTGGGCCCTCGAGGAGGCCTGCCGGCAGATCGCGGCGTGGCGATCCCGATTTCCCCTGGCCCCCGATCTCACCGTGAGCGTGAACGTGTCGGGACGCCAGCTCGAGCACGACCATTTCGTCACCGATGTGGAGAATGTGCTCAAGGTCAGCGGCATCCCGCCGGCCCTGCTGATCCTCGAGATCACCGAGAGCTTCTTCATCCGCGATTTCCAGGCCGCCGTCGGTCGGCTGACAGCTCTGAAGCGCCTCGGGGTTCGCCTGGCCATCGACGACTTCGGCACCGGGTTCTCATCCCTCTTCTCTCTCTCCCGCTTGCCCGTGGACACGGTCAAGATCGACAAGGCGTTCATCGACGGACTGGGTACGCGCTATGACGCGGTCGTCTCCGCCGTGGTGACCATGGGCAACGCCTTCGACCTCCAAGTGGTGGCCGAGGGGATCGAGCATCGGAGCCAACGGGACCGTTTGATGGAGCTGGGCTGCCGGTTCGCCCAGGGGTTCTACTTCTCGATGCCGTTGACGACGCCTGACGTCGAGGTGGTCCTGGAACGAATGAGCGAGGCCCCGCTCAGCGTGCGCTGATCCCCCACGTGCCGGCCCACCGGCCACCGGGCGGGAGCACGATCACATCGGTGCCGGAACGGAATGCATCCGGCGGGCAGGTCATGGGTTCGACGGCAATGCCCCTGCGTCGCGACCCTTCGGGCAACGTGTCCCCGGTATAGACCATCAAGTGGGTGAAGGTCCCGTCGACCCACACGGTGACTCCTGCTTCCCCGTCGGGATGATCGATGTTCACCCGTGCGCAGCCATCCGGGTCCCGAACGAGACCGGTGAATCCGGTATCCAAGCGGGTTGTCCCGATGATGCGGCCGTGGGTGAAGTCGAACTCGGTGCCGGCCACCGCGGCGTCTCCGGTGGGCAGACCGCGCTCGTCGGTCACCAGCCGCCGATCAGCCGGCACCGTCAGGCGAAGGGTGTCCACCGTGGGCGTGCTCACGGTGAAGTAGGGGTGGAACCCCAGGCCGAACGGAAGGGGGCCCGCCCCCCGGTTCTCGGCATCGGCCAGAACGGTCAGTCCGTCGCGGCCCAAGCGGTACTCGACTTGGAGCCCCAGGGTGAAGGGGTAACCCGGAGTGGGGTGGAGCACGCAGGCCATGGTCACCCGGTTCTGGGCTCTGCTGGCCATCGTCCAGGGCAGCCAGCGCACCAGGCCGTGAATGGCATTCCGAGCGCCGGGCTCGTTGAGCGGTGCCTCGGCCTCTGTCCCCTCGAACGTGTACCGACCATCGCCCAAGCGATTGGGCCAGGGAGCCAGGACCTGCCCCCGACCTCCATGGCTCCACTCCCGCGGGCCGAAGCCGTCGATGACGGGACGATCCTCGACGGTGAAGGACCGCAACGTCGCCCCCACTTCGGTGATGACCGCCCGTTGATGTCCATGACCGATCACCCACTGGTCGCCGGTGGCCGGCGTCGTCTCCGCCGGGTGTTGATCGTCGGGGTGCGGGCGAGATGTCATGGTGACGGAAATCCGATCGGCAGTGGTCACTCGGTGAGCGGCGCGGGTCTTTCCACGGGACTCCGCCGTCGGCCAGAGGACACATTGTGGTCGACCGGTATGGTAGGCGACGGAGCCGGAGAGCCCGGTAGCGAGTGGCCCCGGGCTCGGATCCCCCCGTTGTCGGGCTCGGTCTGCTCAGCAGAATCCGCGATCGGAGCATTGACGTGCGCATCCTCATCACCAACGACGATGGCGTGTTCGCGCCGGGCATCGAAGCACTGGCCCGAGGCTTGGCCGCCCGGTTCGAGGGCGTGCACGAGCTCATGGTGGTCGCCCCTCTGGTCGATCACAGCGGTGCCGGTGCCGCGGTCGGTTCGGTCTATGAACGTCAGTCGATTCCCTACGAGGCGGTGCAGATTCCAGGGCTGGAGCACGTGCACACCTACGGCGTCGACGGGCCCCCGGCCTTGGCCGTCATCTTGGCCTGCATCGAGGGGTTCGGACCGCGACCCGACATGATCGTGTCGGGTGTGAACAACGGTATGAACGCCGGACGCTCGGCGCTGCACTCGGGAACGGTGGGCGCGGCCTTGACCGCGGCCCAGTTCGGGCTGCGAGGCGTAGCCGTGAGCATCGCCTGGGCCACGGACCCGGTTCCCTGGGAGACACCGGTGACGCTGGCGTGCAACCTCGTGCCTGTTCTGGCCGCGGCCGATCGGGGCACGGTACTCAACCTCAACGTGCCCGCGGTGCCGTTGCCCGAACTGCAAGGCGTGGGCCACGGAACCCTAGGACGGGTCGGCCTGATCCGCTCGGTCCGTTCCGGTCAAACGGTCGACGAAGTGCACTCGGAGGGAAGTGCGGCCATGGGAGGGGCGATCACCTTGACGTTGCGCGGTGGCCGCGGCGCCGACCAGGCCGAGGAGGCAGCCGAGATCGATCCCCACTCCGACGCAGGCCTGGTGCAGGCAGGATGGGCGTCTCTGACCCCCATCCTGGGGGTCAGAGAAGATGACTCCCCTGGAGGGACGGACATCCTGGCCCAGGCGCTAGGCGCCAGCCAATCTGGCTGATGACCTGGGGTTTAGCCCCCGTGCCTGCTGGGTACGAGGCCATCCAGCACGAATCCCACCTCGAATTGCATTGATGTGAGTTGCCTGTATACGTTGGAGCTACTCGATCAGCCAGAGACAGGTCGGGTCACACAGCGGCGAGAGTTGTTGTCAGGGTGTTGAGGAGCACCGTGACTGTGTGATCCACCGAGGCGTAATGCCTGAGTTTGCCGGAACTGAACACCGTTTCAGACGCGGCGGCCCGTCCACAGCAGCATGATCCACATCCCATGAACCCTTCTTCCCTATACCCAAAGACCAGTTTCGGAGCCGCCTCACACTGATCACAACAGGGTCACTCCGTCTGCACCTCGTATGGACCTACTTGTACGTCCAGGGCCGCCTGCCCTTCCCGGCATCAGCTTGCGAGACGAATGCTCTCAAGACGGCGCCCGCATTCTCATGCCATCCCTCGAAGCCTTCCGGGCTTCCGCGACTTTGAGGAGGCGCAAGAATTGCGCAAGCACCGCTTTTACATATTCGTTATCGCAGCACTCGCTGTTGTTGGATTCATGTTCCAGGGATCGGCAACCGCACATAGGGCAGACCCGACTCCGGCGCGACTGGGGATCGGTGACCTGACCGGGATCAACGCGGCATCGCCTTCGACCTCCACACTCAGTGGTTACTCCGTCGCATTGGCCTCCATGACCGTTCCCGCGCAACAAGCGGCACAGGCTCAACAGGCCGCGCAAGCGCAACAAGCAGCACAGGTACAACAAATAACACTGGCCGCGCAACAACAGGCAACAGCACAACAAGCAGCACAACAGCAACAAGCTGCGGCGGCACAACAGGCGGCACAGCAGGCCGCGCAACAACAGGCAGCACAACAGCAACAGGCGGCACAAGCACAGCAGGCCGCGCCACAATCGCAAGCGGCGACAGCGGCTCCGTCATCGTTGAGCAACGATTTCGCCCGTCTTCGCCAATGTGAGTCCGGTGGCGACTACGGGGACAACACCGGCAATGGCTACTACGGGGCCTACCAGTTCTCGCAGAGCACGTGGCAGGGTATGGGGTACTCCGGACTCCCGAGCGATGCTTCTCCTGCACAACAGGATCAGGCCGCGCAACAGCTGCAGGCTCAGCGAGGTTGGAGTCCGTGGCCATCGTGCTCGGCCCAGCTCGGGCTGAGCTGATCGGTCATGACTCGGTCGGCCATGAGCCGGCCCCAACGACAACGAGCATGAGGACGACCCCCGCTGGATCGCACCGGATTCGGCGGGGGTCGTCGCAGCCACGGCGAGGCGGTGGCCCCGGGAATCAGCCATAGCCTGACGCCATGCGCGCTGCCGCCATCCAGACCACCGCCACCGCCGATCGAGCGGACAATCTTCGGGCCGCCGGCACCCTGGTCGATCAGGCCGCCGATGCCGGAGCCGAGCTCGTGGTCCTGCCGGAGTACTTCTCGGTGGCCGGCAGTGCCCGGTCCATCAACGAACGGGCGGAGACACTGGACGGGCCCACAGTGAGCTGGGCCGCCCAACAGGCCGAGCGTCATCACATCTGGTTGGTGGCCGGCACCGTTCCCGAGCGTCCCGATCCCGACTCGACCGAGACCCGATTGCGCAGCACCAGCTGCGTCCTCGGCCCGGACGGAACCGTCGCCGCCGTCTATCGCAAGGTCCACCTGTTCGACGTCCACATGGAGGGGGCGGAGTTCCACGAGTCGGCTACGTTCGCACCGGGCCAGGCGCTGAGCACCGTTCCCCTGTCGCCGACTCATCCTGACGGACCTGGCACCAGGGCCGCTGACGACTTGGGCCTGCCCGTCGATCCGGTGCTGGGATTGTCCGTCTGCTACGACCTGCGGTTCCCCGAGCTCTACCGCATCCTGGCCCTGCAGGGTGCGACAGTCGTCACCGTGCCGGCGGCGTTCACGGCCGTGACCGGACCCGCTCACTGGGAAGTGCTGTTGCGGGCCCGGGCCATCGAGAACGAGGTGTTCGTGGTGGCCGCCGCTCAGATCGGCGAGTTACCCGGCGGCATGCCCGCGTGCCACGGCCACTCGATGATCGTTGACCCGTGGGGGACAGTCCTGGCTGAAGCCCTCGATGGCAGACCGGGCATGGTCGTCGCCGATCTGGACTCGAAGGACCAGGAGCGGGTCCGCCGCCAACTGCCGGTCTTGGCAAATCGCCAGCCGGCGACCTACCGTTGGCCCCATGGCAACTGAGGGCGGGACTCCGACCACCAAACGCGGTA
>DATMMO010000277.1:0-2098 GCA_035569695.1 Acidimicrobiales bacterium | reverse complement strand
ACCCGGAAAGCGATATCTTTCTCGACGACATCACGGTGTCCCGGCGTCACGCGGAGTTCACCACGGGGGAGGAGGGGACGACGGTGCGCGATGTTGGTTCGTTGAACGGCACCTACGTCAACCGGGAACGGATCGACGAGGCGCTACTAGCCAGTGGGGACGAGGTCCAGATCTGCAAGTTCAAGCTGCTGTACCTGTTGGCCACGGGCGAATGAGGACGGGAGCGGTGGGCGTGGCCATTGAGGGGACCGAAGGGTGAGCGGGCGCTCGTATCTGTCCATTGGCGACGTGCTGACCCTGCTTCGCCAGGAGTTCCCCGACATCACCATCTCCAAGATCCGCTTTCTCGAGAGCCAGGGACTGGTCAACCCGGAACGGACGCCGTCGGGTTACCGGAAGTTCTACGAGCATGACGTGGAACGCCTGCGCTGGGTCCTGCGCCAGCAGCGGGAGCATTTCCTACCCCTGAAGGTGATCAAGGACCGTCTCGAGGGCGGCACCGATGGTGCCGATGAGCCGAGCGGATCGAACGGAACCCAGATCGAGGAGGCGACGGCCGACACGCCGGCGTCAGGGGTGTCGATCGAAGCCATCGATGCCCGGGTCCAGACCGCCGATAGGACGCAGGCCGACCAGGGCTCACCGGCCCGGGCCGACCAGCAGGCATCGAGGCCTACTACGACCCACCCCGCACCGCCGGAACCCCCCGATGCCGTCCGTCGCCGTCGGCCCGAACCCGTTCTCGTGGGCCAAGCCACATCACTGCGGGGTCCGGGAGCGCCGGTCTCCGACGTACCGGAGACGGCAACCGAGGGTGATGGCCTGCCTGGCATGGAAGACGTACCCGAGCAGCCATCGTCAGGGTCGTCAGCGTCGACCCCTTCCATGCGCGGTCCGGGAGACGGGCCAGCGCGGCGAACGCCAGCGGAGCGATCGAGGGGCACCGCACCAGCACCAGCAGAAGCTTCGTCGCCGACCCCGGCGGGTGGGGCCCGGTCCGAGGCGGCATCGCCAGCACCGTCCGAGTCGCCGGCCGGTTCCGGCGTAGCCGCCTCGCCGGCGAGCGTCGGGGGATCCACCACGTCGGGGGGACGGTCGGTGGACCTGAGCGGTGCCAGCCTGACGTTGGCCGAGTTGGCTGCGGCCAGCGGACTGAGCGAAGAGGTGCTCGAGCAGCTGTGCGAGTACGGGCTGCTCACCACCACCTCGGTCGGGGGAGCCGACTACTTCGACGAGGACGGTCTGGCCATCGCCAACCTGGCCGCCGGGTTCGCTCGCTTCGGTATCGAGCCGCGGCACCTCCGCCTGTACAAGAACACGGCTGACCGCGAAGCAGGGTTCATCGAGCAGATCGTGTTGCCCCTGGTCAGACAGCGAAACCCCGAGGCTCGCCAGCGGGCCGGGCGTACCGCCGACGAGCTGGCCCAGCTGGGACAGGGACTCCGGAGCGCCCTGTTGCGCAGTGCGATCCGGGACCTGCTGGGAGGGTGACGGCTTCGGGTTCCCCCAGGCCGGCCCTATGACGTCTGGCCCTGTCGTCCCTCGGTCCGGATGGCTCCACGGAGCGAGCGCCGAAGGGGCGTTCCAGTCCAATGGCCGGTCGCCCCTGACCGCACAAATCGCGTTCGGCGAGTAAGTTGCAACGCATGGTCGAAGTCCGACTTCGGGCGGTGCGTGTGGACCTCCAGTCCAACACGCCCGTGTTGCTCCTTCAAGAGTCCGAGGCATTGGGCCGCACGCTGCCCATCTTCATCGGTGCACCGGAGGCGACGGCCATTGCCTTCGCCCTCCAGGGCATGGACACGCCTCGTCCCATGACCCATGACCTCATCAGGGACCTGCTCGACGCGTTGGGAGCCGACGTGGTGCGAGTGGTGATCACCGAGCTGCGCACATCGACGTACTACGCCGAGATCGTGCTGCGTCACGGTGGTACCGAGGTTCCGGTATCGGCCCGGCCCTCTGATGCCGTCGCCGTGGCCGTCCGGACCGGGACGCCTCTCTACGTGGCCGACGACCTCATGGACGCCGAGGGCATCATGCTGCCGGCCGAGGAGGAGGACGAGGACGAGGAGGTCGCGGAGTACGAGGAGGATGG
>DATMMO010000276.1:0-10926 GCA_035569695.1 Acidimicrobiales bacterium | reverse complement strand
GGCCATCGACGTGGCCCGCCACGAGCCGCTCCCGCCCGAAGACCCGCTGTGGGATGCGCCCCACTTGTCGATCTCCCCCCACAGCTCCACCTCGATGGAGGGGTACATGGAGCGCACCTTCGACCAGTTCTTCGCCAACCTCGAGCGCTACGTGGACGGTCGCCCTCTGGACAACGTCGTCGACATGACCGGGGGCTATTAAGTCCGCGGTCAGGCTGGCTTGGGCCGGAGGGCGACGAGCTCGGTCACGTTGTCGAACAGGATCTTCTTGCGCTCGACGGCATCGAAGTCCTTCAGCTCGCGAATGTAGTCACGGGGTTCGGGCAACGCCTCGATGTGGGGCCAGTCGGAACCGAAGATGACCCGGTCCGCACCCATGCACTCGACCACCTGATAGACATCGTCCTCCCAGAAGGGGTTGATCCACACCTGGCGCCGGAAGGTCTCGATCGGGTCGTGCTTCCAGTAGCCCGGCATCTTGTTGGCCGTCGAGCGCACCTTCTTGATCAGCTCGGGCAGGTACTCGGCCCCGTTCTCCACCGAGGCGATGCGCAGGTTGGGAAAGCGCTCGAGGTGGTTCTCGAAGATCAGGGTGAGCAAGAAGTCACGGATGGCCTGTTCGATGTTGAACGACTTGATCGACGGCTTCCACCCACCCGAGAACGTCGCCGCGAACCCGTCGGACGCGTACCCGTTGGACGAGAGACCGCTGTCGCCGGCGTGGACGACCACGGTGATACCGGCCTCGTCGGCCAATCCCCAGAACCCGTCGAAACTGGAGTCGAACGGGTTGCGCCGGCCGGTCCTGGTGACCGGGGCCGCCGGCCGCATGACCACGCTCCGGGCCCCGTGGTCCAGGGCCCATCGCAACTCGGCTGCCGCCCACTCGGGGTCGGCCAGGGTCACGTACGGCGCGGCGAAGATGCGGTCCTGGTAGTTGAACGACCAGTCTTCGGCCAGCCACCGATTGAAGGCCCGGAACAGGTGACAGACCGCATCGGGGTCGTGGGACAGGGGCTCCTCGTAGATCATGCCCAACGTGGGGAACAGCCAACAGGCGGCCAGTCCCTGTTCGTCGAGCCTCGCCACCCGGGCCGCGGGCTGGCGGTACTCGGCCCGGATCGACTCCCGGCGCGACAGGAACTCCGTCGGGTTGCGGTTGTGGGGATTGCCCCGGAAGTACTCGTACATGGCCCCGGGATAGGCCACCGGGTCGAAGGTGGGGTTGGTCACCGCGTGGTTCACGTTTCCGCCGATGACGTGGTACTGCCGTCCCCCGATCTCGCACCACTGGATCACCCGTGGGCCGAGGGCCGGGTCCAGATGCCGGGTGAAGGCGTCGGCTGCCTCGTAGTAGTGGTTATCACCGTCGAACACGGGATGATCGACCTCGTCGAAGTCACGCACTGTTCGTCTCCCTCTCAGAGATAATCCAGTGGAACAAGTTCTCATCTTCCCACGGGGGGAGGGCCGGCGCCGGTCCATGGCTGACCGAGCACATGGGCCAGTTGGATACGCTGCGGTGCCGGGGAGCCAGGAGCCGACCACGGCGGTGCCAGCAGGCGCGATGAAACCGGAGAAGGGAGCCAACATGGAGGGTCACGAGGGGCTGCTCCTTGTCGGTCACGGCTCCCAGAGTGCAGCGAACGGGACGGAGATGCACGCCATCGCCGCTCTGGTGGCCGACCAGCTTCCTGACGTGCTGGTGGACGTGGGCTTCCTGGAGATGACCGAGCCCCCGGCCGGTGTGGTCCTCGATCGGTTGGTGCAGCAGGGCTGCCATCGGATCGTGGTCCTGCCCTTGGTGCTGCTCGGGGCCGGGCACGCCAAGAACGACGTGGCTGCGGTCGTGCTCGAGGGCCGACAGCGCCACCCCCGATGCGACATCGTGTTCGGAAGCCCCCTGGGCCTGGCCAAGGATCTGGTCGACATCATGGGTGATGCGGTGACATCGGTGGGCGGCCGAGGGCTGCCGCTCCTGCTCGTCGCCCGGGGCACGTCGGATCCCGATGCCAACGGTGATGCGGCCAAGGCCGCCCGGCTGGTGGGCGAATGGAGCTCTGCCCCCTTCGTGCACACCGGCTTCACCGGGGTGACCGGGCCGTCGGTCCCCGAAGCCCTGGACGTGTTCGGCCGGCTCGGCTTCGAGCGGGTTGCCCTCGGCTTCTGGTTCCTCTGCACCGGAAAGCTGATCGACCGCGCCCGCGCCGACATCGCCGCCTTCACTCATCGCACGGGGGTCACCGTGCTCGACGCCGGCTACTTCGGAGCCGATCGGCGGCTCCTCCCCATCATCCTCGAGCGCTACGCCCAGGCCCGCATGGGCACCCCCGTGGTGAACTGCGACGCCTGCTCGTACCGGGCACCATGGCCCGGGCATGAGGATCGGGTGGGCCAGCCCATCGGGTTGGGCCACTCCCACCTGGCCGAGGAGCACCGCCACGCCCATCGGTGAGGCCGGGACCGCATCGCCGATCTCGACAGCAATCGGCGTGCGATGCTGGGCGGACCGAACATCTCAAGGGTGGCGACCAGTCCACTCACATCCACGAGGAGCCCCATATGCCCGATACCGAGTTCCTGTCCGACCGCATCGAGGTGACCCGGCCGATCCCGGCGCCGCCCGCCGCGATCTTCGACATCGTGCGTAGCCCGGCCGGCCATGTGGCCATCGACGGCTCTGGGATGCTGCAGAGCTTCACGGGCGAACCGGCGGAGAAGGTGGGTGACACCTTCGTCATCCACATGGACCGTGAGTCGCTCAATGACATCCCGATGGGCAAGTACGACGTGACCGTGCACATCATTGTCTTTGAGCGCGACAAGGAGATCGCCTGGAATCTGGGACCCGATATCCCGGTTCCGCACGTCTATGGTTACCGCCTGGATGCCGGTGAGGACGGGGTCACCAATGTGACGTCCTATTACGACTGGTCGAAGGTGGAAGGCGACCTCAAGGAACGCTTCCCGATCGTGCCCGATTCGGCCCTTCGCGCCACGCTGGGAATCTTGGAGCGAACGGTTCGAATGGGCACATGATTTCCTCTCCTTGACCGATGAATGAATTCGTGTCACTGGCCACGTCCAACTGTATGAATCCGGTGAGGTGCGCCCCGTAGTGCTGGCGTAGAGCGAGAGAGAGGACTGGACCATGTCAGAGGAAAGCCAGCCGGTTGAAACATCACGCAGAATCGAAGCACCGGCGGCCTCCATCTTCCAGATCCTGGCCAATCCGCACCGTCACATGGATTTCGACGGGTCCGACATGCTCCGGGGGGCCGTCCTCGACCGTCCCATCTCCGGCGTGGGCGACACCTTCACCATGAAGATGCATCGGCTCGGAGACGACTACCTCATGCTCAACTATGTCGTCGAGTTCGAGCCAGATCGGCGCATATTCTGGGAACCGGCTCCCGGAGACCCTTCTCGGACTGAGGGTGATGATCCATCCAAAGTCGGCATTCCTGCCGGCTACCGCTGGGGCTACATCCTCACGCCGGACGGTGACGATGCCACCGTCGTCACCGAGGTATTTGACTGTGGCACCGTGAGGGAGGAGGTCCGCCGATCCTTGTTGAGCGACGGCGGGGCGTGGATCAACGGGCACAATCCGATGCTCGAGTCCATGGCGGCCAGCCTGGAGAGGCTCGAGAGAATCGTTACCGAGTAGTACCGCGGCCCGAGCGGCTTGATGCTTCGGCCAGAACCACGTCAACCTCTAGGTGCGAGTGGCCGCCACCTGCCAGGCCAGGGCTCCGGCGGGATCCCAGGTGAGGTCGATGACGGCGGGTTCGATGGACTCGACCTCCCATCCCTGGCCGAAGGCAGCCCGAACCTCGTCTTGAGTCACCCGGCGCGGTCCCCAGTCACCCGGCTGGTGATCGCTGAAACAAAGCATGTGATAGCGACCGCCCGGAGGAACGACTGCAGCCAAGCTGTCGACGTAACCCTCGCGGTCGTCGTCGTCGAGAACGTGGAAGAGCCCGCAGTCGAGCACGGTGTCGAACTGCTCGCCCAGATCAACCAGGCGAACGGCATCCCTTACCAAGAACCGTGCCTCGACGCCCCGCTCGGTCGCCTTCGTCATGGCCAATTCGATGGCCTTGGCCGAGATGTCGACTCCCACCGCTTCGTGGCCGATGGATGCGGCCACAAGGGCGTGCTCACCGGTGCCGCATCCCGCATCGAGCACCCTTCCGACCAGGCCCCCGGACTTGGCCAGGCGGTCGAAGGCGGGCTGGGGTCGCCCGATGTCCCATCCCGGTGGGGTCTCAGACGCATAGACGGCATCGAAGTCGTCGCTTGGGCGCGGCATGGAGACCATGCTGCCAGGCATCGGGCTGGGAGGGCCGGCCCCCGAACGCCGGTCTCGAAGTAGGCCTCTGCGGTGCGCAGACGTGTGCGCGCCTCCGTCCTCCCGCCTGGTTCGTTCGAGCCGGTCAGGAATCAGGTCGGGCCAGGTCGTCGACCGCGCCCTCCAGGTTGTCGAGGGCGACGGCGATGTGATCCAGGGCCGTGCTCACCGAGCCGAAGTAGCGGACCTGCAGGGCGGCCGGCGTAAGGCCGGTCGTGCCCGCGCTCAGCTCCGACCGCCGCTGGTTCCGGGCCTGGTCGGTGGTCCGCCGGATCTGGGTGACGGCCGTATGCAACTCCTGGCGCCGAAATTGTCCGGACTGCACGGGACGTCGGTGGGCCAGCGCGTCGGCCAGCTCGACCAGCATCTGGTCACACAGTCGACGAACATCGTCGACCGGAGCGGGGGCCCGGGTGCCGTGCTCGAGGTCCAGCTGGTTCTCCAGGGCGCCCGTCTCCAAGAAGAGGGACCGACAGGCATCGGTGATGGACCACAGGGTGCCGATGTGGGCGACATGACGGATCCGACCTCCGCCCAGAAGACGCTGAAATCCGGCTTGGGCGTTGTCGATGGCCAGACCGGCCTGTTGGTGAGCAACCGCCATGCTCGGGCCCTGGTGATCGGGCGGTGCCCCCAGGTAGACATCGAGCACGCCGTCCAGGTGGCTGCGGACGGCCAGCAGGGCGGCGGCCAACGTATCGGGGAAGGCCCGGCGCTCGGCCTCGGGCCACAGCAGGAATCCCACCACGAGGGCGATGGCCGCGCCCAGAAGGGTGTTGAGCACTCGATCGGCGGTCACCGACCAGCCGCCCGGCGCCGCGGCCGAGATCAGCACGATGACGGTCGGAGTCAGGAACACGACGGCCCAGGCGTAATTGAGGGGCAGGAGCGTGAAGGCCACGGCCGAGCACACGAAGAGCGCAGCGATCAGGCCCGCCGGGCTGTGGATCTGGCTGACAACGGCGGCGGCGATACAGCCTCCGGCCACGGTCCCCGCCACCCGAAAGAGGGTGCGTTGGACGGTCGTCGCCGCGAAGGGGCGCAGCACCACCGCGGCGGTGAGCGGGACCCAGTAGCCCCGGGTGAGGTGGAGGGCGTAGGCGATGGCCACCCCGGCCGACGTGGCCGCGCCGTAACGCACGGCATAGCGGAAGATGACGGAGTCCGGGGTGAAGTTCGCTCGCGCCGTTCTTGCCGCCGCCCCCACTCGTCCCCGCCAGCTCCGTCGTCGAACCCTCCCAGCCGGTATGGACTCGGGGTCTGCTCCTCGGTGGGCTGGTTCCTCGCTGCCTCCTTGGAGCACGGCCACTGAATCGTGCACCGTCGCCACCATGGCGGCGAGGGCGTCGAGGACGGGCCGGAAGGCCGCCGTCCGCTCGAACGTCGTGCTGGTGCGCGTGAGCATGGCCCAGCCCAATGCCTCGGCCAGGGCATTGTCCAGTCGGACGAGATCGACGTCGACCCCGTCGGCGGTCGAAACGCCATGGTGTTCGACCAGGGTCGACAGGCACTCGACCGAGGCGGCCAGGGCGGCCAGGGCCTCATCGACCGGGGCCCGATCCTCGCCGGCGGCAAACGCCCCGGTCGTCAGCGCCGCCAACCCCCCTGCCGTGTTCAGCAGGCTGGTGGCCTGGACCAGAAGGGCCAACAGCCTGGCGCTGATGGTGCTCGCTCCGTGTCGCCCGGCTCGGGTGAGGGTGACAACTGACCGCGCCACGTCGATCTGATCGCGCCCCTGCTCGGCTGCCCTGGTCACTGTGGCGGGGTCGCCCGGCAGGGCCCGAATGACCTCGGCGATCGAGCGGTAGCACCGGGCCAGCGACGCCGACGCTGCCGCGTAGGGACGGACCGGCCAGAGGACGAGGGTCACGACCGTGGCCAAGGCACCGCCCACGGCTACCAGCCCCATGCGTTCGAGCGCCACCGATCCACCGCCCCCCAGACCGACGCCCATGATGAAGAGCACACTGGTCACGAAGCCGACGCTGGAAGCCACGTTTCCGAACACGCTGGCGTACGCACAGCCGCCCATGACCACGAGGGTGAGGGCAACGGCCAGTCCGATCGGTCGAGCAGCGACCGTGCCCAGCCCCATGGCCAGGGACAACAAGACGGTGGCGGCTCCGAATGCATGCCACCGGGATATCCGGGCACCGCCGGCGTCGGCCATGCCGCTGTTCAGGGTCCCCATCGAGACCACGGTCGCCGGTCCGATCTCGTGGACGGCGGCACCGACGATCATCGGCACGGTGATGAGGATGGCCATCCGTATCCCGAGGCCGTATGCCGGCTGACCGGGGGCCAGTTGCACCAGCGACCGGAAAGGATGCGGTCGCGACGAGGCGAAGGGCAGGAGAGGCCCCGCACCGTCGGCCGTCACGGCACCGGGAGCAGCAGACTTGCGACTCACCCCGGGAAGCATCGCGCGCCGGAGCCATGACGCCTCGGCTTGCTACCTGCCATACTGCCGCCGTGGCCTCAGAACGGTTCCACATCCCGTCGAGCCGCCCTTCTGACCCGCTCGACGACAACCGAAGGGCCGACCGGTTGGTGCGGGCCCTGACGTTGGTCACCGGGTTGCAATGGCTCGGAGCCAGCGCCATCCTGCCCCTGTTGCCCGAGTACCTACGCCATCGCGGCGGGTCGGACGCGCTGGTGGGCGCGGTGATGGCTGCGTTCTTCGCCGCCGGGGTGCTGTTCCAGTACCCCGCCGGGCGCCTGGCCGACCACATCGGCCGTCGGCCGGTCCTGCTCATGGGCCTCCTGCTCTACGCCGGGGCCAGCGTGGCCTTCCTGGCTCCGGTCAGCCCGGTCGCCGACGTCGGCCTCCGTGCTCTGCAGGGAGCGGGCGCGGGAGCGGCCGAGGTGGCTTCATTGGCCATGGTGTCCGGGGCGGTGTCGCTCGAGCGACGGGGCCGAGCCTTCGGGTCCATCTACGCTGGACAATTGGCCGGCATAGCCATCGGCCCGCTGGTGGGAAGTCTGTTCGGCGTGGGATCCATGGGGATCATCTTCGTCGCCGCCGGGGCCGCGTCGCTGGTGGCGTGCCTCCCGGTGCTGGTGGGGTCGGAGTTCGCCGACCAGCGGATCACGGCCGCGTCCAGAGATCTCCATCCCCGCTCCCGCGGGCTGCCGCGCCTCAATCGGTCACTGCTCGGATCGCTGGTGGCTGCGGCAGCCATCGGGCTCACCTTTGGCGTCTACGAGTCGTGCTGGACGCTGCTGCTCGATGCCCGCGGCGCCAAGGACTGGCAGATCGGACTGAGCTGGAGCATGTTCGCCGTTCCCTTTGTGGTCATGTCCCGGCCCGGCGGGTGGCTGGCCGATCATTTTGACCGGCGCCGGCTGGTCGTCATCTCCATCGCCTCGTCGATCGCTTTTTGTATCGCCTACCCGTTCATCCACAGCATCGTTCTGTTGGTGGTCCTCGGCAGTGTCGAGGCCATCGGGGTGGCCATAGCCCTTCCCGCCGCCCAGTCGCTGCTGACCCAGGAGTCGGACGTGTCCGAGGTGGGTCGGGTCCAGGGCTTGTTCTCCACCAGCGAGACGGGGTCGATCGCCATCGCTGCCGGGGTGGGAGGCTGGCTGTTCGCCATGGGCGCGTGGGTTCCCTTCATTGCCGCCGCCGCCGGCGCCGCCATGCTGACTGCATTGCTCCCGATTGTGTGGGCCCCGGTGGCCGGACGGGTGGCCGACCATAGGGCCGGCGCCCCGGCACCGGGGACGACGTTGCCGGTGGTGGTGAAGTAGGGCAGCGGCCGCGGCGGAGGCCGAAATGCGACCATGTCCGGCCGGGTCTCCCGCGCCGCCCGGGTCGGGCTAGGCTGTCTTCAGCGGCTCGAATCACGCCGGGCCTTGCTGCACTGGTATCCACCATGGACTCCTGCTGCTCAGATGCGTGGAGTTCATGAGGTAGATTTCAAATGGCACAAGGTACGGTTAAGTGGTTCAACGCAGAAAAGGGCTTCGGGTTCATCTCGCCTGACGGCGGCGGCGAGGATCTCTTCGTCCATCAGTCCGAGATCCAGATGGAGGGTTTCCGCGATCTTCCCGAAGGCCAACGAGTGGAGTTCGAAGCCACCCAGGGTCAAAAGGGCATGCAGGCCAGCCGGGTTCGCAAGGTCTGAATTTCAACGCTCGACACTGAGCTCGCCTCTGCGGGCTCACATGTTCTGCGTGTCATCGCCGGTCGGGTGATCCCGACCGGCGATGATGCAATTGGGGACCTTCGAGGCCGGTCTCGTGAGCCCTAGCTCGCCCGACCCGGCTCCTCGATGATCTCCTCGAAGTAGCGGTACATCCTGACCCCGACCCGGTAGCCCAAGCGATCGGGCTGGAGGGGATAACCGAGCATGCCTCGGAGGTACTGCTCGACCAATTCCGCCCCGGCCCCGAGCGACAGGGGCAGGCCGCCGGAGAAGCGCGGGTTCACCTCGGTGAAGGCGAAGGGGCCGGTCTCGGGGATGAAGCCCTGGATGTTGGCGGGACCGGTGAGCCCCAACGCACCCATGAGGGCGCCCACGCCCTCGACCAGCGCATCGTGGCCGAAGGTCTCGCCCCGGACCGAGATGCCCGCCTTGGTCTCACTTCGCCACCGGGGCACTGCGGCCACCAGCACACCGTCGTGGTCCACCAGCGCGTCGATGGTGAATTCCCGACCGGTCAGGCAGTGCTGCACCATGGCGTCGGGGACCTCGGCCACGATGCGGGGGATGCTGGCCCGATCGTCGGTCAGGTGGATGTCCCGCGAGCCCCGGCCGTGCCTCGGCTTCACCACCCAGGGGCCCGGCACCCCATCGGCCGTTCCCAGTGCGGTGGGAGGGCCCGGTAGCCCGGCAGCCGTGATCGCTTGATGGAAGAGCCACTTGTCGGTACAGGACACGACGGCACCGGGCTCGGGGAACCAATGGGCGATGCCGGCCCTATCCAGATCGGAGGCGGCGCCGGCCAGGGTCACCAGCTCTTCTGCTACTGACGGGATCACCGCGGTGACGGAGTGCTTCTGGGCCAGATCGCACAGGGCGGTTCCGAACCCGGGCTCGTCGGCCCGGGGCAGGGTGCCGCCGGCATCGGCCAACCGGATGCCTACCGCTTCGGGGGAGGCATCGACGCCCACGGTGCGATGTCCGGCTCGGCGCAGGGCCTGGATGACCGACACGCCGGCCGGCCCACCGGCACCGGTGACCATCACCACTTGGGGAGGGAGGGAGTCAGACGACACGGGTCCGGTCACATCGAGCCCAGGACGTGGCGAATGAGGATGACCACGCCGGCCGCGGCGAAGGCCAGGATCCCGCTGAACAGAAAGCGTCGCTCCATCCGGTGATCGGATCGGATCTCGGTGGCTATCACCTCTTCGTTCGTTGGTGAGTCACTCTGCTCGGGCTGTGGCCAGGGCGCCATCGCTGGCACCTCCCATCTTTCCGGTCTTCTTGGTAACTTCCCAGCGGATCTCGCTGCCCCGCAATTCCTTGATGTACGCAGTGAAACCGATGGCACACAACAGCGGCCCGTACCCCCCCAGGTACACCAGGGCCAGAGCGAGCCGTTTCAGACCCAACCGCCGTTCGACTCCTCGGGCCATGACGGCCACCACCATGCAGGCCGCGCTCCAGATGCTGGCGAACAGCACCTCTTGGTGCTGGGCCATCGGAGTCAGGGTCCAGTGGAAGGGGCGCAGCACGTCGTTGACGAGGGCGATGCTCGCCCCGGGCAGGATGGTGTAGGTGATGATCCCCACTGACACCAGCCCGGGGAACACCACGGCCTGGAGCCAGGCATGGCGCGCCGTGGTCCGATCGGCCAGCAGGCCGAACACGGTGATGGCCACCCAGCTCAGTGCGTTGGAGATCCAAAAGACCCGGAGCAGCGCTCCCGCCTCGCCGTAGTGGATGAAGTACAGGATGCTGAGGGCGATGGCGTTGAGGACCATGAGGATGGGCTGCAGGGTGACGGCGAACCAGACGATCCCGAAGGTGGGCCGACCGAGAGGGGTGTGCGGGCGGAACCACACCGACCGGTACTTCAGGACGATCTGGAGGTTGCCCCGGGCCCAGCGGAGCCGCTGCTTCCACAGGCCGTCGATGTCCCCGGGCTCCTCGGCCAGGGCGACGGCCCGACCCTCGAAGATGACCTTCCGTCCGTTCAGCTGGGTCTGGAACGTGCTCACCGTGTCCTCGGCCTGGGTGCTGTCGTCGATGCGACCCCCCAACTCCTCGATGTTGGTCCGGGTGTGGAGCTGGGCGCCGCCGGGAAGGCAGGCGGCCACCCCGATGAGGTTGCTCGACCGGCGGGCCAGGGCCTGGGCCATGACGTACTCGAAACCAATGAAGCGGGTCATGGAATTGCCGGGCCGGCTTCCTTCCCGGATGTAGGCACCCACGGCGCCGACCTGAGGGTCGGCGAAGTGCCGAGTCATCCGGCGCAGCGAAGTCGGGGTGAACAGGACGTCGGAGTCCATGATGAGCACGGCCTGGGCCCAGTCGTCGGCCAGGATGACCTTGAGCCCGTGGTTGAGCACGGCCGCCTTTCCCTCGCCACCCTTGTTGCGGCGGAGGTAGAAGATGCGGGTG
>DATMMO010000275.1:0-2137 GCA_035569695.1 Acidimicrobiales bacterium | reverse complement strand
GGTGCCGGCCCTGGCCGGACGGAAGCTGGCCGACTTCTCGGGCCCGTTGGGCTGGCAACACTCGTCGACCAACCTGGGGCGGACCACGTCGATCGACGGGGCCCCGGCGGAGGGACTGGTGGCCCGCCAGCGCCGGGTGCTGCCCCTCGTCGAGCTGCGAGCCGACTTCACCGTGTCCCGGGACGAATTGCTGGATGCCGACCGGGGGGCGCAGGACATCGATCTCGGCGCCCTCGACGAGGCCGCCCGGCAGATCGCCATGGCCGAGAACGTCGCCGTCGTCCATGGTTGGGGCGAAGCCGGGATCGTGGGCATGACCGAGGCGTCGCCCCATGCCCCCATCTCACTGGGCGCCGACTACGCCAATTACCCGGGCGTGGTGGCCCAAGCGGTCGAGGTCCTGCTTTCGGCCGGCATCGGAGGGCCCTACGGCCTGGCCCTCGGCCCCGACGGCTACACCGGGGTGGTGGAGACCACCGAGCACGGCGGCTTGGTCGTCTTCGACCACCTCCGACAGATCCTCGGTGGTCCGATCGTGTGGTCGCCCGGCGTGCGGGGGGCGGTGGTGGTGTCCATGCGGGGAGGAGACTTCCTGTTCGAGTCGGGCGAGGACCTCTCTATCGGCTACGACCATCACGATGCCGACAACGTGCACCTCTACCTGGTCGAGAGCTTCAGCTTTCACGTCGCCTCATCCGACGCCGCCGTGGTGCTCAGCGCCTGATGCCGGACCAACCCGACGAGAAGGAAGAAACCACCTCCGAGAACCCGGCCGACACGGTGGAGGAGTCGGACGAGGAGTCCTTCCCGGCCAGCGATCCCCCCTCGTCGTGGGCCGGTGACGCCGACTAGCCAGGGCGAGGCCTCGAAGGGGACGCCACCGTCCTAAGGTCGAAGGCAGACGAATGGCAACGCATCGAGTGGGGAGAGCCAGTGGACGACGACCGAGCCCGAGCGTTACTGGGAGCCGAGCGATCCCGAGTGGAACGGCTGCTGGTCGAAACCGATGCGGCGGGACGCGATGACCGGTCGGAGGCGAACCAGACCGGAGACATGAGCGATCCGGCCGAACGCCTGACCGCCGAGGAAACCGACGACACCGTCGCCGGCAGCCTCCGGGAGCGTCTCGAGGCCATCGGCCGGGCCGAGCAACGTCTGGCGGAGGGGACATTCGGCCGTTCGATTCGAAGCGGCCTTCCCATACCCGAGGAGCGCCTCGTTGCCGACCCGGCGGCCGAGCTCACCGTCGACGAGGCTGCAGCATCTGGAGAATGATGACCGGCTCGCCCATCCGGGACGACTAGACGAAACGAGGCCCCCATGCCCGCTGTGACCGTGGACGACCTGTCCCGCCTGCCCCGTGTCCCCGAACCCGACACCTCCACCGTGCTCGAGCGACCGCTGGCCTCGGTGACCACAGCGCCCAGCGGCTTCGAGGGGGAGGGATTCCCGGTACGACGGGCGTTCGCCGGGATGAGCTTGTCCGATCTGGACCCCTTCGTCCACATGGACCAGATGGGCGAGGTCGACTACGCCCCCGGTGAGCCCAAGGGGACACCGTGGCACCCCCACCGCGGCTTCGAGACGGTGACCTACATGATCGATGGCACCTTTGCCCACCAAGACTCGAACGGCGGGGGAGGGCTCATCACCAACGGGGCCACCCAGTGGATGACGGCCGGCGGTGGCATCTTGCACATCGAGACACCACCGGAGGACCTGGTGGTGTCGGGGGGCCTGTTCCACGGCATCCAGCTCTGGGTGAACCTGCCGGCCAAGGACAAGAGGATCCCCCCGGCCTACCAGGGGCTGGAGGCCGACGATGTGAGGCTGCTCTCCTCGCCCGACGGCGGAGCCCTGGTCCGGGTGATCGCCGGCGAGGTCGGCGGGCACGCCGGCCCCGGATCGACGCACACGCCGATGGCCCTCATGCATGCGACCGTGTCATCGGGCGCGCAGCTGCGACTGCCCTGGAACGCCACGTTCAATGCCCTGGTCTACGTGCTGGCCGGGTCGGGCCGGGCCGGCCCGGCCGGGCAGCCGATTCAGGTCGGTCAGCTGGCCTCGTTCGCCGCCGGAGACTGGATCAGCGTGCAGGCCGACGATGTCCGGGGAGGCGACCGGGCCGACTTGGACA
>DATMMO010000274.1:0-29884 GCA_035569695.1 Acidimicrobiales bacterium | reverse complement strand
CGCAGCTGCTCGATGACCTGCCCGAGCCGCTTGACGTCAGGCACCCGGATCCACACCAGCGCATCGGGGTCACCGGCGGTGGTGAAGACGGCCTGCACTTCGGGTAGGCGGATCGCCGCGCTGCGGATCTCTCCCATGTCTGCTGTCCCGGCGAACCGCACCTCGGTGAAGGCCTGAATCGGGCGCCCCACTTTGGCATGGTCGATGACCACGCTGTAGCCGGTGATCACCCCCGCCTCCTCCATCCGATCGATGCGTCGCTTGACCGCGGAGGTGGACAGGGCCACTCGCTCGGCCATGTCGGACATGGTGCGCCGGGCGTTCTCCTCGAGCAGCGCCAGGATCTCGTGGTCGGTCGCGTCCAACTCCGCCGTTCCTGTCCGATCCGTTCTGTCGTCCATACCCGTGAGCCTCCCCCTCCGGTATCATTATTTGCGTCATATCACGGTATTCGACCATTCTATTGCGTAATTGTCTGAGTTGGAAGAATTACGGTTCACTCACTGAGCCAAAGGCACTTCAATTATGGCGTGAGCCAATTGCGTTGGGAGCTGGACGAAACGGAGCAGTTGACCCGATGCCACGACCGGGCCAGCGGACTGCGAGCGGTCATCGCCATCGACGACACCACGCTGGGGCCCGGGCTCGGAGGGGTGCGGTGGCAGGCCTATCCCGACGAGCAGGCCGCGGAGCACGAGGCTCGCCGGCTGGCCCGGGCCATGACCCTCAAGAACGCCTGCGCAGACCTCCCCTACGGTGGCGCCAAATCGGTTTTGGTGAAGGACCCGGTCGATCGAGACCACGAGTCCGGTGCACCCGCCCACCGCCGGGATCAACTGCGGGCCTTCGGGAAGTTCGTGGACCGCCTCGGGGGGGCCTACATCCCCGGAGTCGACATGGGAACTTCGGTCGAGGACCTGGCCGTGATCGGCATGATCGCCGGCGAGGTGTCCTGCGATCACGAGGATCCTTCGCCATGGACGGCCCTCGGGGTCTTCGCCGGTATCCGAGCCGCTCTCTCGTGTGCCGGCCGGGATCTGCCCGGCGCCCACGTCGTCGTGCAGGGCGCCGGTCACGTCGGTGCCGACCTCGCCCGGAGGTTGGCCATGGCCGGTTGCCGGATCTCGGTGGCCGACGTCGACTCGATCCGGGCACGCGCCGTCGCCCACGAGGTCGGCGGCCGGGTGGTCGATCCGGAAGCGGTGGTCACAACCCCGTGTGACGTGCTGGCCCCGTGCGCACTGGCCAAGGTCATCGACCGGTCCACCGTCGACGCACTGCAGTGCCGCATCGTGGCTGGAGGCGCCAACGATGTGCTGGCCACCCACGGCGTAGCCGAGCTGCTCGATCAACGGGGCATCGTCTACGTGCCTGACTTCGTGATCAACGCAGGGGGCGTCATCCAGATCCACGCCAGGCGCTCCAGCTGGGGCGCCGACAAGCTCGAGGGCTCATTGCTCGCCATCGGGGACCGCGTGTCCCGGATCGTCACCGAGGCCGATCGCACGGCGCGGACCCCGGTGACGGTGGCCGAAGAGATGGCGTCGGACCGACTCGGGCGTTCGATCGCCCTCCTCACCTGAGCAGATGAGGGTCGGCCGGCAGCACCCGAGGGTCGCAGCCGGCGGCGCCGGTCCAGGCGGGGCCGCCGGAGACGGGGCGGGCGCAGCCGCTGACGGGACGGGCGCAGCCGCTGACGGGACGGCCCAGGCGGGCCGCGCTCCGGTGAGCCTCGATGACGTCTACCGCGTCGGCGACGGCCGTGCCCTGATGTCCGGCATCCAGGCGATCGTGCGGCTGGTGCTCGACCAACGCCGCTTGGACCGCAGCCGTCGGCTCGATACCGCCGCCTTCGTGAGCGGCTACGAGGGCTCGCCCCTGGCCGGACTCGACCTCGAGCTCGACCACGCCCGCCGCCGGCTCGAGGAGGAAGGCGTGGTGTTCGCCCCGGCGCTCAACGAGGAGCTCGCCGCCACCGCCGTCGCCGGAAGCCAGCTGCTGGCCGACGTGCCCGGTCACGACCACGAAGGCGTGGTGGGCTTCTGGTACGGCAAGAACCCCGGTCTCGACCGTGCCGCCGATGCCATCCGGCACGGCAACTACGCGGGGACGGCGCCGCTCGGCGGGGCCGTGGCCCTCATCGGAGACGACCCGACGTGCAAATCGTCGACACTTCCCAGTTCTTCGGTGTCGATGGCCCGGAGCCTGAGCATGCCACTACTGTCACCCGGCTCGGTTTCAGAAGTGGTGCGCCTGGGTCTCCACGCCGTCGCCCTGTCGCGCTACTCGGGACTGTGGGTCGGCTTGCAGATCATCGCCGACGTGGCCGACGGGAGCGCGGTGGTCGACCTCGGCGCGCCGTGGCCAGAGATTCCTGCTCCCGACACGACCCGCGTCGCCCACTCCCCATTGCTGGTGGGACCCAACGCGGTCGAGGCCGAGGAGCACCTCGTCGGTGTCCGTCTCCCGCGGGCGCTCGAATACGCCCGACTGGCGTCGCTCAATGCCGTCACCCTCGACTCACCCCGGGCCCGCGTCGGCATCGTGGCCGCCGGGTACACCTACAGCACCCTCCTGCGGGCGCTGGAGGACATGGGTCTGGATGCCGAGGCCTGCTCCCACATGGGGCTGCGCCTCATCAGAATCTCCCTGCCGTGGCCGCTCGACGGTGCCGAGCTCCGCCGGTTGACGGCGGGGCTCGACGAGGTGGTGGTGATCGAGGACAAGACGTCGTTCATCGAGTCCCAGCTCAAAGAGGCCCTGTACGGCCGGACCGAGCAGCCTCTGGTCGTGGGCAAGTTGGACCCCGAGGGTCGTCCCCTGGTCCCGGCTTCAGGATCGGTCGACAGCGACACCGTCACCCGCGTGCTGGCCGCGCGCCTTCCCTCCGATCGACTTCCGGTCGCCGCCCGAGCGCGCATCGACGCCGTGGCCCGGCGACAGCGGCTCGTGCTCCACGGGGCTGCGCCCCCGGCCCGCACGCCCGCGTTCTGCTCCGGATGCCCGCACAACATCTCGACCCGGTCCGACGACGACCAACTGGTGGGGTTGGGGATCGGGTGCCACATCATGGCCGGCTTCGACAGCCGCGGTCGGGGCCATCAGGTGGGGATGACCCAGATGGGTGGCGAGGGAGCCCAGTGGACCGGGCTGGCACCGTTCGCCCCCGGCCAGCACTACGAGCAGAACATCGGGGATGGGACCTTCTTCCACTCCGGCTCGCTGGCCGTGCGTGCCGCGGTGGCAGCCGGCGTCGACATCACCTACAAGCTTTTGTACAACGATGCGGTGGCCATGACCGGTGGCCAGGCCCCCGAGGGTCGGATGGCGGTCCCCGATCTGACTCGCCTGTTGGCCATCGAAGGGGTCCGACGGGTCATCATCACCACGCCCGAGCCCGAGCGCTACCGCGGGGTCTCCCTCGATCCGATCGCCGAGGTCCGCCACCGGGACGAGCTGCCCGATTCGCTTCGAGAGCTTCGCCGGATCGGCGGCGTCACCATGGTCATCCACGACGACCGCTGTGCGGCGGAGGAACGGCGGCTGCGAAGGCGCGGCCGGCTGCCGGAGCCGACGACCCGGGTCTGGATCAACCCGCGTGTATGCGAGGGATGCGGGGACTGCGGGGAGAAGTCGAGCTGCCTGTCGGTCGTACCGGTCGAGACCGACTTCGGGCGCAAGACGACGATTCACCAGGGATCGTGCAACCACGACCTGTCGTGCCTGCGCGGGGACTGCCCCTCGTTCGTGATGGTGACCCCCGCCCAGCACCAGCGGCCGCGTTCGGGTTCGTGCCCGCCGTTCGGCGAGCCGCCGGTCGACCTGGGTCCACCGCGGCAGCGCCGCACCCCCGATGACCTGCTGGTGCGCATGCCCGGTGTCGGGGGGACCGGGGTGGTGACCGTCTCGCGCATCCTGCAGATGGCCGCCCATCTCGACGGTCTCTACGCCGGCGGCCTCGACCAGACCGGCCTGGCCCAAAAGGGCGGCCCGGTGATATCCGACGTGCGCATCGCCGCTGGACCGATCGACGCGGCGGTCAAGGCCGGTGCTCGTTCGGCGGATCTGTTGCTCGGGCTCGATCTGCTCGGTGCGGCCAGCGACGAGAACCTGGCCGTCGCCGATCAGCGGCGCACCGTGGCGGTGGTCAATACGGCGGGGGTTGCTACCGCCGCGATGGTGCGGGACCCGTCGATCCCCTTCCCCCCGGACACGGCGCGCATCGATCGGGCCACCAGGGCGTCCGAGAACCTCTACCTGGACGCCCAGTGGATCTCCGAGCGGCTCTTCGGCGACCACCTTCCCACCAACCTGGTCATGCTCGGCGCCGCGTACCAGCACGGCTGCCTGCCGGTCACGGCGGCGGCCATCGAAGAGGCGATCCGCCTCAACGGGTCCGGGGCAACAGAGAACCGGGCGGCCTTCCGCTGGGGACGGGCATCGGTGGTCGACCCAGCCGCCGTCAGGGCTGCGCTGGCCCCGGCCCCGCCGCCGGTGCCGGTTCCGCCGGCCTCATTGCGCCCGTTGCTGGCCTCGGCGCCGGCGGCAATGGTCGACATGCTGGAGCTGCGCCTGGTCGACCTGGCCGGTTACCAGAGCACCGCATACGCACGGCGGTACCTCGACGAGGTACTGCGGATCGCCCACATCGAGGGCCAGCGGATCGGCGACCCCACCTTCCCCGTGACCACCGCCTTCGCCCGCGGTCTCCACAAGCTGATGGCGTACAAGGACGAGTACGAGGTGGCGCGCCTCCACCTCGACTCGGCCCAACAGGCGGCGCTGACCGCCGAATTCGGCGAGAGGGCCGCCGCCAAGGTGCTGTTGCACCCGCCCGTGTTCAAGGCATTGGGGCTCAAGCGCAAGATCAGCCTCGGCCCGGCGGCACAGCCGATCTTCTCAGTGCTCCGGACCGCCCGGCACCTGCGGGGCACCCCCCTTGACCCGTTCGGCTGGTCCCGGATGCGCCGGACCGAGCGTTCCCTCATCTCCGAGTACCAGACCCTGGTGATCAGGTCACTCGAGCAGCTGACCCCGGCAACGGTGGCCCTGGTGACGGCCATCGCCGCGTCGGCCGAGGAGATCAGGGGCTACGAGGATGTGAAGCGCCGCAACATCGATCGCTTCCGCTCCCGTGCGGGCGAGCTGGTCGACCAGCTCGCCGACCGCTCCGGGGCCGGTCCGGGCCGGTCCTCGCACCGGTGGCCGATCGCCGGCTGAAGCTCAGCCCGGCCGGCTCTCGACCTTTCCGGCACCGATAGCCTCGACGAGCTCGGTGTAGTCACGCTGGTTCTGATCGGCGTACAGGCGGGCGAATTGACTTGTCGCCTCGACGAACTTGGGGCCCTTTCCGATGTAGCTGTCGATGGCCATCGGATCGCCGGTGCGGGCATGGGACCGGGCGAGGGTCTCCCCACAAGCGGTGGCAAACTCGGCCAACCGAGGAGCAATGAACGTCGTGGTCGGTATGATCTTCATGTCTCGGAACTGTCGGACGTAGTAGTCCCGCCCCTCCAGCGAGGCCCAACCGACGAAGATGTCGGTGGCGCTCTGGACCTGTCGCTTCCCGTTGATCACTCGGGCTCCGTGATGGCCGTGCCGGCTCGGTCGGGCATGGGCCTCATACACCGAGGGACCTGCTTGCTTGACCTGCAGGAACAGCGGGTCAGCCCCAGTCCGCCCCTCGAAGAGGACCAGATAGACCCGCATCCCGACGCTGCCCACCCCCACCACTTGGCGAACGGCGTCAACCGGTGTGAACCGGTCGAACAGGCTCCGTCTGTCCTCTTGCAGCGTCAGGCGATAGTCGGCAAGGAGGTGGTCGACCAGATCGTCCTGTTCGCCGTCATCGATGGCCACCCGCAGCGGCGGGTCCTCGGTAATTCGCGGACGCCCATGGGTCATGGCCGCGAGCTTGGCGAAGGCGCCGCGGCTCGTGCGCTTCTTCTTTTGCTTCTCGATGTGGACCGAGATCTGGCCGCGATCGGCCGGCTCGTAGTAGCCGATCAGGTTGTCGACATGAATGCCGTCGTACCAGATGTCGAGCTCGGGCATGTGCGCGTACCGACGTATGCGTTGCTGGTAGGCCTCAACCGCGGCGGCGACTGCATCATCGGCTCTCTTCTGCTTCAGCCCGTTCTCGCGCGCCAGAACGACCAGGCTGGCTGCGAGACGCTTGACGTCCCATTCGAACGGACCGGGCAGGGTCTCGTCGAAGTCGCGGAGATCGAACATAAGGTTTCGCTCCGGAGTGGCCCAGAGCCCGAAGTTGAGGACATGGGCGTCCCCGCAGAGCTGCACGATGAGGCCACTGTCGGGTTTGGATGCGAGATCGGCGGCCATCACCGCCGCTGCCCCCCGGTAGTAGTTCCAGGGCGAAGCGGCCATGCGCTGGTGGCGGATGGGAACGAGCTCGGGAACCCGGATCTCGTTCTGGGCCAGGATCGTCTGCAGGGCGTTGTGCCCCCGCTCGTCCTCCTGCCACTGCCCGAGGGCGACCCGTCGAGCCCGGTCACGGGCGGCCTTTCCGGAGGCCCTTCGCTCACCGCTCGTCGCCGACAGGTCGTGCAACATGGCCGACGGCGGCGGCGCTTTCTGTGTGCCCAACCCGGTCATGGTGCCCTCCCCCTCGAACGTCGGGCAGTGTGCGTCCCGGAGCTCGATCATGAGCCTGCCCGGACGAACCGTACCCCAAGAGTTCCCAGGCCAGCGACGTGAACGTCAGCTGGCGCCCTCGCCGCCCGGCCCGACGGGTTGGGCACGTCCAGATGGGTGGAGCTGGAGCCCACCTGCTAATTTGCCTGCTCTGAACTGGGCAGCCTGCCGATCGGCTCGCGCCAAGGGGGTGGGCAGTGGCAGACATGGAGCCGAGCGCGACAGAGCTGAGCGACGCGAAGCCGAGCGACGCGAAGGCCACGGACAAGCGCCCATGGGCCGTTGGAGCCGCCGCCCTCGTGCTCTTCCTCGTCGTCGCCGTGCTCATCGCCCTGAGCATCCCTCGCGGCGGTTCGACCACCCAGCGGTCCAACTTCGCGGTGGCGTCATCGGCGACCGGTGGCCAGAAGGCGGCCGTCGAGATGCTGTTGACGGTGGACTCGTTGGCCGCGGCAGGAGGCGGTATCCAGGCACGGTTGCTTGCGGTCTCGGGCGACTCGATCCCCGCGGAGGGGGCGACGGTGTTCAACTCGATTGGTTCGATACCGACCCTCGTCGTTCGCCCGAAACAGATCGACCAGGAGCGAACGGCGTTCCTGGCCTTCCAGCAAGGTGCCGTCTCTGACTACCCGTTCGATTCCTATCGGGTGACCATCGAGCTGGTGGCGCTGGCCGGGACCGACACCAGCCTGGCCGATGCCACCAAGCGCACCGTCCTGCCGATCAGGATCCAAGGTTCAAGTGTCGCCGCCGGCACCATCGTGACCGCCACATCCAAGAGGGAGCCCAACGGTTCCCTGACCGTAAACCTGACCGTCCGGCGCTCACTGGTGAGTCGTGGGTGGACCCTGGCCATGATGGCGATCTACTGGGCCCTGGCCATCCTGGCCGCCTGCATCACCTACATGGTCGTGCGCCGACGGCGGCCCATGGAGACGCGGCTGCTGGCCTGGCTGAGCGCCATGGTCTTCGCCCTCGTCGCCCTGCGGACGGCAGCACCGGGGGCACCCCCGGTCGGGACCTTCCTCGACTACTACGCCATGTTCGAATCGGTCGGCATCGTGGCTGCCTCCCTGGTCGTCCTCATGATCTTCTATCTGGTCGACAACCCGTCAAAGAGTCAGACCAGGTAAGCGGCCTCGATCGGCGGCAGGCGCACGGCCCTCCCCCTGCCTGCGGCGTTTCGCATATGGCCCGTCACCAAGTCCGGCGATTTTCCAACCGTGTGACGGGGCAATTTCGCGAGCATTCTGCTCAAATCGAGGTGCGTGACGGCAGGGACGGCAGGTACCGATGTCTGAGGATCACGATCCGCGGCAGGGGCATCGTCGGCACCTTTGACTCAGGTGGCGACGCGCTTTGAGTGCTCATGTCCGTGAGTTTCTAGGGGGCGTGCGCCTCCACGAGCGGTTCCCGACTGCCGGGTTGCTTGGCATAGCCGACGGTGATCATCTGCGCACCCGTGTCGATGACTTGGCCCAGGACGCGGTCGGCGGTACCCGGACTTGGTGCGTCGACCCGCTGCCAGGATCGGCCGGCAGTGGTGGCGATCAGAGTCTGCTGAACGCCGCCGGGTTGGAGGTCGTAGGTGCCGTTCGGGTCGAAGGTCGTGCCCGTGATCCACAGGCTTCCGCGGTTGTCGGCCGTGATGCCATTGATGTTGCTGAACGGGCCACCGACGCCCGTCAGCTGTCCATAGTGGGCCGCCTGCCCATCGATCACCCCGACCAGCGGGAACGCCTGCATGATGGCGCCATCGGTCTGCCCGGCCGCCACGACATGAGGACCGTCGATTGAAACCGCGTCAAGTACCCCGGTGGGAACCAATGGCCCGGTCCCGTGGACCACGCGCCAGCCCCTGCCGTCGAAGTGCTCGACGAGCGGGGCGTCGCCCGTACTGCCGACGGATTGGCCGACGGCCCACACATCGTTGGCCGAACGAACGGTGACGGCGTAAAGCGAATTGCCGGCGTCGCCCGGGTTGGCCGCGGGTACGACCGTCCAGCGTTGGCCGTCGAAGTGCTCGACCAGGGTGCTGAAGCTACCGGAGTCGTCGCTTCCAGCCACGCTGTTCCCGGGCGCCTGCTGGGTGCCCACAGCCCACACGTCGCTCGGCGACGAGCCACTGACGCCGAAGAGCAGCGCCCGACTGGCATCGACGGCTGGAGCCGGCACGATCTGCCACGAGGACCCATCCCAATGCTGGAGGAGGGCCTGAGGGAGGTAGTTGCTGCCCAGGGCGGTGCCGACAGCCCACGCCTGGCCACTCAGGTCGGCCACCCCAAAGAGGGTGTTGAAGTTGGGTCCAGTGTTGGGCGTTGGGGTGTAGGTCCACTTTGTGCCGTCGAAGTGGCCGGCCAAGCTGATGGTGGCGTCCTGGTTGCTGTTCGCCACGTCGGGAATGAAGTTGCCAACGGCCCACACGTCGTTGGGGCTGGCCGACGAGATCGCGCCGTAGCTGTTGTCGTTGGCGCCGACCATCGGGGCAGTCCCTACAGTCCAGCCGCCGCTGCCACCGGTAGCTGCAGTGGAGGTCACGGGCTCCTGGCCGGGGCCCGGCGTAGGAGTCGGGGTGGGATAGTTCGGCGGCTGGATCACGTCGGTCGGCTCGGCGGTCGAGCCAGTCGGCTGGAAGAGAGGCGTCATGGGCTTCACCTCGCTGGTGTCACAGGTGTTGGCCAGACAGCCCAAGCCGAAGTTCTGCTGGATGGTGGACAGGAGCGAGTAGTGGTTGTAGGGCGTGTTGTCCTGGACGCCCCGAGGGCCGTGGCTGGTCACGACGACGGTCGCGACCTGCCCGCCCCCGGGGTTGGCACCGCAGCAGCCAGAGCTGTTGTCGCCTTCGTCCCACGTGACGACGACGGCGTTGTTGCCCTGGGACCAGAACGGAGCGCTGGTGACCTCGTTGACAACCTGGCCCACGTACTGGTCGCCGGTGGCCACCAGTCGCTGGTCCTGCGGATCGGCATTGGTCAGATTGCCGCCATCGGGACTGCCGGAGTCGAGGCAGTACGGGGGGTCGCCATGCTGGTCGTGGCACTCGTCCGGAACGAGCAACCCGAAGGCCGGAACGTTTCCGGACTTGAGATCACCGTCGAGCTGGGTGGCGGGAACCTGGCGGGACCAATCGGCCGCGTTCCACGACGTTGTGAAGTTGGGCACCGGGTTGTGTTTGGACACGTAGAGCGGATCTTTGTCCGGCGTGCCGTTGCAGAAATCCGGGTAGCAGATTCCCTGGTAGCCCGGGTGAGGCGCGCCTTGTAGGTATGCGTTCCAGCTGATGCCAGCCTGGTCCAGCTGGCTGACCAGGCTGGGCTGGTTGACCCGGTTGACGTAATAGGGGTTGTCGCTGGCCACTCCGTACGTGGAGCCACCGAGGAAGGCGACATAGTTGGGCTCACTCGGGTGGGAGATGCCGTAGTAGTTCGTTGCCAGGCCGTAGTTCTTGGCCAGAGCGTTGATATTGGGGGCGGCCGGATTACCAATGATGTCGGAGAACCCGTGGTTCTCCATCATAATGACCATGATGTGGTCATAGTGGTTGGTTGGCGCGGCCACTGCTCCTGGTTGCACGACGGGCACCAGCACACCGACGGCCAAGCCGACGATGAGGAATACGGTGCGCGCCAACGTGCGGACGGACTTGGTCATGTCATCCTCGCTCTCTCGCCAGCGGAACAGTGCGAATGGTAAAGACCGGAAATGAACTGACCTTGGAGAACAAATGAACTGACCTTGGAGAAGGGGTGAATTTCAAGCGAACGGGTTGGGACAGACCCGCGTCGGCACCGGTGGAGAACGCAAACGGTGGTCGCGTGAAAGCGTGGCATGGCCGAGTCGCTTCCCGGCCACCTCCGGCTCTCCAGCCGCATGGCCGAATCGATCGACGGTCGATCGCCATCGCCGAGTGGACCACCAAGGGGCTCACGATCCGAGCCGAAGCCGAGATGAACTACTACGAGACCGGCACCAAGGTTTCCGACGTCGAGCTTGAGGCCGTGCCACTCACCGTTGCCCGCGGAAGGATCTTCCGCGTTCGGGATAGCTCCGGGGGGAGGGCTCGAACCTCCAACATCCGGCTCCAAAGGCCGACGTTCTGCCGATTGAACTACCCCGGAAAAGCACGCCGACGGCACTGCTGGTGCCCGCGTCAGGACCATAGGCTAGGCGAACGGCCCGCCGGTCCGATTCCTCCGACCCGGCCGGCTGCCACGGCACGATGGTCCCACCCCGGTAGGCTCCGCCAGCGATGCAACGTACTCCCTTGCAGGTCACCGAGCAGATCTCGACGCTCCGATGAAGATCCTCGTGGTCGACGACGACCCATCGGTCAGCGGTGCCCTCAACCGCGCCTTGCGGCTCGAGGGATACGAGGTGGCGGTGGCCGGCGACGGTCCCGAGGCCCTGGAGGAGATCGCCATCCGGCCACCCGACGCGGTAGTCCTGGACATCCAGCTGCCCACGATGGACGGGCTCGAGGTGTGCCGACGGATCCGGGCCGCCGGTGACGACACCCCGGTGCTGATGCTCACTGCCCGCGACGCCATCAACGACCGGGTGCACGGGCTCGACGCCGGGGCCGACGACTACCTGGTGAAACCGTTTGCTCTGGCCGAGCTGCTGGCCCGCCTCCGTGCCCTGCTCCGGCGTCGTCATGATGACTCCGGTGAGATCCTTCGCTTTGCCGATCTTTCCCTCGACCCGGGGAGCAGGGAGGCCCGCCGCGGCGACCGGGAGTTCACCCTCACCCGCATCGAGTTCGACCTCCTCGAGCTCCTCTTGCGGCATCCCCGACAGGTCCTCACCCGGGAGGTCATCCTCGACCGGGTCTGGGGCTACTCCTTCGACTCGGGGACCAACTCGCTGGCCGTCTATGTCGGCTACCTGCGCAGGAAGACAGAAGAGGGCGGCGAACCCCGGCTGATCCACACGGCTCGGGGCGTCGGCTACGTCCTTCGCGAGCAGTGACCTTTCGGGCCCGTCTGGTCATGGCGGCCACCACCGCGGTGGTCATCGCCGTGGTGCTCGCCGCGGTCTCCGCCTACGTCGTGTCGAACAACTCGCTGATCGGCTCGCTCGACGACACGCTGACCCAGCAGGCCCAGGCCGTGGCCGTAACGGCAACGCAGGCGAACAACTCGAATTCGGTCATCACCAACCAATGCACCGGTAATCCAGGGCAGTGCATCCAGGTGGTGCCACCCAACGGAGACACCGGAACTGGGCGGGTCGTCGTGCCGATCACCCCCGCCGTGCTGGCCGTGGCGTCCGGCAACAGCAAGGGTTACTTCACCGACGTGACCGTTCGCGGCGTCGATGCTCGCGCCATCGTTTACCCCATCACCAGCCCCATCCGCTATTACCAGTCGGACGGCAATTGGGTAGCGGTCGATCGGGCCGCGTTGCAACTGACCGCTCCCCTGACCGGCGTCAACAAGGAGCTCCGCAGCCTGGCCCTCGATCTGTGGATCATCGCGGCAGTGGGCGTCACCCTCGCCGTCCTCTTGGGTTTGCTGGTGGGCCGCACCGCATTGGTGCCACTCAACAGCCTGACCGAGGCGGTGGAAGAGCTGGCCGAGTCGACGGACGTCTCCCAACGCCTGGATGCGGGTGGACCCGACGAGCTCGGTCGACTACGCCGGGCCTTCAATCGGCTCCTGGCCGCACTGGACTCGTCCCGCGATGCCCAGCGCCAACTGGTACTCGACGCTTCTCACGAGCTGCGCACCCCGCTCACCAGCCTCAAGACCAACATGGAAGTAGCCCGTCGCCTCGACGAGCTGGCCCCCGAGGAACGCGAGGTCCTGATCGGGGACGTCCTGACCCAGCTGGACGAGCTGACCAGTCTGGTCGGCGACCTGTCCGAGCTGGCTCGGGGCGAGGTCCCCGCCCTGACCTCGGGCATCGTCAGCTTGGACAGCGTGGTGGCCGACGCCGTGTCGGTGGCCACCACCCACGGTCGGAGCCGCAACGTGACCTTCGCCCTCACCATCCAGCCCAGCCTGGTGTCGGGGTCGAGGAACCGCCTCGAACGGGCCATCGGCAATTTGTTGGACAATGCCCTGAAGTGGAGCCCAGATGGCGGCGTGGTCGAGGTGTCCTGCGTCGCCGGGACGGTCGTCGTGCGCGATCACGGCCCGGGCGTCAGCGATGACGACCTCGTCCATATCTTCGACCGCTTCTACCGTGCCCCGGCCGCTCGAGGGCGTCCGGGCTCCGGACTGGGCCTGGCCATCGTGGCCCAAGTGGCCCGGGAAGAGGGCGGTTCGGTCATAGCCGGACACGCCCCCGGCGGTGGAGCGATATTCCGGTTCTCCCTGCCCGAGCTCCAGGTCACCGACGTCCCGCTCGACGCCGACTGAGCACCCCCACATGGCGCTGAAGCCCTGTTGGCGGCTAGTCTGCCGCTCGACATGGGATCGTTGATTAAAAAGCGCCGTAAGCGCATGCGTAAGAAGAAGCACAAGAAGATGTTGAAGGCCACACGCTGGCAGCGACGGGCCGCCGGCAAGTAAGGCCGTGGTCAGGGGATCGTTCCCTGGTCATCCTCGGGTGTCGTCTGTAGGGCTGTAGTCCGCTCGGACTGTTCTGACCGCTACCAAGGCTCCCTTTGCCGCGCCCACGGTCAGAAACGGCTGACCTTCGAGGCCCAAGGCGGCCGGAGTCCCCTCGAGGAACCAGGTGGAGCCGCTCCCGGCCAGCAGGGGTTGCCCTCCACTGACCTCGGCAAACCGGTCGCGCCAGGCAGCCAGCCGGGGCTCGACGACCAGGGCCGCCGCTTCCAGGTCGTTCGTACCCGCTCGGCCCTCCCCGGCTCGTTCGGACGGCGCCAACTCGTCCCAGGCGCGATAGGCGGCTGCCGTATTGACTCCGAACGGCGGAAGGAGCAACACGAAGTGGCGCTCCTGGTAGGGCAGGGGCACCACCGACTCGCCGATCCCCCGCACCCGGGCCCGGCCCCCCACCAGGCAGAAGGGCACATCGGCGCCCAACCGGGCGGCCACGGCCAGGTCGCCACAGCCGGACCACCGGAGCACGGCGGCGGCGTTGGAGGAGCCTCCCCCCAGTCCGGCCCCGGGCGGGATCCGCTTGATCAACCGGACCCGCGACTCTCGACCGACGGCGCTCAGCGCCCTGGCCACCAGGTTATCGGGGCCGGTGGGGACCTCCCCCATTCCGGCTGCGGCGGGAAGCTCGGCGTGAACGGTGAGGCCCGTGCCCGGCTCGATGACCAGGCTGTCGTGAAGGTCGAGCGCCACCATCTCGGCATCGAGCTCGTGATACCCATCGGGGCGGACGCCGGTGACCCGCAAGGACAGGGTGAGCTTGGCCGGCGCCGGCACCTCGACCGCGTTCGCTCCCGGCGACGTCGCTCCTCGATCGGCTCCGGTCACGGTGCGCTCACTCCCGCCAATCTTCCCCACTCCTCGAGGCTCAGCTCCTCGGCCCGGGCCGTCGGGGCGATGCCGGCCTCGTCGAAGGCCCCGGGATCGACCAGGTCGGCGAGGGAGCGGCGCAGCATCTTACGGCGATGGGCAAAGCCCCCCCGCACTACGGCGAACAGCCGCTCGTAGGACGGGTCCTCCGGCGTCCAGGGCGCATCCGGTCGTCGGGCCAGGCGGACCAGCACCGACTCGACCCGGGGTCTGGGCACGAACACCGAGGGGGGAACCCGACCGACCACGCTGGCCCGGGCCCAGTAGGCGATCTTCACCGATACGGCCCCATAGGCCTCGTCCCCTGCTCCGGCGGCCAGGCGCTCGCCCACCTCCCGCTGCACCATGACCAGGAGCGAGCCGACCTGGGGCGCCTCTTCCAGCACCCGGATGACCAGCGGCGTGGCCACGTTGTAGGGGAGGTTGGCCACCAGGGCCCAGGGCTCGGGCCCCTCGCCGAGCAGCTCGGGCCAGTCGAGCCGAAGGGCGTCGGCCTCGACCACGCGGACGCCGTGGGGCTCAACCTGGTCGCGCAGCACCGGGACCACATGGCGGTCGATCTCGACCGCCGTCACCTCGGCGCCCGCCTCGGCCAGGGCCAGGGTGAGCGAGCCCAGCCCCGCCCCGATCTCGACGACCGGTTGCCCGGGGTGCACCTCGGCCAACCTGACGATCCGACGCACGGTGTTGGCATCGGCCACGAAGTTCTGCCCCAGGGCCCGGCTGGGATGGAGGTCGTTGTCGGCCAGGAGCTGTCGGATGTCCGCCGGACCGTGGGTCACGGGACCATCAAATGTTGAACAGGGCCCGCGCGCAACGGGTCGATGATTCGGCCACGACCTCAGCCGACAGGCCCTTGGCCAGCGCCACCGCCGCGCCGACCACGGGAACCCGGGCCGGCTCGTTGACCGAGCCCCGATGGGGAACCGGGGCCAGGAACGGCGAATCGGTCTCCACCAGCAGTCGCTCCAGCGGGCACAGCTCGGCCGCCTCCCGAACCTCGCCGGCGGTCTTGAACGTCACGATCCCGCTGAAGGAGAGGGATGCCCCGATGTCCAGGCACCGTCGGGCCTCGGTGGGGCCGCCGGTGAAGCAGTGGAAGACCGTCCGTTCCGGGACACCGGCCGAGGCCAACACGTCGAACGTGTCGTCCCAGGCCTCCCGGGTGTGGATGACCAGCGCCAGGCCGTGGCGGTGGGCCAGCTCGATCTGGGCGGCGAAGGCGTCCCGCTGCACGTCCCTGGGCGAGTGGTCGTAGTGGTAGTCGAGGCCGCACTCCCCCACGGCCACCACCACCGATTGTCCCTGGGCGTCGGCGTGCAGTGCGCCATCGAGCACGGCCGCGGCCGCATCGACCCCGTCGGAGGCGTCGTGGGGGTGCAGCCCCACCGTGGCCCAGGCCTCGATGCCCTCGGCCCGAGCCACCGAGCCCCGATCGCCGAAGCTGCGTGCCAGCGCCACCGCCTCTTTCGAGGAGGTGGCGCCGGTTCCCACACAGACCAACCGGGTCACGCCGGCCTCCGAGGCCCGGGCCAGCGCCCCGTTCAGGGCGGTGGCATGCATGCCGGTAGGGCCGCGATTGCTCTCCGGTGACCCACCTCCCGAATCGGCCTCCAGGAACTCGTCTTGGAGGTGACAGTGGGAATCGAACCACTCGAGGACGGCGTCGCTCACGGCGCCCCGATCATGCCTTCCGCCGCGGGAACAGCGGCTCGCCCTTCTCCACCCGGAGCCCTCCGGGATACCGGCCCCAGGATGCGTCCTCGGGAAGCCGGCCCTCCGCAGGGCTGCCGCTCAGACCGATCCGACGCCAGATCTCGTCGGCCGCGGTGGGCATGGCCGGGGCGATGAGAAGGGCCACGATCCGGAGCACCTCGAGGGCACTGCCCAGGACGGCATCGACCTCCGGTCCCGGCTCGGCCTTCCACGGCTCGGCCGTCTCCAGCTCGGCGTTGGTCTCGCGGATCAGGCGCCAGGTCGCCTCCAGGGCCAGGTGGGGCAGGGAGTCGTTCCAGGCATCGATGACGTCGGCGCCAACGGTAGCGGCCACCGCGGCCAGCCGGCTGTTGCCATCGGGCGCGGGACCGGTGCCGTTGCACTTGCTGCCGACCACCGTGGCCACTCGGGCCACCAGGTTGCCCAGGTTGTTGGCCAGGTCGGAGTTGTAGCGAGCAGTGATGCCCTCGGCCGAGAAGTCCCCGTCGGACCCCAGGGGCGTGTCCCGCAACAGGTGGTAGCGGACGGCATCCACCCCGTAGTCGCCCACCAGGTCGCCGGGGGCTATCTGGTTCAGGCTCGACTTGGACATCTTCTCGCCGCCGACCAGCAACCAGCCGTGCACCTGCACCTGGGCCGGCGGGTCGATCCCTGCCGCCATGCACATGGCCGGCCACCACACGCAGTGGAAGCGGATGATCTCCTTGCCGATGAGGTGGTGGACGGCGGGCCACCAGGCCGCGAACCGCTCCTCGTTCTCGCCGTACCCGATGGCGGTCAGGTAGTTCACCAGCGCGTCGTACCAGACGTAGAACACGTGGTCGCTGTCCCAGGGGACCGGAACTCCCCAGCTGATCGAGGTACGGGTGATGGAGATGTCGTGGAGGCCGCCTTTGATGAAGCTCAGGGCCTCGTTGCGCTTGGCCTCGGGGATGACGGCGTCCGGTTGTTTCTCGTACCACTCGATGAGACGGTCCTCGAAGGCGCTCAGCCGGAAGAAGTAGTTGTCCTCCTCCAGGACCTCCACCGGGGTCCGATGCACCGGGCACAACATCCCGTCCAGCAGCTCGCCCTCGGTGTAGTACTGCTCGCAGGAGACGCAGTAGAGCCCGCTGTAGGTGCCCTTGACGATCCACCCGTTGTCGTAGATCTGCTGGAGGAAGCGCTGGACCGTCCGGTGGTGCCGGGGCTCGGTGGTCCGGATGAAGTCGTCGTTGCTGATGTTCAGCTCGGCCCACGCCGAGGCGAACCGAGTGGCGAGCTGGTCGGTCCACTCCTGCGGGGTCACGCCGTGCTCCTCGGCCGCCCGGGCCACTTTCTGGCCGTGCTCGTCCGTTCCCGTCAGGAAGAAGACGTCATCGCCGGCCAATCGGTGCCACCGGGCCAGGGCGTCGGCGTTGACCGTCGTGTAGGCATGTCCCACGTGGGGGGCATCGTTGACGTAATAGATCGGGGTCGTGACGTAGAAGCGGGGCACCGCCGGTAGCGTACCGACCGGAGTCGCCCGGGCCGACCGCTCGTCCATCAACTCACCAATTGGCCACGTGGCAACCGCCCCTGCCGGTGCGCTCGGAGTAGCGCTGGTGGTAGGCCTCCGCCGGCCAGAACGTCGTCGCCGGCACCACCTCGGTGACGATGGGGCGCTTGAACCGGCTCTGGAACTGGTCGATCGACTCCTTGGCCTGGATCTCCTGGTCGTGGTTGTAAGTGAATACGGCCGAGCGGTACTGGGTACCCCGGTCAGGGCCCTGGCGGTTGGGCGTGGTGGGGTTGTGATGGCGCCAGAAGGCCTCGAGCAGCTCGGGATAGGACACCACGGCCGGATCGAAGGTCACCAGCACCGCCTCAGTGTGGCCGGTGCTCCCCGAGCACACCTGTTCGTAGCTGGGATTGGCTACGAACCCGCCCTCGTACCCGGAGATGGCGTCGACCACGCCCGGTATCTCCCGGAAGAATTCCTCTACCCCCCAGAAGCACCCGGCGGCGAAGGCGGCCAGGTCCAGCCCCTCGGGAACGTCCTCAGGCTCGATCGCCGGTGCCTGCGTCGTGTCCATCTTCGACCGTCCGAACATCACGGGTCCCTCTCGATCCACTCGTTCTGCGGCAGAGCCTCTCATCGCGGCCCTGGCTCCCTATGGCTCAACCCTGTCACCGGGCTGCTCATTCCGGTCGTCGGGGTCGGCGGCGGCGCCCTTCGAGGCCAGGGCCAGGTCATAGACGCGGCGGCGCGGAATTCCGAACTGGGCCGCCACCGCATCCACCGCGCCGCGGGTCCGTTCACCGGCGGCCACTTGGGCGGCGATGGCCGACACCACCTCGGCGTCCTCCACCACCGGCGGCGCCACGGGCGATGCTCCCTCGATCACCAGCACCACCTCGCCTCGCACGGTCGACGCGCCGGCCCACGTCCGGGCCTCATCGAGGCTGCCCCGCCAGATCTCCTCGTGGAGCTTGGTCAGCTCCCGAGCCAACGCAACCCGTCTGTTCCCACCACAGCACTGGGCCAGGTCGTCCAGCGTCCCCGCCACCCGGCCGGGGGCCTCGAAGACCACGGTCGTCCGCTCCTCGCCGGCCAGCTGTTCCAATCGGCGGCGGCGATCGCGACCGGACCGGGGCAGGAATCCCTCGAAACAGAAGCGCTCGGTGGGCAGACCGCTGACCACCAGCGCGGCGAGCACGGACGAGGGCCCAGGCACCACGGAGACGGTGGCGCCCGACTCGGCCGCGGCGGCAACCAGTCGGCTGCCGGGGTCCGAGATCCCAGGCATGCCCGCGTCACTGATCACGGCCACCGTCCGACCCGCAGCCACCTCCCGGAGGACCTGGTCGACACGTTCGTCCTCGTTGTGCTCGTGCAGGGATCGAAGTGTGGGGCCGGTGATCCCGGAATGGGTCAGCAGCTTGCGGGAGTGCCGGGTGTCCTCGCAGTAGATGACCTGGGCCCCGGCCAACGTCTCCACCGCCCGGGGCGAGAGGTCGCCCAGGTTCCCTATCGGAGTTGCGACCAGGACGATGCTGCCCGTCCCGCTCCCCTCAATCGCATCGCTCGCCTCGGTCTCCCCGCTCATCGCAGCTCCACGGTGTCGCCCACGGCGAGGCCCCAGCGTTCGAACGACCCCGCTTTCCCTTCGATCACCAGCCGCGCCCGGGGGCAGGGCAGACCCACCCGCCACGGTTGCATCCGAGCCACCCGCACCACGACCAGGTCCTGGTCGCAGAAGGCCACGTCGACGGGGAAGCGCATACCGAAGGTGTGCACGGCCCTCGCCCGCTCGAGCACCAGGGCCCCGTCATAGCTGTCCTTTCCCTGCAAACCCTGGCCCAGGGGGAAGCGCGACGGGACGACTTCGGCTGCGGCCAGCACGTCATCCCCTCGAAGTAACCAGGTCATCGGCCGAGTCGGTCCACTGGGGGCAACCTAGTCGAGTAGCATTGCCGAGCTATGTCGAAACGAACCAACAAGCGCAAGATCCGGGCCAAGAAGAAGGCCAATCACGGCAAGAAGCCGAACTGCGGTCGGGGCTGAGCCCAAACGAGCGCGTTCGAGCTTTGGCTCGGGCGATCCGACCGGTCTTGAGCGATCCAGTCCGCTGAGTGAGCCCGGCCGCTCAGACGGCGGCTTCGGATGGCAACCACTTGACGTTGTTCTGGCGGAGCACAGCGTCGAGCTCGGTCGGAAGGTCGGAGATGATCCCGTCGACTCCGAGATCGACGAGCTCTCGCATCTCTCGCTCCTCGTCGATGGTCCAGACGTGGACGGCCATGCCGGCATGGTGGGCGGCTTCGACGAACGCCTCGTTGACGATCTCGAGCTCGCCTACCCGTCGGGGAACCTGCAGGGCCACATGGCGTAGCGCAGGAGGGGCCTCGCCGGCCGCCACCGCCTGGTAGAAGGCAGCCACCGACTGCGTGCCGGCCGAGGTGGGGATCTCCGGGGCATAGGCCGAGAAGGCGTCGGTGGCGGCATCGAGGAACGACGCCACAATGACATCGTCGCGTCGCCCGAAACGACGGAGCATGGCCGCCAGCGCCTCCTCATAGGGCGTCACCGTCGGCGCCGTGCGCTTGATGTCGAGGTTGAGGATCACCTCGGGAAACCGCTCGAGCACCGCTTCCAACGTGGCGATTCCGAAGTCTGGGTCATCGGGGGCCCGACCCCGGAACGGATAGGCCTCGGGGGCCTGGTCGTGATCGACGTCCGAACCGGGCACCCACCAATACGAGTTGTCGAGCCTGCGGATCTCAGCCAGCGCGATCGACGCGATCTCACCAGCTCCGTTGGTCGTCCGATCCACGGTGGGATCGTGACTCACGACCAGGTGGTGGTCGGCGGTGGCGTGGACGTCCAACTCGATGGCTGTGGCCCCGGCGGCCAGTGCATTGCCGATGGCATACAGGGTGGACGAGGGTGCCTCCCACGCTCCTCCCTGATGGGCATAGGCGATGACCCGACGATCAAGCCAGGGTCCCGATGCTGCCGTCATCGGCCGGCCTGCGGCAGGAACGGGGGCAAAGCCGTCACTCGAACGGGGCTCACGAGGACGTCCACAGAAGAACGGTAGCCTCTGCCGGGCAATGCTTGACCACATATTCATCCAGCTCGTGACCTCGCTCAAGGAGTCCTTCGAGTCCGCCCTGCTCCAGCGCCAGGCGGTCGAAGAGCGATTCCAAGTCGATGTGTTCCTGGGCGACGTCAGCTTCGAGACCTCCTACAGCCTCCCCGGAGAGCAACGCCCGGCGCGGATTCGCATGGACACCAGCCTGGACTGGCCCACCTGGAGCCAGACGGCCTACCGCAGCTGGTCCATCGGCGAGGAGCCCGAGGAGCTTCCCGAGGTGCTGGTCGAAATCGCGTTCCGGGCCCAGAACCTTGACGCCATTCCCAAGCTCGAACCGTTGCTCGGCGCCCTCCCGGCCGACCTGTCCGTCCTCGGCGGCGATCCGCTGACCAGAAGCGCGCCTACGGTCGAGCAGGTATTCAACGGCGATCAGCGAGGACCGGAGTGCGCGGTCGAAGTCCGCTACGAGGGGGCATGCCCCTTGGACGAGACGATCCTCGAGCACCCGGACGAACTGGCCCAAGCGCTGGCCCCCCTGGGTCGATCGGTGGCCTCGGTGTTGGTGCGCCTCGGAGACCTGCCCTTCGCCTTCCGTCCGCCGGAGCCCGCAGACCCGGCCTGAGCCCGTTTCCGCCCTCGATCTACCCGCGGTCTGCGGGTTGCCGCAGCTCAGCGACCTACTGAAACAACCCGGCGGCCACGGCCAGCGCCCGAAGGTCGGCCTGAGGACGGGCCCCGACATGGGCGATCACTTCGGCGGCGCACAGGCTGCCCAGCTTGGCGCTCTCCTCGGGCTCGAGGCCGTTGGTCATCCCGTAGAGAAAGCCGGCCGCGAACAGGTCTCCGGCCCCGGTCGTGTCCACCACCTTCTCCACCGCGGCGGCGGGCACGGCCACCGGGCCACTGGCGGTGACGACCACGCTGCCGGCCGCCCCCCTGGTCAGGGCGGCGAGGACGCCGGTCTCGGCCACGGCGGACACGGCGGCGTCGAAGTCGGTGGCCCCGAACAGCAGCATGATCTCCTCTTCGTTGGCAAACAGGATCTCGAGATCACCGTTCAGGAGGTCCAAGAACTCCTCTTGGTGGGTCTGCACGCAAAATGGGTCAGACAAGGTGAGGGCCACCGCCGCGTTGTTGGCGTGAGCCAGGTCCATGGCCTCCCGCATTGCCGTTTTGGCCGCGTCCTGTTCCCACAAGTAGCCCTCGAAGTAGGCCACCTGGGTGGAGGACAGCTGGCCGGCGTGCAGGTCCACCGAAGCGAAGTCCGACGCCACCCCGAGGTAGGTCGCCATCGTCCGTTCGGCGTCCTCGGTCACCAGCACCAAGCAGTGCCCGGTCACGCTCTGGCCCTCGACGGCCGGTGTGGGCCGCGGTTCGAAAGCCACACCGATGGAGCGGATGTCGTGGGTGAACGTGCGACCGAGCTCATCGTCGGCCACCCGGCCCAAGAACGCGGCCCGGCCGCCCAACGCGGCCAGCCCGGCGACGGTATTGGCCGCCGATCCGCCCGACGCCTCGACCGTCGATCCCATGGTGGCGTGGATAGCCTCGGAGCGCTGCAGATCCACGATGGCCATCGTTCCCTTGACCAGCCCCAACTTCTCGAGGTCTTGATCGGAGGCCGATGCCAGCACGTCGACGAGGGCGTTGCCGATGGCAACGACGTCGAGCTCAGTGGCCGGGCGAGGGCGTTGTTGGATATCGACGGGTACGGCTTCGTGGTCGTTCTGCACGGTGCGACGGTAGCCTGCCGGAGATGAGCGCTCCCACCGACGACGATCCGACCACGTACCGACTTCCCTACACCGTGGTGCCCAGCCGGTACCGCCTCACCCTCGCCCCCGACCTGTCCGCCGCCACCTTCACCGGCGAGGTGTCCATCGACGTCACCGTGACCGAGCCGGTCACCGACATCGTGCTGAACGCCGCCGAGCTCTCCATCAGCTCGGCCACCCTCACCCCGACCGGCGGGACCGGCGGAGCGGGCGACGGATCCGGCGCCCAGGTGCCCACCTCGACCACCCTCGACGCCGGGGAGGAGCGGGTGACCCTCACCTTTGCCGAGCCCCTCCCCGTCGGTCCGGCCACCCTGCACCTCGCTTTCACCGGCATCCTCAACGACAAGTTGCACGGGTTCTACCGGAGCACCTTCACCGACGATGACGACACCGAGCAGGTGATCGCCACCACTCAGATGGAAGCAACCGACGCCCGTCGAGCCTTCCCCTGCTGGGACGAGCCCGACCGCAAGGCCGTGTTCGAGGTGACCCTGGTCGTCGAGGAGGGACTGGGGGCCTACTCCAACGGCCCCATCGTCGAAGAGACTCCCGAGCCCGACGACGCTGGCTCGGCACCGGCCCGCCGGGTCCGCTTCGCCCCCACCATGCCCATGTCCACCTACCTCGTGGCTTTCATCGTCGGGCCCCTGCAGGCCACCGATCCGGTCGACGTCGACGGCGTCCCCCTGCGGATCGTCCATCCGCCGGGAAAGGCCAACCTGACCCCCTACGCGCTGGAGGTGGGTGCCCACGCCCTCCGCTTTTTCACCGACTACTTCGGCATCCCGTACCCGGCCGACAAGCTCGACCTGGTGGCCATACCCGACTTTGCCTTCGGGGCCATGGAGAACCTGGGCTGCGTGACCTTCCGCGAGTCGGTCCTGCTGGTCGACCCGGCCCAGGCGGCCCGGGTCGAGCTCGAGCGGGTAGCCGATGTGGTGTGCCATGAGATCGCCCACATGTGGTTCGGCGACCTGGTCACCATGAAGTGGTGGAACGGCATCTGGCTCAACGAGGCGTTCGCCACCTTCATGGAGGTCCTGGCGGTCGACGCCTTCCGCCCGGAATGGCAGCGGTGGGTCAGCTTCGGGGTCGAGCGCGAGGCGGCGATGGCCGTCGATGGCCTGCATGCCACCAGACCGGTCGAGTTCGCCGTGGGTCGGCCCGAGGAGGCCCAAGGCATGTTCGACGTGCTGACCTACCAAAAGGGCGGCAGCGTGCTGCGAATGCTGGAGCAATACCTGGGGGCGGAGACCTTTCGGGATGGGATCCGCGACTACTTGACCACCCACAGCTACTCCAACACCGAGACCGCCGATCTGTGGGAGGCCCTGGAGCGCTCCAGCGGCCAGCCGGTGCGGGAGATCATGGATACGTGGATCTACCAGGGTGGCTACCCCTTGGTCCGTCTGGCCGAGGACGAGTCGCTCTCCCAGGTGCCCTTCTCCTACCGGGGCGAGCCCGGCGGGGCCATCGGGTCCTCGTGGCAGATCCCGGCCCTGGTCCGGTCGCTGTCGGGATCCGGTGGCGACCCCGTGCCCGTCCTGGTGGGCGGCGACGGCGCGGCGGCATCCTCCCTGCGAGCCACCGATCCGCTGGTGAATGCGGGCGGCTCCGGTTTCTACCGGGTGGCCTACCCCACCGCGGTGGTGGAGCGGCTCGGCGCCATCCTCCCCGAGCTCGAACCACTCGAGCGCTACAACCTGGTCTCTGACTCGTGGGCCGCGGCCCTGGCCGGCCAGGCGCCGGTCACCGACGTGCTCTGGTTGGGGCGGGCCCTCCGCGACTCGGGCGAAGGCGATCCGAGTGTCTGGTCTGTGGTGGTCGGCGCCCTCGGCCTGGTCGACCGGGTCGTACCCGATGCCGACCGTCCGCTCCTCCAAGAGGCGGTACGCGCCCTCCTGGGACCCGTCGCCGAACAAGTGGGGTGGGACCCGTTGGTCAACGACGGGGAACGGACGCCGTCACTGCGTGCCTCGGTGCTCCGTACCCTGGGCACCATCGGGGCCGACCAGGCCGTACGGGACGAGGCCGCCCGTCGCTTCGAGGCCGCCCGCTCCGACAAGGAGAGCGCCCTCCATCCCGACACGGAATCGGCCGTGCTCGAGATCGTGGCCACCACCGGTGGTACGGCCCAGTACGAGGTCTACCTGGAGCGGTACCGCAAGCCGACCAATCCCCAAGAGGAGAACCGCTACCTGTACGCCTTGGCCGCGTTCGACCAGCCCCAGCTGGCCCAACGGACCTTTGACCTGGCCACGACCGAGGTCCGCAGCCAGAACGCGCCCTTCGTGCTGCAGCTGCTGATCGCCAACCGGGAGACGGGCCCCACTTCCTGGGACCGCATCACCACCGAGTGGGACTCGTTGGTCGACCGGTACCCGGCCAACATCCTTCCTCGCATGCTCGACGGCATCCGCACGCTGTGCCGGACCCCCGAGCAGGCCGAGTCGGTGGCCGCCTTCGTGCAGTCCCACCCCCTGCCGGCCGGAGGGAAGACGGTCGAGCAGATCCTCGAGCGCCTCGACGTCAACGTGGCCTTCGGCCAGCGCATCGGGACGGGGCTGGCCCAGATGCTGACCGACGTGGCCGCCGGCTGACCGGGCGCTGGTTCGTCCTCACCGGGGTCGACCTCGTGGGAGGCTGGGCCGATGCACCCCGGTCAGACTGAAGCCGCCCACCGCACTCGGGAAACCCAGGACACGGCGGGCACCCCACGGCACGAGCAGCTCTTCGCCCTGGCCCGGGCGGCTGAGGGCTTCATGCCCGACGATGAGGGCCGGGCGCTCTATGCGGCCGCCCTGCGGGCCGGGCGCAGTGCTGGGTCGGCGACATTCGTCGAGGTGGGCGCCTGGTGTGGCAAGTCGACCGTCTACCTGGGCGCAGCGGCCGAGGACAGCGGAGCCGTCCTGTTCAGTCTGGACCACCACCACGGCTCCGAGGAGAACCAACCCGGGTGGGAGCACCACGACCCCGGCTTGATCGACCCCGACACCGGACGGATCGACACGCTGCCCCACTGGCGGCGGACCATCGGTGGGGCCGACCTGGAGCGCACCGTCGTCGGCCTGGTCGGCGATTCCCCGGTAGTGGCCGGTCGCTGGACGACCCCGCTGGACTTCTGCTTCATCGACGGGGGTCACGGCGAAGAGCCGGCGTGGGCCGACTACCACGGGTGGTCGCCCCATGTGCGAGTCGGCGGCCTCCTGGCCATCCACGACGTGTTCCCCGACCCGGCCGACGGTGGGCGGCCCCCCTATGACCTGTGGCGCCACGCGCTCGATTCCGGCGCGTTCGGCGAGGAGAGCGAGTGTGGTTCGTTGCGGGTGCTGACCAGGATCGAGCCCGCCGGCTGATGGCAGCCGGCCCGTCTACGCGCCGGTGGCCCCTCGGCCCGGCGTGGCCCGATCAGGCCGTGCCCGAGGACCCACCGGGGAAGGCTGGCTCGGTGGGGGCATCGGGCGCCGGTTCGGTGAGGTCCAGATGGGTCGGGAGTCCCTCGCCCCGGAACAACCCTGATGCCGGCGTGGTGTGGCTGAGGGCATCGGCGGCCAGGACCATGGCCCCGGCCGTGTAGGTGGAGCGTTCCAGAGGGGGGAAGGTGGCCTCGTCGGGATAGACCATGCCCGTCCAGTAGGAGCCGTCCTCGGTGCGCAATCCCTGCACCCACTCGAGCAGGGTGAGGGCGACATCGTCCATGCCGATGGCGTCGAGGGCCAGCACGCATTCGGCCGTCTCCGCCGCGGTCACCCATTCGCCGGTCGAGACGCAGCGAACCCCGAATCCCTCCATGACGAACGTCGACCAGCCGTCATCGATCCGGTCTCGGGCCACCTGCCCGGTCATCGCCCCGGACAGGACCGGGTAGTACCAGTCCATGGCGAACTCTTCTTTCGGCGCGAAGGCCGACGAGGGCTCATAGGCCACGGTGTGCGCCAGGCGGCCGGCGGCCCACTCCCAGTCCGGTCGCTCGTGTCCCAGCTCCTCGGCGCAGGCGATGGCGCACCGGAGGCTGTGGTAGATGGACGACGAGCCGGTCAGGAGGGCGTAGTTCTCGAGGTACCCGGACGGGTCGAGGGACCAGCAGATCGAACCGTCACCTCGTTGCCAGCGCAGCACGAAGTCGATACCGGCCTCGACAGCCGGCCACAGCGACTGCAGGCCGTCGACGTCCCCGGTGGAGATGAAGCGGTGCCAGGCGCCGGTGGCCAGGTAGGCGCAGACGTTGGTGTCGAGACGGGGGTCCTCGATGCCGCTGGCCAGGTAGTAGTTGAACCAGCTCCCGTCGGGAAGCTGGGTGTCCACCAGCCACTGGTAGGCGTGGTCCGCCTCGGCATCGAGCCCCACGGTGGTGAGGGCCATGGCCGCCTCGACGTGATTCCAGGGATCGCAGTGCCCGCCGGGGAACCACGGGATCATCCCGTCGGGACGCTGCAGCCCGGCGATCGACCGGGCCGTGGCCAGGACCTGACTCGAGGTGAGGATGCCGGAGACCTCGGGGATGACCCTCATGTCGGTGCACCGGCTCCGGCCAAGGCGCGCTCCGTGTCGTCGACCGAGTGGGCCTCGACCGATGGGGCGGCGACCGGGGCGACCGGGGCGATCACCATGGGCTTCATCAGATAGACGACCAGGCTCTTGCCCACCAGCGGGTTGAGCACCCGCTCGGTGTAGCGGGTCAGCTTGGGCGCCTTGACGATGTCCCAGACCAAGAGGCGGTGATAGGCGGCGACGGCAGGGTGATCGTCCTTCGTCGGACCGACCAGGCACCGGAGCCACCAATAGGGGGCGTGCAGCCCGTGAGCGTGGTGGCTGCCCATGACGGTGAGCCCGGTGCGCTCCAAGCGCGCCACCAGTTCGCGGTAGCGGTAGATGCGCACGTGGCCGCCGGGCACGTTGTGATACTCGTCGGAGAGGGCCCAGTTCACGAACTCGGGGCCGCACCGCGGCACGGTGACGGCCATCGAGCCCCCGGGACGGAGGACCCGAGCCAGCTCGGCCATAGCCACGTGGTCGTCGGGAATGTGCTCCAGCACCTCGGAGGCGATGACCCGGTCGAAGGCACCGTCGGCGAAGGGGAGCCGCAGGGCGTCGCCCCGGACCGCGCCCACCCGGGCCGTCTCGGCATCGAGCTCACCGGCTTCGTACATGGCTCCGAAGGTGTCCTGCACGTTGCGCACCTCGTCGGCGCCGGCGTCGAACGCCACCACCTCGGCGCCGAGGCGGGCCGCCTGGAAGGCGTGGCGCCCGAACCCGCAGCCCAGATCGAGCACGCGATCCCCGGCCCGTACCCCGAGCTTGCCGTAGTCGACGGTCAGCACGCGACGGTCTCGGTCGGGTCGGTGGTGCCGGCACTGGCCGCGGCGGTGGGAGCGGCGATGACCCTGTCGGCCTCATGGGACGGGGCGGGTGCCGCTGGCGGCTCGGTCTGTCCCTCGGGCGCCCTGGTCGGTCCCGGGCTCACGGTGACACCGTTCTCAGCCGCCAGGGCCTGATACTGCTCGACCGTCCCCCGGGCGGTGACCTCCCAGGTGAAACGGCCCAGCACCCGCTGGCGGCCTGCATCACCCAGGCGGGCGCGCAGGTCGGGGTCGTCGAGCAACCGGCCGATGGCGCCGGCCAGCGCGCCGGGGTCGTTGGGGGGGACCAACAGTCCCGTCTCACCGTCCGTGCCGACCACCTCGGGCAGCGCGCCGCCGGTGGTGGCCACGACGGGGACGCCGCAGGCCATGGCTTCGATGGCCGGGAGCGAGAACCCCTCGTACAACGAGGGCACCACGGCCACCTCGGCCTGGCCGTAGTTCCGAGCCAGCTCGTCGTCGCTGATGCCCGTCACGCAGCGAACGATGGGGGCGAGCCCGAGCCGGTCGATGGCCCGTGCCACCCGGCCGTCGGGACGCGGGCTGCCGATCACCACCAGCTCGATGTCGCGTTCGGTACGCAGCTTGGCCACCGCCTCGAGCAAGGGCACCAGTCCCTTCATGGGGACATCGGACGACGAGGTGACCATCAGGCGGCCGGGGATGGGCTGCAGGTCGGCCCTCGGTCGGAACACGGTGTGGTCGACGCCCACGGGCACGACCGTCATGCGCGACGACTCCACCCCCATCTGGGCGGCAATGTCGGTCTTGGAGGACTCGGACACGGTGATGATGCGGGGAAGGGCCCGGGACACCTTGACCTGCATGCGCAAGAACCCGAACCAGCGACGAGTGGTGACCCGCTGCCAGGGGTTGGTGGAGTGGCTGAGGGCCAGCTGCCGGTCGACGGTGATGGGATGGTGGAGGGTGGTCACCAGGGGCCAGCCGTCTTCCATCATGCCGAGCATGCCGTTGCCCAGGCACTGGTTGTCGTGGATCAGGTCGAACTCGTCCCGCCGTTGGGCCAGCAGCCGTCGGGCCCGCAAGCTGAACGTCCACGGCTCGGGGAATCCGGCCGTGCACATGACCCCGAACTCCAAGGCGTCGATGGAGCTGGTGAACTCCTTCGGCCACGGGATCCGAAACGGGTCGGGCTCGCGGTAGAGGTCGAGGCTGGGTACCGGCGTGAACCCCACGCCCTCGTCCACCTCCGGCCACGGCTGGCCGGAGAAGACCTCGACCGAATGGCCCAGCTTGACCAGCTCCCGCGACAGATGGCGGGTGTACACCCCTTGGCCCCCGCAGCGGGGGTTGCCCCGGTAGACGAGGAAGGCGATCCGGAGCCCTCCGGGAGCCGGAGGAGCGGGAATGATGCGGTCGGGAACTGACTGCTGAGTAACCGAGGATCGCCGTCGAAGACCGAATTTAGGCACGTTCGGGCCAGTCGACAGCGGTCATAGAAGCGAAAGCCTCCCCCGGCAGGGGGTTGCGACGCAAACGCGTTCTCTGTCTCATCCCCCGATTCCGAACCAACCGCCCACGGTCACACCCACCAGGAACAGGGCAAACCCGCCCGCGGCCACCATCGGGATCAAGCCGACAATTGGCGCAGACGGCGGCCTCTCGGGTAACGCCGCGGGGAGTGGCGGACTGTGAAGGTCACGGGACAGCCCACCGTGGGCCCTGGGACCGGAACGAGCCCGCAGCTCGGGCAGGGCAGAAGGGAGGCGGCTGGGCGCCCCAGTGGGTCACCGAACGTTCACGGTGCAACCGAATGTTCACGGTACCGACAATGTCTCGGGGAGATCCCAGCAGGTAACGTCAGGGTGCACCTTGACGGTTTCACCAGCCAGGGTCGAACTGCCCCGGCTGCCTCGGCCCCGACAGTTGGACGACAAGTCAATGCAGCTCAGCGCCATTAGTTACAGTGCCGATGTGCACCTGTCCCGATTGTTGGGTCGGCCCCTCTTCTCGCCGACCAATGAAGGCGTTGGCAAGGTCGACGATGTCATCGTCGGTCTGCGAGGAGAGGACTACCCGGTGGTGACAGGACTGGTGGCCAAAGTGGGCGGGCGCCGGGTGTTCGTCCCGATGGAACGGGTGGCGGAATTGAGCGAAGAGCGCATTGTGCTGGCCAAGTCCAAGGTCGATCTTCGGGGATTCGAGCGCCGCGACGGTGAGGTTCTGTTGCGGGAAGACATCCTGGGCCACCGGCTCATCGATGTGGCTGACGCCGAGCTGGTACGGGCCTGGGACGTGGAGCTTCGTGCCAGTGACGAGGGATGGGTTGTGTCCTGCCTGGACACCCGCCGCCCAGCCCGGCTGTTCGGGCTCATACGCATGACCGGTGGACGTGCCTGTCAGGACTGGAAGGCCTTTGA
>DATMMO010000273.1:0-3065 GCA_035569695.1 Acidimicrobiales bacterium | reverse complement strand
GGCGTCGCCCACGAAGAACCCGGTCTGGCTGTCGGCCAGCAGGTAGGCCTTCTCCGGAGGAGCCAAGGCTCGCTGCACCCCGACCCATATGACCCCGAGACGCATGGCCGCGTGGAACAGCGCCACCAGGGGCAGGTCGTTGGCCAAGGAGACGCCCAGGCGATCGCCCGGCCGCACGCCGACGGCGATCAGAGCCCACATGCTCCGCTCGGCCCACTGGTCGAGCTGACGGTAGGTCAGTCGGCCGCTCCGGGCCACCACTGCCTCAGCGTCGGGTCGCTCGGTCAGCACCGCCTCGAGGGCGGCGGCGGCGCTGAGCGGCCGGTGTTCATGAGTAGGCCGTGGTGCCGGCGGGTCCATCAGCTCAAAGTTCCTGATCATGGCGGGTGCCCCCTGTGTAGCATTGCGGCGGTGACTCCGAGTGTTATCGACGAGGGTGACGGCGTGCAGCATCGGCGACAGCTCAGTCAGCCCCGGGTGGCCGAGATGATCGCCGACACCCTGCGGCGGCGCATCCTGGACGGGGAACTGCACGACGGGGACGTGCTGCCCAAGGTCGACGACCTCCTGGTCGAGTTCCCGGTGAGCAAGCCCTCGATCCGGGAGTCCATGCGGATTCTGGAGACCGAGGGACTGATCTCGGTCCGCCGCGGCAACATCGGTGGTGCCGTCATCCACACGCCCAAGGCCACGATGGCGGCCTACATGTTCGGGATGGTGCTCCAGGCTCGCCAGATCCCCTTGGCCGACCTGGCCGTGGCCCTGTCCGAGTTCGAGCCGGCCTGTGCCGCCGAAGCCGCGGCGTCGACCGGCCGAACCAAGCTGGTGGCCACCCTGGTCCGGCTCAACCAGGAGCTGGAGGAGAAGATCGACGACGGTCCGGCGTTCACCGGGCTGGCCCGCCGGTTTCACGATGCCGTCGTCCACGGTTGCGGTAACGCCACCATGGCCCTGGTGGCCGGGTCACTGGAAACACTGTGGTCGAACCACGAGTCGAACTGGGCCGAGGACAGCAACGCCCACGGCGACTACCCGAACGCACCGGCCCGCGAGGCCGTGCTGTCGACCCACGTGAAGATCACCGGTGCCATCGAGGAGGGCGAGGCCGACCGCGCCCGCCGCCTGGTCTCCGAGCACCTCCACCAGTCCCAGCGTTACGTGCTCTCCCACAACAAGAAGCAGACCATCACGGTGGAGGGGCTCTCCCGAGGCACGTGGTAGCCGGCGGGATGAGCTCCGAGACGGTCGACGGGGGCACGGTGGCGTCGGCGCTCGGCCACATCACCGTCTGCGACCTGAGCGGGCAGCTGGCCGGCGCCGGTTCGACCCGATACCTGGCCGCCTTCGGCGCCCGGGTCATCCGAGTGGAGGACCCCGTCCGCCAGGGTCGGTGGGACATCCTGCGGGGAGTGGTCCCTCACGTCGACGACCGCCTGGGCATCGAGCTGGGTGGCGCGTTCAACAACCACAACGTCGAGAAATTGGGCGTGACCATCAACCTCAGGCTCGAAGCCGGTCGGGACCTCCTCCGGCGCCTGATCGCGGTATCGGACGTCGTGACCGAGAACTTCGCTGCCGGGGTGATGGCCACATTGGGCTTCCCCTATGAGGAGCTGCGCCGGATCAGGCCCGACCTCATCTACGTGTCCAATTCCGGGTTCGGCAGTGACGGGCCCTACTCCGGATTCAAGACCTTCGGCCCGGTGGTGCAGGCGGTGTGCGGGCTGACCTTCGGCGTGGGCCGGGCCGATGCCCCCCCGGCCGGCTGGGGGTTCTCCTACATGGACCACATGGGGGCCAACTACATGGCCCTGTCCGTCCTGGCCGCACTGGTCCACCGGAACCGCACCGGAGAGGGCCAGTGGGTGGACATGTCCTGCACCGAGGCGGGTCTCGGCCTCACCGGGCCGGACCTGCTCGACTACACGGTCAACGACCGCCCGCTGCGCCGGCCCGGCCTACCCGACTCCAACCACAGCGACCGGCCGGCCATGGCCCCCCACGCCATCTACCCGACGCGTGAGCCCGACCGTTGGGTGGCCATCGCCTGTCGGGACGACGAGGACTGGTCGGCCTTCGGGCGCGCCTGTGGCGAGGCATGGGCCGACGACCCCAGATTTGGGACGGTCGCCGGCCGACTCGTCGGGCAAGAGGAGCTCGATGGTCTGGTGGCCGGGTGGACCTCGAAGCGGGACCGGGAACAGGTGGCCGCCGAGCTGCGATCGGTCGGCGTCCCCGCCGCGGCCGTGGCCATGTCGGAGGATCGCATCGAGCACGATCCCGACAACGCCGCCTGGGGCATGTTCCCCGTCGCCCACCATCCCGAGATCGGCGACGTGCGGGTCGACGGCGTCCCCGTCCACCTCTCCGAGACCGATTGGCACATCAGCCGGGGCGCACCGCTGCTCGGTCAGCACAACCGCGAGGTGTTCTGCGATCTGGTCGGCCTGAGCGATGACGAGTTCACAGCCCTGCACGAAGGGGGAGTGTTGTGACCGGGCCGCTGGAGGGGGCGAGGGTCGTCGAGCTAGCCGGCCTGTGGGGCGCATGGGCGGGCCGGACGCTGGCCGACCTGGGGGCCGAGGTCATCGTGGTCGAGCCTCCGGGCGGGCATTTCACGCGGTCATTCGGGCCCTTTGTGGACGATCAGCCCCACCCCGACCGCAGCCTCTGGTGGTGGTACTACAACGCGTCCAAGCAGAGCGTGGTCATCGACCTGGCCTCGAGCGATGGGGCCGACGACTTCCGCCGGCTGGTCGGTTCGGCCGACATCGTGCTCGAGGGGGAGCGACCGGGGCGGCTGGCGTCGCTGGGACTCGACCACACCGATTTCCGGGCCCGGCGCCCTGAGCTGGTGTGGACTTCGGTCACCAGCCACGGGCGGGCCAGCCCGCGCTCGGAGGAGCCGTGGACCGATCTCACCCTGTCGGCGGCGTCCGGGGTGGCCTGGCTCAACGGGTACGACGATCATTCCCTGCCGCCGATGCGGGGCCGGGGCAGCCAGACCATCCACATTGCCGGCCTCCACGCCGCCCTCGGGACCCTGACCGCCCTGGTGTACCGCC
>DATMMO010000272.1:0-3294 GCA_035569695.1 Acidimicrobiales bacterium | reverse complement strand
CCTGCATGACATAGGCGTTGACCGCCTTGCCCAACGGGTCGCCGGCGGTGTTCCGGATGAGCCCGAATGCAGCCAGGGCCAGCCCCTCGATCAGCACCTGCATGCCCAGATAGGTCATGTCCCACCGCGAATCGGTGAGCACGTCATCGAGCAGGGACTTCAGGTTGTCATTGATGGGGTAGGCGATCTCGATCTTGTCGAGGTACCGCGAATAGGTCTCGACGTGGCGAGCTTCGTCCATCACCTGGGTGGCGGCGTAGAACTTCGAATCGATGTCGGGGACGGTCTCCACGATCTTGGCCGTGCAGATGAGCGCACCCTGTTCGCCGTGGAGGAACTGGCTGAACTGCCAGGCCACCATGTTCCGTCGCACGTTGCCCCGCTCGACCGTGTTCAGCTTGTCCCACACCGGTGACCCGAAGATAGGTACCAGTTCGTCAGGCAACTGAAGTGGGTTCTCCGGGTCCGGGTCGTGGGACCAGTCGATGCGTTCGGCCGCGTCCCACTGCTTCCTCTTGCCCTTCTCGTACAGATTGATGAGCTTGTCTCGCCCGTTGTCGTAGTCCCAGGTGAACGTGGCCGTCCCCGTCTTGTCCCCTGTCTGCCAGCCCGTCTTGTCCACCGGCAGCTGATACACCTTGGTCGTCATCGTTCCCCCTGCGCACTGGGCCCACATTTCAGTGTGGAGGGCCGCTGCACCCCTGTCAACGAGGCCCGGTCACCAGCAGGTCAGAACCCCAGCCCATACGGTGGGGAGCGAAAAAGATTCGGCGATGTGTCGATCCGGAGGGGTGGTCAGCGTCAATTGGGCACTGCGGACATTCCGCCACCTACAAACGAGGAGCCAACGATGCAATACATGTTGATCATCCACAACGATCCCGAGCTGCACCCCCAGCCCGGAGGCCCCGGATGGGACGAGCTCATGGCCGAGTACGCCGCGTTCGGTGAGCAGCTGGGCGAGTACACCGGAGCCCCGCTCAACGACCCGAGCACAGCAACCACCATCCGGGTGCGGGACGGCAAGACCTTGACGGTCGATGGCCCCTTCGCCGAGACCAAGGAGTGGATGTCGGGCTACTACGTCATGGAGTGCGACGAGCTCGACCAGGCCCTCAAGGCCGCGGCCATGGTGCCGTCGGCCAAGTACGGCTCGGTCGAGGTCCGCCCCGTGGCGGAGATGTAGATCTGGAACCTGTGGACATGCGTGGCCGCGGCGGTCCGGTGGACGAGGCGTTGGAGCTCGCCTACCGGACCGATCGCGGGCGCGTCCTGGCCTGTCTGATCGGCATCGTCAAGGACTTCGACCTGGCCGAGGACGGGCTCCAGGATGCGTTCGCCGCGGCTGCGGCCACCTGGCCGCAGAACGGGGTCCCGACCAATCCGGCCGGATGGCTGGTGACCACGGCCCGGCGCAAGGTGGTGGATCGGCTCCGGCGGGCCGCGGCGGCCGAGCGGCGCCACCGGGTGTGGGGCGAGCTCTCCATAGCCTGGGACGCCGGCGAGGGCTCCGGGCCCATCGCCGACGACCGCCTTCGACTCATCTTCACCTGCTGCCACCCCGCCTTGTCGCTCGAGGCCCGGGTGGCCTTGACCCTGCGCTCCCTGGGCGGCCTCACCACCGAGGAGGTGGCCCGCGCCTTTTTGACCTCGGAACCGGCACTGGCCCAACGGATCGTCCGGGCCAAGCGCAAGATCCGTGAGGCCGGCATCGCCTATCGGGTGCCGACCCCCGACGAGCTGCCCCAGCGGCTGGACGCCGTGCTCACCGTCATCTACCTCATCTTCAATGCCGGCTATCTGCCCGGCAGCGGTAGCGAGCTCGTGCGGGTGGACCTGTGCGACGAGGCCCTCCGGCTGGCCGGCCTGGTGGTCGATTTGCTCCCGGGCGAGCCCGAGCCCCTGGGCCTGGCCGCCTTGCTGCACTTCCAGGACTCCCGGCGCTCGGCCCGGGTCGACAGTGCCGGGCACCCCCTGACCCTCGAGGAACAGGACCGAGGGCAGTGGGACAAGGCCAAGGCCAACGCCGGTTTCGCCCTGCTCGACCGGGCCCAGGGCATGGGCGCAACCGGTCCCCATCAGTTGAAGGCGGCCATCGGCGCGCTGCACACCGGGGCACCGAGGGCCAGCCTCACCGATTGGGCCACCATCGTCCTTCTCTACGACCGCCTGCTGGAGTGGGAGCCCACACCGATCGTGCACCTCAACCGGGCCGTGGCCGTGGCCATGGCCGAGGTGCCGGCGGCCGGACTGGCCATCCTCGACGATGCCGACCTCAGCGCCGAGCTCGACGGCTATCACCTGTTCCACTCCACTCGGGCCGACCTGCTCCGCCGGTCCGGCCGGTCGGATGAGGCGGCCAGCGCCTACCGCCGGGCGCGCAGCCTCACCGACAACACCGTCGAGCAGCGCTTCTTGGGCCGGCGGCTCGACGAGCTGGCCCGTTCGGCCGACGACCCGACGCCGACGGTCAACCGATGAGGCGCAGCTGAGCCCGGAACAGCTCTGTCTGGTGCACGTAGTGCTCCGCCCCGATGGCGATCCCGGCCAAGGTCTCCGGGGTCGCCTCCCGCAGCTTGGCCGGCACCCCCAGGGCCACCGACCCGGTGGGCACGATCATCTTGTCGGGGACCACGGCGTTGGACCCCACCACCGCGCCGCGCTGCACGACGGCGTCGTGCAAGACCACCGACGCGCTCCCCACCAGGCATCCGTCCTCGATGGTGCACCCTTCGAGGTGAACGAGATGGCCCACCACGCAGTCGTCACCGATGCTGGTGGGGGTGAGCACGGTGGTGTGCACGATCGACCCGTCTTGGATCGATGTGCGCGCTCCCACCCGGATCTCGCCCCCGTCCCCCCGCAGGACGGCACCGGGCCAGACCGAGGATTGGGCGCCGATGGTCACGTTGCCGATGATCACCGCGTCGGGGTGGATGAACGCCGTCTCGTCGATGGTCGGTACCAGGTCACCCAGGGCATAGATCGGCACATCCGCTCCTTGTTCCTCAACTCGTCGGCCTTGGCCTCGTCGGCCGGGCCGCACCGGCGATCGTGGGGACCAGGATGCCACCTGATCAGCCGGGTGATCCGCGTCGATCCGCCGGGTGATCCGCCGGGTGGTCCGCCGGGTGATCCGCCGGGTGATCCGCGTGGTCCCGGCCAGGCGGGGGTATACCTGACGGGCAAGCGAACGGGCGAAGGGGTAGTGATGATGAACCGCAGAGGACTGCAGATCGGATGCGCAGTGGTGCTGGCCGGCGCGGCGGCCGCCGGCTGCAGCAGTGGCGGGAG
>DATMMO010000271.1:0-5357 GCA_035569695.1 Acidimicrobiales bacterium | reverse complement strand
CTCACGATGAGCAGCACGCAGAACAAGAACCCGATGGCCCCCGAGAGCAGGTTCTGGCCGGTGAACGCGCTGACGATGCCCAGGGTGACGACCAGCACCCCGGCCAGGCGGGCGAGGCGGATGGCATGGATGTTGGCGCGCGAGGTGTGCATGGCCAAGAGCAGGGACAGCTCGATGGGCACGCCCACCACGAGGTCGCTCCATCTCCGGGTTTGGATCAAAGAGAGCAGGACGTAGTCGAGGAGCAACAGGGCGAGCAGGAGCCCATAGCTGTCCGACGCCCGGACGGCCTGGCGGAACGCGCCGGATCGCCACCACGGCGGCGACGCGTCGGCCTGAGGGCCAAGCGGTCCGGCAGCGGCGCCATCGCCCTCGTCCGCCGATGGCGAGATCACACTGCTGTCATCGGGGCCGTTGACCAAGGTCCTCTTCTTCCGTCGAGCTCAGACCGACGACGTTAGTGCTGGACTCCACCGATCCAGATGGATGGACCGTCAGCCTCCAACGTGATCCAATGTGCGTCCCATGGCTGATACCTCCAATCCGCTGGAGCTGCTGAAGAGCCGTTCCTACCTCTTCGTACTGGTGCTGGCCGCAGCCATCGGCGTCCCCATTTCCGCCCTGGCTTACTTCTTCTTGGAGCTGGTCTCCTACACCCAACACAAGGTGTACACCGATCTTCCCCACGCGCTGGGCTTCCACACCGTGCCCCTCTGGTGGCCGGCGCCGTTGCTGGCGGTCAGCGGAGTGCTCGTGGCCTTGGCCATCAAGTACCTACCCGGCACCGGTGGGCATTCTCCCGCCGACGGGTTCCAAGTGGGGGCGGGCGGACCCGTGCCCCTCGAGCTCCCGGGAATCGTGCTCGCCGCTCTGGCCACCTTGACCCTCGGTGTCGTCCTCGGTCCCGAGGCGCCACTCATCGCCATCGGCGGAGGGCTCGGGGTCTGCGCCGTCCAGCTGGCCAAGCGAGATGCCCCCCCGATGTTCTCCACCGTCCTGGCCGCGGCAGGGAGCTTCGCCGCCATCAGCACCCTGTTCGGCTCCCCACTGCTCGGTGCCTTCTTGTTGATGGAGGCGTCGGGACTGGGTGGACCGCTCATGAGCCTGGTCCTGGTACCCGGCCTGCTGTCGGCGGGCATCGGCTACCTCATCTTCGTCGGCCTCAACAGCTGGACGGGGTTCGGCACCTTCACCTTGGCCATTCCCCACCTCCCTCACTTTCCCTCACCCGACATTGCCGAATTCGGTTGGGCCCTCGTCATCGGACTGGCCGCCGTGGTGCTCGGGGGTGCCGTCCGCTGGTTCGCCCTGTTCGCCCGCACGCACATCGAGAAGCGACGGGTCCTGTTGACCCCGGTGGCCGGTCTGGCCGTGGCCGGCATCGCCATCCTGTTCGAAGCGGGCACGGGGAAGGGCTCCACCGTGGTCCTCTTCTCCGGTCAGACCGCCCTCGGGCCCGTCGTCCAGCACGCGGCGGGCTGGTCGTTGGCCGCCCTTGTGCTGCTGGTGGTGTGCAAGGCCATCGCCTACAGCGTCTCGCTGAGCAGCTTTCGCGGTGGTCCCATCTTCCCCGCGCTGTTCATCGGGGCGGTCGGTGGCCTCGCCTTGTCCCACCTACCCGGCCTCCCGATGGTGCCCGCCGTGGCCATGGGCATCGGCGCCATGTGCGTGGTCATGCTCAAGCTGCCACTGACCTCGGTGCTGCTGGCCGCCTTGTTGACCGACTCGGCCGGCGGCGCTTCCATACCGCTGGTGATCGTGGCCGTGACCGTGGCCTATGTGGCCACCGCCTACTTCTCGCCTGTGCCCGGCGATGGCAAAGCTGCCAGCCCCACACCGCCGGACCCCGCAGCGCCGGCCACGGCGCCGCCCCCGGTCTCCGATCCGGTCAGCCCGTAGTACCTGGTCGATGACCAGGACCCGATCGGGCCCGCGTCCGTCCATGCCTCGGGTCATCGCGTAGTACCTTCAGGGCGAACCAGTTCGGACAGGCCATTTTTGCAGGGGGGGCCGCGGGTGGACCAGCACCATCAAGACGACGAGTTCCACCCGCCCACCAGCGACGATCCCTACTGGACCGAGACTTGTTGGTTCACCTTCACCGTGCCCGAGCGGCGGTTGTCGGGACAGCTGTACCCGTTCTTCCGGCCCAACCAGAAGGTCCTGGCCGGTGGCGCCTTCTTCTGGGATGAGACAGGCCACCGTCCCGACGACATCCTCCACGCCCGCCAGTTCTGGCATCTGCCCCTGCCTGACCAGCCCCTCTCGGACATCAGGTTGCCCAACGGCATCGCCTATCGCTGCCTGGAGCCGTTGCACCGCTACGAGATCGCCTACGACGACCCCGACGGGGACGAAGGGTCCGAGATCAGTGTCCGCCTCGCCTTCACGTCCATCGCCCGCCCGAACTACCTGGGGCAGTCCCACCTAGACCAACCCGGTCGCTACGTGGGAACAATCGTCCTCGAGGGCGAGGAGATCCCCGTCGACGCCTTCGGGTTCCGGGATCGCTCCTGGGGCGTCCGCTCCCAGTTCGGCCGGGGCATCCACGGGTCGCCGGCCCAATCGGGCGGGTACAGCTATGCCACGGCCTCGGACCAGGACGCTTTCCACGCCATCACCATGGACTTCGGGTCCGGGAGCATGGCCATTCACGGCTACCTGCTGCGGGACGGGGAATGGGCCAAGGTGGCCTCGGGAACCCGTACCGTCACCGAGCGCGACGACGGCACCGGCTACCCCCGGGCCGTCGTGCTCGACCTGGTCGACGATCGGGGCCGCCCGCTCCACGCCGAAGGGCGATGCCTCAACGGGTTGGGCCTCTTCCTCAATCCCAACCTCTATACCGTGAATTGCCTGACCGAGTGGTCCTTCGACGGGATCTCCGCCTACGGCGAGGATCACGACAACTGGAGCGCCTACGGTATCCGGCACGCCCGGCGCAGCCACCAGAACCACGACAAACACTGAGGGGTGTTGTACCCATGACCATCAGCCACGAGCCGACCGGCGAACGACCGAAGACATCGACGCGGGACTACGAACTCCTGCGCTCCCAGATGGAGGCCTGGGTGGCAGCCAAGGCACCGGGCGCCGTCGTGTCCGAGCTCATCGTCCCCGCGTCCAACGGGATGTCGTCGGAGACGGTGCTCTTCGACCTGACCGTGCCCGGAGAGCCCGAACCCAGACAACTGGTGGCCCGCATCGCCCCCGATCCCGGGGCCGATCCGGTGTTTCGCGTCTACGACATGGAGCGCCAGTTCAAGGCCATGCAGCTGGCGGCCGAGCACACCGACGTGCCCGTTCCCCGGGTCCTGTGGCTGGAGACGGGTACCGAGGCCATCGGCGTCCCCTTCTTCGTGATGGAGCGGATCGAGGGCATCGTCCCCCCCGATGTGATGCCCTACACCTTCGGCGACAATTGGTTCTTCGACGCCGATCCCGAGGATCGCCTCCGGCTCCAACGCCAGGCCGTCGAGGTGGTGGCTGCGCTCCACCAGCTCACGGTGGACGGCCCGGCCGGCTTCCTGGCCGAGAATGCCGCCGGGGAGAGCCACCTGCGGGCCCACGTGCGGAACCAGCGCACCTACTACGACTGGGTGGCATCCGATGGCGTCCGGTCGCCCCTGATCGAGCGGGGCTTCGAGTGGCTCGAGGACCACTGGCCCGAGAACGAGGACGACGGTTTCCTCAGTTGGGGCGACGCCCGGATCGGAAACATGATGTTCCGCGATTTCACCCCCGTTGCCGTGCTCGACTGGGAGATGGCGTCGATCGGCCCTCGCGAGATCGACCTGGGCTGGATGATCTACATCCACCGCTCCTTCCAGGACATGGTCGAGGACCTGGGCATGCCCGGGCTGCCCGATGTCATGCGCCGGGAGGACGTGGCCGAGACCTATCAGGCGTTGACCGGCTACGAGCCCCGCGATCTCGACTTCTACACCGCCTACGCCGCCCTCCGTTACGCCATCGTGATGTTCCGCATCACCCGGCGGTCGATCCGCTTCGGCGAGGCGGAGATGCCCGAGGACCCTGACCACGCCATCGCTCACCACGCCCATCTGCGGCGAATGCTCGATGGCGTCTACTGGTAGACGGGACCCCAACCGCTGATCGCCCGATAACGTGCTGGGCTCATTCGGTCGTTGGAGCTGGGAGCTGTCGAGGTGAGCGCAAGCGCAGGTGAGGTGGGAGCGGAACGTGACGGTCGGGTTCGGTCAGTGGCCCGGGTCATTGCTAATTTCCTGCTGCCCGCAGCCAACCCGGTGGGCACGGTGTACGGCACCCTGGCAGTCGGCGTGCTCTTTGCTGCCGAGAGCACCGAGAACAAACCGGCCGTGCAGGACCTCGCCGCCGTGGTCGGGACCCTTATCGTGTACTGGCTGGCCCACGCCTATGCCTATACCCTGGCCGCCCGGCTGACGCCCGGTCCCGATGATCCGCCCCCCCACGGGGTCATCAAAGAGCTCGGTACGCAGTGGACGATCGTCAGGGGAGGGCTGACCGAGATCCTGGTGTTCCTCCTCGCCCTGGCCTTTGGGGCCTCGTCCCATGAGGCCGTCATCGCCGCCCTGATCTCGTCCATCGTCCTCCTTCTCGTGTTCGAGGCCATCGCCGGGGTTCGGGGTCAGCAGGGAGGCATGGCGCTGGCCGGGCAGATTGCCACCTGCCTGCTCATGTGCGCCGGGATCCTGGCCATCAAGTTCATCCTCTGAGACCGACCCGGTTCGGCCCGGCTCAGGCCGGCATGGCCTCGGCCCTGTCCGTCGATGGCGGGGGCGCGTGCCGGTAACGACGCTTGAAGGCGGCGTAGGCGACAGGGCCGGCCAGCAGGGGGAGCCAGTAGGAGGCGAGCCGGTAGGCCAACGTGGCCAGTACGGCGGCGCCCGAATCCACGCCGGCCAGAACCAAGAACCCACTCAGGCTGGCCTCGACGATGCCCAACCCCCCAGGGGTGATCGGGATCATGCCGATGATGCCTGTCACCGCATAGGCGATCAGGACCAGGGCCGGGCTCGGTCGGCTGCCCACCGCTCGCAGCGCGCAGAGCAGGCACAGGAAGTCGAAGACCAGGCGACCGGCGGACAACAAGACGGCCTGCCACCACTGCTGGCCCAGGACGCCGCGGATGAGATCGCGTTGCTTCAGCAGCTGACGGCCGAGCCCGGTCAGGGGGGCTCGATGGCGCAGGATGCGATTGCGCGCCCACTCGATGGCCCGACCCAGCAGTCGGAGGGGCTGGTCGGTCAGCAGCACCGTGGTGGCGAACCCGGCGAACAGGACGAACCCGACGATGCCCAACAGGGCGGCATCGAACAGGCTTCGGTTGATGGGGGTACCGAAGAGGATGGCGG
>DATMMO010000270.1:0-12123 GCA_035569695.1 Acidimicrobiales bacterium | reverse complement strand
GGCCGGGGCGTCGTCGCCTTGGTGGCCGGTGAGCAGTGCACTCACGAGGACCTGTACCGCCTGCAACCGCAGGTCGGCATCCCCTTCACGTATGGCGCCCTGATGAGCATGCCCAGCGGTGACCACCGGCGCCAGATCGATCTCCATCGAGCAGGGTGGGCCGCTGGTGCCGAGGTGTGGCCGCAGGTCTCACCTCGGCCCCTGGTGTTCGGCTTCAGCATGGCCCACCCGTTCCCCTTCGGACCCAACCCGGCATTCGCCGACCTGATGACCAGCTCGCTAGCCAATCGCCGAGCGGCATATACAGACCCGGCGTGGCGGCAACAGGCCGTCACCGGAGCCAACGAGCAGGTAATCATGGGCCCCCGTTGGGAGACGTTCACGATCGCGGAGTCCGTTGGCCATGCCGAACTGGTCGGCGCCAGCCTCTCGGACCTTGCTGTCCAGCAAGGTCAGCATCCCCTCGAGGTGCTGTTCGACCTGGCCCTTGATGAAGCCGATCTGGGCCTGCGCGTACAGTGCACCGTCTGTAACGACGATCCGGACGAGGTGGACCGCCTGCTGCGAGAGCCCCATTGCGCCCTGGGCATCTCCGACGCAGGGGCCCATCTCGACCAGCTATGCGACGCCCCCCAGGCCACCGACTTCCTCGGGAACTGGGTACGGGGCCGCAACGTCATGTCCCTTGAGGAAGCGGTGCGTAGGCTTACAGGAGCCCAGGCGGCGCTCTTCGGTCTGGACGACCGGGGTACGCTCTTGGTCGGCCAGGCTGCGGACATCGTGGTGTTCGACCCTGAGACCATCGCACCCGGTCCCACCCGCCGTCTCCGGGACTTCCCTGGTGATGCCGAGCGTCTCTCGGCGCCGGCGCCCGAGGGCATTCATTCGGTCTTCGTGAACGGCGTCCGCATCGCCGGCTCCCCAGTGGCCGGCGAGGAGGCAAGCTCCGAGCTGCCCGGGCAGCTCGTCCGGCCCGCCGTTCGGCGTCCACATGCTCGGGTCTCGTAGCCCCGTGCACACGGGGCGCAGCGTGGTTGCGATCGGAGGAGCGTGAGATGCCCTTGACCCCTGACATCGCCATGGTGTCGGTGGATGACCACCTCTGCGAACCCCCCACCGTGTGGACCGACCGTCTCCCGGCGCGCCACCACGAAAGGGGACCTCACGTTATCGAGGTAGCAGAGGACATGGTGCTCGACATGGGCCTGTCGAACCCGATGGCCATCCCAGCCGGCTCGCAGCTGTGGAAGTACGAGGACCAACTGGTCCCCACCGTTGGCCTGGCCGCTACGGCGGGGACGGATCCGGCGCACCTCTCCGCCGATCCGCTCCGGTTTGACGACATGCGCCGGGGGGCATGGGACCCGGTGGCCCGGCTGGCCGACATGGACGCCGACGGGGTGGCTGTCCAGGCGCCATTTCCAACCCTGCCCGGCTTCGCCGGGAACAAGTTCATCGACGGGAAGGACAAGGACCTGGCGCAACTGTGCGTGCTGGCCTACAACGACTTCATCCTCGACGAGTGGTGTTCGGCCGCACCCGAGCGGTACATCGGTCTGATCATCCTGCCGCTGTGGGACGCCGCTGCCTCCGTGGGCGAAATCGAACGATGCGCAGCCAAGGGTGCACGTGGAATCTCCTTCCCCGACAATCCGGCGGCCGTCGGACTGGAGGCCTTCCACTCCGGTACTTGGCACAGGGTGTTCTCTGCCGCCGAGGAGGCCGACCTTCCGCTCTGCATGCACTTCGGGAGCAGCCGGATCGGCCCATACGTGTCGCCTGGAGCTAACCAGGCGGTACTCACCTCCCTCTTCGGGATCACCCTATTCGGGTCGATGGCCGAACTGGCTCTGTCGACAACGTTCGACGACCACCCCGCTTTGAAGGTGGTCTACGCCGAGGGAGGGATCGGGTGGATCCCTTATGCCATGATGCGCCTGGACCAGGCCTGGACGACCTACCGGCGGGCCACAGAAGGTCCGCCCCTCAACCCGGACGTGCCACCCTCGGAGCGCATCAGGCACCACATGTGGGGATGCTTCATCGACGATCCCTTGGGCGTCGCAACACGAGAGGCGATCGGCACCGACCGGCTCCTGTGGGAGTCCGACTACCCCCACGCTGATTCGTTGTGGCCCCACAGCCGTACCAACGCCGAGAAGGTATTCGCCGACGTGCCAACTGACGACGTTCGAACCATCGTGGAGCTCAATGCTCGCCGTCTCTTCCGGATATGACGATTGTCCAAGTGCGGCGCGGTCGTCTCTCAACGTGGGGATCGACGACGGAACCACCAAATGGAACTGGGCATGTTGACGGCCGTTGTCCGATCGGGGGTGCCACGAATCCCCATATGAAAATACCTACAGCTATTAGTTCCGGTTCGATGAGACCAGGATCGCCGAGATGTCGGAGCACGTCGATCAGGGCACTTCCCCATGGTCTCAGGAATGAAACACTCGTCCTGACTAGATCGAATCGCACCAGGAAATCCAACAAGAGGAGCACTCCATGACAGGCGATCCAGTGATCATCGAGGCCGCGATAAACGGCGTCAACTCGCGCGAGCGCAACCCGCATATCCCGATTACGCCCGAGGAAGTGGCCGAGGACGCAAAGCGATGCTTAGACGCGGGCGCAGCCATCATCCATGCCCACAATCACGATGTCTTCCTCGACCCGGAGAAGGCGGCCGAGGCGTACCTAGAGGCATGGGCCCCGGTCCTCACCGAACGCCCCAACACTCTGTGGTACCCGACCTTGTCGGGGGATGCCACGAACACGATGGATGAGAAGTACCGGCACTACTCTCTCATCGCGGCCCAGATCCCGGTGCAGTTCGCCGTGGTGGATCCCGGGTGCACCAACTTCGGGCACCCGGATGCAGAAGGGTTTCCGACCGGGTACTCGTATGTGAACTCCTATGCGGACATCCGGGCTGGGTTTGCCATCTGTGAAGACCTGTCGATGGGCCCGTCGATCGCGATCTACGAGCCAGGATTTCTCCAGACCGTGCTTAGCTATCACAGGGCAGGGCACCTCCCGGCGGGCTCAATGGTCAAGTTCTACTTCGGGGGTGAGTGGGGCATGTTCGCCAAGGGGCGAGGCGTGACGTTCGGGCTTCCTCCGACGGAGTATGCACTGCGAGCGTACGTAGAGATGCTGAAGGGGACCGGACTTCCGTGGTCGGTGTCCGTGTGGGGGGCTGACCTGATGGATACGGCCGTACCGTTGTTGGCCCTGGAGCTGGGGGGCCACCTTCACGTAGGACTCGAAGAGCACTTCGATCCAGACCGGAAGCCGACGAACGCCGAGCTCGTAGCCGAGGCCGCCGACCTGTGTCGCCGTGCCGGTCGTTCGGTGGCGTCGCCGGCCGAAACACATGAGCTCATCTTTGGATCGGTCGCCCGGACAGTGACGATATGAAAGCACGCGGATACACATGATCTGAACGAGTGAGGTCGTCGGAGATAGTGGAAAGTGGGAACGGGAAGGCCGACGTCACACTCACTCCAGTTGCACCAAGTCGTTGTCTGTTAGCGAAGTCACCTACCCAGCCAGCGACCAACTTATATGTTCCATTTCCCTTCAAAATTTACTCTAAACTCGCTCAAATAATTCGCTAGTCATAGAAGAAAGAACTACAGTACGTACATGGAATATCGCCACCTTGGACGCACGGGCATGATGGTTTCTGCCCTCTCATACGGCAATTGGTTCACGCATGGGGGTCAGCTCGAGGAGGACGCCGCGGTGGATTGCGTCCGAACAGCCCTCGACGTGGGCATCACCAGCTTCGACACAGCCGACATGTACGCAATGGGGGTCGCGGAATCGGTCCTGGGCCGAGCCCTCAAGGGCGTCCCTCGAGACGGTATCGAAATCTCGACGAAGGTCTTCTTCCCGATGGGGCCCAACCCGAATGATCGAGGGCTGTCGCGCAAGCACATTATTGAAGGACTCCACGCGTCGCTCCGTCGCCTGGGCACCGATCACGTCGACGTGCTGTATGCGCATCGCTTCGACAACGAGGCACCAATCGAAGAGACCCTGCGGGCGTTCGACGACCTGGTCCGACAGGGCAAGGTCCACTACATCGGAGTATCAGAGTGGACAGCAGGTCAGATTGACGAGGCGCTTCAAGTGGCTGACGAGATGGGGTTTGATCGTATCGTGGCGAGCCAGCCCCAGTTCTCGTTGCTGTGGCGCGTCATCGAGCCGGAGGTGGCGCCGCTCTGCGCGCAAGAGGGGATCGGGCAAGTTGTCTTTTCGCCGCTCGCCCAAGGCGTGCTGACGGGTAAGTACCTTCCCGCCGCCGCGCCGCCGCCCGGTTCACGGGCGACGGCGTCCGACGGGATGGAGATGATCGGTTTTCTGCTCCGCGACGAGGTGTTGGTGCCCGTCCAGGAGTTCGTTGCGGTGGCGCGCGAAGCCGGGTACTCCCCGGAGTCCATGGCGTTGGCTTGGGTCCTTCAGACCCAAAACGTGTCGTCGGCCATCATCGGAGCCAGCAGGCCCGAGCAGGTGCGGCAGAACGCGGAGGCCGTTGACTTAGTACTCGATGACGATCTGCTGCATGCCATCGAGCAGGTGCTCGAGTCGGCGGCGGTCCGAGACCCAGCCCTTACCCATACCTTCGACAAGCGTCCATGAGGTTCCCCAGATCTGGCGAGGTTCCGGGGCCCATCACGACGGGCGGAGCGATGGGTCACAGGGGGGCGCCGTTCACCGTAGATCGCTGTCCAAGTCGACGCATGTTTGCCGCGATTGGCGCCAGTCTGCTCGAAACGCGGCGTCGAGCTTCGGGTTGCCGTTCCGGCCGGATTATGGAAATATTGAGCTATTCGACCGTATAGTCGGATGATTGCTTCCCGCTCCCCATCCAGGAATATCCGCCGATGACATTGGCTCTTCTGCAGAGCAGCTGTGTCCCGAACTTGGTGAGCGATCGTCCATGACGGCGGCGGATGACGCCATCTTTCCTGACTACGTGCCGACGGCCGGGAATGCAGTGGGCGACGCGGCGCGGCGATGGGGTGACCACGACTTTGTCGTGACGAACCAGGAACGACTCACCTATGCCGAGCTCGATCTTCGATCACGGCATCTGGCTTGCCGCCTGGTCGAGGTGGGGGTGTCGAAAGGCGACAAGATCGCGGTGCTCTTCCCGAATGGACCGGCGTGGGCCGTCTCATGGGCCGCGGTGGTCCGGTTGGGTGCCGTCGCTGTTCCCGTCAGCACCTTCTACACGGAGTCAGAGTTGGGCCGCTTCCTCAACCATGCCGACGTGCGATTCGTCCTCGGGGTCTCGTCGTTCCTGCACCACGATTACGCGGAACGGCTGGCTTCGATCGCACCTGAGCTTGGTGTCAAACGGCGGACGCAGTTGCTCTTACCCAGCATGCCGCAGCTGCGCGGCGTACTTTTCTGGGACGAATCGCCAGTCTCCTGGGCTACTGGCGGCTACGGCGCTGATCTAGACGACGAACCATCGGCCGAGCTGGCTGAACAGGTGGCGGCCATGGAGGGAGACGTAACGCCGGCGGACCCCATGATGTTGCTCTACACCTCGGGCTCCACCGCCGAACCCAAGGGAGTACTACACGGCCACGGCGCTATGACTCGCCACGCAGTCAACCTGGCCGCGATGTCTGGCTGGCGGGACACGTACCGGCTATGGACGTCGATGCCCTTTTTCTGGATTGGGGGGTTCCACAACACTCTGTTCCGCGCCCTCGTAGCCGGGGCGATGCTTGTGACCCAGCCAGTGTTCGACCCCACGGTGGCACTAGAGACCCTCGAGCGCGAGCAGGTCACGCACGTCCTGACCTGGCCGGCGGCGGCCCAGGCCCTCGCCGACCAGCCTCGGTTCGGATCCACAGACCTAAGCTCGCTCCTCGGAGGGTCGCTGTTCGAGCGGATCCCCGCTGAGCTGCGTCCACCGGAAATCGGCCTGGTGTGCAATTCGCTTGGGATGACCGAGACGTGCGGTCTTCACTCCTTCTACACGGCCAAGCAGGAGAGGGAGGGAGTACCTATCGAGTACCGGGGAGCCTACGGCCGTGCCGTTCCCGGCTTTGAGGTGCAAATCGTGGACCCCGTCAAAGGTCACCCTCTCCCTGATGGAGATGAGGGTGAGATCATCGTCCGAGGATATGCCCTGATGCTCGGCATGCAGAAAGTGGAGCGGAGCGATACGTTCGACGCCGACGGGTGGTACCACACGTCGGATCACGGTTTCCTCCGTGACGGATGGCTCTTCTTCACCGGCCGCCGGTCGGAGATGATCAAGACCGGTGGATCGAACGTCGCCCCTGCAGAGGTCGAGCACTGCTTGCGGGGTTGTCGGGGGATCATGCAGGCCTTTGTGGTCGGCATCCCTCATCCCACCAGCGGGCAGCGCGTCGTCGCCCTTGTCGTACCGTGGGCGTCCGAACGTGGTGCCTTCGGGCCTATCGACCCCAATGAGATCCTGGTTCAGCTGAAGGATCAACTGTCCTCCTTCAAGATCCCCAAGCAGCTCTTTGTCATTTCCGAGGACGACGTCCCTTGGCTCCCTAGCCAGAAGCCCGATCGTCGAGCGCTCATGGCGTTAGCCGTGCGCCTCGCCCGTGCCGGCGAGCTGGACCTGCGATGAGTAGCAACGCCTGGCATTTGGGTACTCAGTCGAGGCCCACAACCGTTACCACGAGCCGATCTGACGCAAAACCGGAAGACAAGCCTGCACATGATGATCGGAATGACCAAGAACCACCAGGCATGCTCGCCTCATGCCTGGCACTCTGTTCAGCTGCGACGCCCTACGCAACCAACCGAAATCGCTGACGAGGGAGTAGGACATGGAAGTGGTTATCGACCTTGGAGCCGACACCGTCGTGCTCCGTGACCCCGAGATCATGCAAGGGTTCAACCTCCGAGTGCTGGGTTCCGCAGAGGAGGATGGCTCGGGACTGGTGGCCGCTGTCTTGGAGGCTCAGGGAGTAGGTCGGTTGGGGGCCGACGGCAACGCTTTCATCGATTTGGAGGCGGTGCGTCGGTTGGCCAGTGATGCATTCGGGAGTAACACGCCGGAGGCGTGGGAAGACTCTCTGGCTGGCATGGTCGGCTACGCCGCTTCGAAAGGGTGGGTCGCTGAGGACGGTGCCATCCAGGCCCACATCGAGTGGGGCGCGTAGATGCGGATTGAGACCTCACATGGCCGTCAGGGCTCGAGGTCAGGGCATCTATTCTTTCAACCAAAATAGACCGACCAGTCGGGCGGTCCGAACGAGCAAGGGAGCGATATCGATATGGCCGGACGTGTGGAGGGCAAGGTGGCGTTCATCACCGGGGCGGCTCGCGGTCAGGGTCGAAGCCATGCCGTTCGGCTGGCCGAGGAGGGAGCGGACATCATCGCCGTCGACCTGTGCGGACCGGTCGACACCATCAACCTCTATCCGCCAGCCACCGACGAGGATCTCGCCGAGACGGTGCGCCAGGTCGAGGCCCTTGGGCGCCGTATCGTTGCCACCAAGGCCGACGTCCGCAATGTCGCGGCTCTCAGTGCTGCGGTGGAAGAGGGCGCCGGGCAGCTTGGGGGCCTGGATATCGTCGTGGCGAATGCTGCAATCTTCGAGATCGCTGCCGCCACGGACGTGACTGAGGCATGCTGGAGTGACGTCATCGACGTCAACCTCACGGGCGTCTGGAACACGTGCAAGGTGTCGATGTCCCGCCTAATCGCCAACGACCATGGCGGATCGTTGGTGCTTATCAGCTCAGCGGCCGGTCTCAAAGGCGTCACGAACACGGTGCACTACGCGGCAGCCAAGCACGGGGTTGTTGGGATCATGCGCAGCCTGGCGAATGAGCTCGGTCCGCACATGGTCCGGGTTAATTCGGTACACCCGACCTCCGTCGATACTCACATGATCCAGAACGAGCGAACCTGGCGACTCTTTCTCCCCGACAATCCTCATCCCACCCGCGAAGACGTCGCACCGGCCTTCTGCACCACCAATATCTTGCCGATCCCCTGGGTGGAGTCGGTCGACGTCTCCAACGCGGTGTTGTTCTTGGCATCGGACGAATCGCGCTACATCACTGGTGTCACGTTGCCCGTTGATGCAGGCCACCTAGCCAAGTGATTGCCTGATCCGGCACGCTTGCCTTTCGGTCGGACTCGACCCGCCGAAGCAACCCGTGCCTGGGCTTGCGCTAAAGGACCAAATCTTGCTTTCAAGGCATCTGAACTCGGATTAGCGGTGGGCCGTGCGAGTCGCGATCTCACCCACCTTGGGATTAAAAGTCCACGAAGAAGGCTCCCAGAATCGTTCGCCATGTAGCGCCGCATCCCATTCTACCGGCTCAGAGCGGGTTTTGGGCTCTGACCAGGAGGTGGCTTGCGATTGGTCACTCCCTCGGGAGCGATAGTCGCTTCCGCCACGTTCGCCTGACGGTCTGCCTCGTCGAGGTGAGTCGTGACAGAACCCGAGCGTTCCATAGCTCTGCCTGCGTCACACGGGCGAGAGCTCAGCACTGATACCGCCCATGAAGTGTTCGATGCCGGTGATGACGTCCTCTGAAATGAGCCGCCTGTTGGCGAGCCATGCCACGACAAATCCGGCAAGGTGTCTCCGAGGCAGTTGGTGGTCCTTTTCCTTTAGGCGCTCAACCTCATTTCGATGTTGTAACCCGTCGCCGTATTCAACAACGAACCACAATACCGATTTCCTATGAGAGCGAGCATCTTATGCAGCGTCAGGAGTCCGCACAGGCGCATACCCGGCGACCTCGCCGTCAGGTAGATCGTCACGCCATCACCGCGGTCGGTCATCTTCTTGTATTGGGAGTGTGGCTGGAGTGCCAGCTGACCAATTCGCTCAGAGGAGAGTTCAGGTCCCAAAGACGGAGGACGTAGAAGCAGCTGGTCGTTCACGGGATCCGAATCGACAACATGTCAACCCAAACAGGAGAAGAGAGACGATGAAGAATTTCCGCACGTCGATCGTTATGGCCGGAGTCTCAGTAGTCACGTTGGGCGGAGGTGTAGCCGTTGCGGAGACGGCTGTGAGCTCAACACCGACAGCTGTTGCTGCGACACCCATTGGCATGGCGCAGGCCGTGATGCCATTTGGGAGCCCAGCGCCTTTGGCCATCACCGAGGTGAACTCACCGCGGATCTCTACATCGACGACGTTGCGCACCGCGAAGGTAAAGGTTGGCGGAGCGACAGAGTCCATTCTGGTCAATTCCAAAGGGCTTCCTCTCTATATCTACAAGCCGGACACCGCTTCGAAGTCGAAAGTGACAGGCGAGCTCGCCGCCTTGTGGCCGCCCCTGATTGCCAAGCACCCGACCGCATCCGGCTCCACTGGTGTCTTGTCCACGGTGCTTACGACCAATGGTCGCCAGGTTACCTACAACGGCCACTTCCTCTACACCTTCGCCGAAGACGGTCCACTACAGGTAACCGGTCAAGGCGTGCAGAACTTCTTTGTGGCCAGTCCGCGAATAGCCGTCAATCATGGCAACGCGACCACAAGGACCGCCCCGGCTCCCGCCCCGACCACCGGCCGCTACGGCTACTGAGATCAGCTGGTACAACGAGCACGAGATCTTTGTGGCCGCCCGTGGCTCCACCAAACCGACGCCTCGGTCACTGCGCGTTGCGGTGACCGAGGCGTTGCCCTGTCAGGAGTCAGTGTCCGCCGACCCGGAGCGGTAAGGCGAGCGCTCTTGCAACCTCGGGTCTCACCCCTGGGCGGGCGTGGGGTCAGGTGATCGTTCGGTTGGTCGGGATCACGGCCTCACCCTGCGGCCGACCCGGTCTCGTGTCTCTCCGACGCTGCATTGAGCCGCTCGACACAACCGTCCGTAATAACGGCCTCGGGCCGACTCGGCCTTCCTTTCTGTGCCAGCACGGGGCCTCTCGTTTTGGTCCTCCGAGCGGAGAATTGGTCCGATCGGTCGGGCAGGACGGTGACGGACGATTCTGTCATGTCGTGCATGCGCCGGTGAGTGGGTTTGCGACAGGCTCCGGTACACTGACCGGAATTTGTTGAATCTGACCCAGTTGCAGATTCGACGCCTGACGACAGCGTCGCCTTGTCGAGTGCCAAAAAGGCGTCCACGCTGGAGCAAGGGGCATCCTCTCGAAACCCAGTGATCGGGACCTCGGTCCTTCGTCGACAGGATCGGCTCGCATACAGCGATCCGCTCGGGGACAGAGACGCGTTCCAAGGTAGAGGCAAGGCGGCTCGGACGGCCTGGAATGCCGAATGTCAGGAGGCTCAGGCGAAGGTAGCGGAGGCCACCACAGCCCCGGACGGCGTTACGAGCTTCGCTCCCCGCAGCTGACCGACATCCACCTGGACAGACTTTGACAGCTCTCCCTTTCCACCGTGAAGTCCGAATACCCCCGTGGCCACCGTGGAACCGTCCTCCACTTGCAACTTGCAGACAACCGCGCCCGTGTAGTTCGTACCGGCGACATTCATGAACACCCACGAGGGATTCCCTTGAGATGCCACGATCTGACCCATCACCCGACCATCGGCCGTTTCAAAGGTTCCGGTGCGCAGTGACGATCCGTGAGGTGCCGTCACAGCGGCGGGTGTCACTGCCCCCTGGCTGAGGGACTCGGTGACGGCGGCCGTCCCTCCCACCAGCACCAGGCTCGCCGCCAGAGCGGCCAGGGCGGTGCGGCGGCGGCGATCTCTTCCCTGCCGGGTGATGGACACCACTCGGGGCTTGGCCTCTTCGGCTAGCTCCTCGTACAGCCGATCAACGAATCCGTCGTCTGGCACTGCGTCTCCCGGACGAGCTGATCGAACGGAGATCGCCGTGCGTAGGACATCAACATCCTCGGGGTCTACGTCAAACGAGTCTGGGCGCTTCCCATCCGCCAACGCGTCGAGATATGCGGCGAGTCGACGCTTCGTCATTGTCCGAGCTCCTCGGCTACTTTGGCCGCCATTCGCAAGGCACGGTGCTGGAGGACCTTGGCGTTGCCGACACTTACTTCCATGCCTTTCGCCGCCTCTTTGATCGAGCAGGCTTCGAGGAATCGGAGCTCGAGAATGCGACGATAACGATCGGGAAGGGCAGCCAGTATCTGGTTTGCCCTGTTCGGCGCCGTACTTGGCGGGTCGGAGCCCGAGGGCTCGGCCAGATAGCCGGCATCGACCTCTGGGTCGATCGCAGTCACCGAAAGTCCGAGAGTACGGCGCCAATGGGATGCAAGCACCGTCTGTGCTGTCGTGAGCAAATACGCCCGCACCTCGCCCTTCGAGGACCCGAGCCGCAACGGGCGCAGGGCTGTTCGAAATACCTCGGAGGTGAGATCCTCCGCGTCAGGTCGGTTTCCAACTCGGGAGTACATCAGTCGGTAGAGACGGCCGACGTTGTCGCGGTAGACCGACTCCCAGTCGGCGTAAGCCTCAGTATCCACCACGTGCAGGTAGGCGACGGCGCCGTTGCCCGAGGAGGGCTGGGACGTGGATATCGCCGGGGAATAGCGAGGAGTGGGTGACATCACACCTTAGAATAGGAATCGGAGTTACAGAAGGCGGAACGTCCTGGTCAGGCGACAATCCCCTCCGCCGGACCGAGTGGCTGGGCCCCCGTGAGGTTGCGATCGGAACGCCAGGACGCTTCCAGGCGCCCCAATTCCGTGGCGGGCGGTCCGTCGTGGCGGATTTCACAGTCGACCGACTTCCAGTCCGCGGTCGCGTAGAGGTGGCCGAGTACTGAACTTGCACCCACGGTAATCCGATTGAGGAAGAGAAGGTCCTTGGGCATCTGAAGCTGCCGGGTGATGTCGTAGTACGGTCCCACTGGCTGGTACGTCCCGGATACGATTTTCGCCACCGACTCCGGCGTGTAGGTGAACGGCTGGGTGTCCCAGCGATCCCGCAACGCGGCGCGGTAGTACTCGAGCAGGCGATCCGGGTCCAACCCCTCGGCATCGGCATCGGCAAGCAACCCCACGTCGATGAACGCCTGCAGCACACCCAGCGCATCAAAGGCGAGAGCGGCGTCCACCACAGTGGACATCACCGAGACGCGTTCCGGGGCAAACCTTTTGACGCATCCGAAGTCTAGGAAGGTGACCGTACCGTCCTCGTGGAATATGTAGTTCCC
>DATMMO010000269.1:0-5040 GCA_035569695.1 Acidimicrobiales bacterium | reverse complement strand
CGCTGAAGGGCAGCTCGTGGCGGCACTGTTCGATGATGTCGGAGATGTCGTCGCCCTCAAGGGGACAGGACATCTTGGTGAACGGGCCGGCCACCGTGTTGCAGTTCGACCACGTCGCCTGGTCGTGATAGATGGCGACCGCCTCGTCATAGCCGGTGACGAAGACGACGCCCCGTGGGCTAGCCCATACCGGGCCATGGTCTCGCAACCACTCGTAGTACGGGTATGGATCCTGGTACAGCTCCGGGTCGCGGAAATAGTTCAGGTCACCAAGTTCGGTGTCGGTCATGGCGCACCGGCGACACCGGGAACAGGTACTGGCGTTCTCCGTATCCCCTCACTCATGTTCTGCCCGGTCACGGCACACCTCCCCGAACGTTCGTGGCGCACTATGACACCAATTGCTCAGTGGATTCAAGCACGTCGGGGCGGCGGTAGGACCACCGTTGATCGGCCTCCCACACCGCGTCGCCATCGCCGTAGAGTGCGGCAGCCTGCTCGAGCGCGTGGTGGACCAGAGCGGCACGCATTGGAAACATGCTTCTCATTCGTGAGATCGACCTCAACTTTAGGAGAATTGTAATGTTCTCGCAGATGTCCGAACCGACCCTCAGCCCGACGGGGCCCGACCGCACCGACGACGACGTGCGCACTGAGATCATCGAGACCGTCCGGCGCTTCGTGGCCAAGGAAGTCATTCCCGTCGCCTCGGACATGGAGCACGAGGACCGCTACCCCACCGAGATCGTCGACCACATGCGCGAGCTCGGGCTGTTCGGCGTGACCATCCCCGACGCCTATGGCGGGTTGGGCCTCGACCTGCTGACGTACGTCGGCGTCATCGAGGAGTTGGCCTACGGGTGGATGAGCCTGACCGGCGTCATCAACACGCACACCATGGCGGCCATCTTGATCATGACCCACGGAAGCGACGCACAGAAGGAACGCTGGCTCCCGGAACTGGCCTCGGGCGAGCGACGCGGTGCTCTCTCCCTCTCCGAACCCGACGCCGGGAGCGACACCCGGAACATAACGTGTCGGGCCGGGCGCGACGGTGACGAGTACGTCGTCAACGGGACCAAGGCGTGGGTCACCAACGGCCAGCGCGCCGGACTGGTCGCCCTGGCCGCCCGCACCGAGGAGGGCATCTCCGCCTTCATCGTCGAAAAAGAGCCGGGGCCCAACTTCGAGGGCATCTCGGTCAGCAAGAACATCAGCAAGCTCGGCTACAAGGGGGTGGAGACCGTCGACATGACGTACTCGGACCACCGGATCCCCGCGGCCAACCTCATCGGCGAGGCGGGCCGGGGCCTTCCCCATATCCTAGGAGTGCTCGAGGTGGGTCGCATCAACATCGCCGCCCGGGCCGTGGGCGTGGCCCGGGCCGCCTTCGATGCCGCCCTCAGCTACGCCCAGGAGCGCCGGACGTTCGGCAAGCCCATCGCCCAGCACCAGGCCATTCAGCTCAAGCTGGCCGACATGGCCACCCGGCTGGAGGCGGCACGGCTGTTGACCAGGAACGCCGCCGACCTCAAGGCGGCCGGCCAGCGCTGCGACGTCGAGGCGGGCATGGCCAAGCTCTTCGCCAGCGAGACCGCTCTCGAGCTGGCCACCGAGTCCATGCGCATCCACGGGGGGGTCGGCTACACCACCGAGCTGCCCATCGAGCGCTATTACCGGGACGCTCCGCTCATGGTGATCGGCGAGGGCACCAACGAGATCCAGCGTCTGGTCATTGCCCGCGGGCTGCTGGCCCGGCAGCAGGGGTAAGCGGCGGCCCGTGGTCTGGGCCGGATCGGCCACCGGTCAGCGGCAGCACACTGCTAGGTAGCTGTCGTGTGCAGCCAGCTCCCCGTTGAGAGGATCGTTGACAACTTGTAGGTCGTCCAACTACATTCCAATTGGTCATGCAGTTGGAGTGTCTTCGACGCGTGAGCCGGCACGAGACACGGTGCATCTCCCCCCGTTGCCCCACGTCCCGTGCGCTGAGCGAGCGTCGTTTGTCTCCTTCCCCCGGCGACAAAGAGCGCTGACGCTCATGGCAAGCGGGACAATCGGTCCCGCCTACCATGTCACCGGTCAGGAAAGTGAGGTCCCGTGAAGATCGAACGAGTGGGCGTAGTCGGGTGCGGTCTCATGGGCTCGGGCATCGCCGAGGCCGTGGCCCGAGCAGGCGTGGACGTTCGGGTCGTGGAGCTTGACCGCGATGCGCTCGATCAGGGCCGCGCTCGCGTCACCCGCTCGATCGCCCGCGCCGAGAAGGCGGGCAAACTGACGGGCCCGGAGGCCGACGCCGCGCAGAGCTGCATGCATTTCTCCACCGATATGGGCACACTCGGCGACCGCCAGCTGGTCGTCGAGGCGATCATGGAGTCCGAGCCGGAAAAGTTGGCAATCTTCGAAATGCTGGACCGGGTTCTCGAAGCCGACGATGCCATCCTGGCTTCCAATACATCGTCGATTCCGATTATGAAGCTGGCCATGGCGACCAAGCGTCCCGCCCAGGTGATCGGGATCCATTTCTTCAATCCAGTGCCTGTTCTGCCCCTGGTCGAGCTGGTGACCTCACTGCTCACCAGTGAAGAGGTTGCTTCGAGCGCCGATCGATTCGTCACTGAACAACTGGACAAGCGGGTAATCCGATCTCAGGACCGCGCCGGCTTCATTGTGAACGCCCTCCTCATTCCCTACCTCTTGTCGGCGGTGCGGATGCTCGAGTCGGGCTTCGCCACGGCTCAGGACATCGATACGGGCATGGTCAATGGCTGTGCCCATCCCATGGGGCCACTTGCCCTGGCCGACCTTATCGGCCTCGATACAACAGTCGCCGTGGCCGACTCCCTGTACCAGGAGTTCAAAGAACCCCTCTACGCCCCACCCCCCTTGTTGGCTCGCATGGTGGAGGCAGGGTTGCTGGGCCGCAAATCGGGTCGAGGTTTCTACGACTATCCCGGGTAAGCGATCACCGAGGTTCTGCTGAACCGGTCACTCTCATTCGGGCCTGGGTGCGACATCAGGTCGAGACCGGATTAGCTTAAAGCCACGAGATGAAACATTGCGGATGGCGCTGGTGAGTGGACGGAAGACGAACCTGGAAGTTCAGCCCCTTGCCCTCGAGCTCAAGTTGAAGCGCTCGGAAACCATGACGTCGAACATAGAGGCCGTGGCCCTGCGGCTCTTCGACCAGCGCGGATTCGCAAACGTCACCGTCGAAGACATCGCGTTGGAAGCGCGCCTGTCAGTGCGTACCTTCTATCGCTACGTGCCAACGAAGGAGCACGTCCTTCAGCTGAGGATCGACAGACGAAGTGAATTCCTCCGAGCGATGCTCTCGACCCGTCCGCTCGATGAGCCGCCGCTGCGCTCTGTTCGGCGGGCGCTCGAAGAGGAATTTGCCGCGGTCGACACAACGCTCCTCCGGCAATGGATCAGCGTCATTTCGAACACTCCGAGTGCGCTGAAAGGGGTCATGGGTGCCATCCAATTGAACATCCACCCCGTGATCGCCGAGTTCTTCGGCTCCCGCTTGGGCCTGCCCGGCGACGAACTGGTCCCGACCATGCTGGCCGCGGCCACAATCGGTGTGATCCAGGCAGCCCACACGCGATGGTTCATCCACGATGGCGACTTCCTGACGACACTTTCCGAGAGCCTCGCTGTCCTCGAGAACGGCATCAGGATCGAACTCTGACCCGCTCGTCAGCGGGGATCCACCCAGTGCCCCCTATCGGCAACAGCGGCCGGTGCCGCCCTAGGAGGCGGCGATCGCCCCCTGGTCGGCTTCGCCCAGGTAGCGGTCGAGGACCTCTTGTTGGGCCTCGGTGGCTGCTCCCGACCAGCCCACCTGGCCCCGGGTGAGGATGACGCAGTGGTCGGCCAGCTGCAGGGCCCGATGCACGAACTGCTCGATGAGCACGATGGTGATGCCGGACTTGCGGGCCACGTCCAGGCTCTGGAACACGGTCTCGGCCACCAGGGGGGCCAGTCCGAGGGACATCTCGTCGGCGATGATGAGCCGGGGAGGAACAGCGAGAGCCCGGGCCAGGGCCAGCATCTGTTGTTCACCGCCCGAGAGGGAGCCGGCCCGTTGCATGCGCCGGGCCCCGAGCACGGGGAAGAGGTCGATGGCCGCTTCGATGGCCGAGGCCCGTTCGTTGCGCTTCTCTTGGCCCACGGCCATGCGCAGGTTGTCCACCACCGAGAGCCCGGGGAAGATGCCCCGGCCCTCGGGGATATAGGTGAGGCCGAGCTTTCTGATCTTGTGGGCCTGGTGCCTGGTGATGTCGGTCCCGTCGAAGGTCACTGTGCCCTTCGAAGCTGGGACGAGGCCCGAGACGGTGCGGGCCAGGGTGGACTTGCCCGCACCGTTGGCCCCGAGCACGGCCAGCACCGATCCGGGGGCCACGTCCAAGCTGACCCCGAAAAGGGCCTGGGAGGTCCCATACCTGACGTCGAGGTTCTCCACTTTGAGCAGGGGCTCGGTCATGGCGCCACTGGTCCTGAGTTGTCCGGTGCTGTGTTGTCTGGGTGGGCCACCGCGGCCGCTGGGTCGGTCCGGGCCGCGCTGACGTCCTCGTCGCCCAGGTAGGCCGAGCGCACCGCCGGGTTGCTGCGAACTGCTTCGGGGCTGCCCTCGGCGATGAGCTCGCCGAAGTCGAGCACGTAGATGTGGCTGGACAACGCGAGCACGGTGGCCACGTCGTGTTCGACCATGAGCAAAGACACCTGGCGCTCCCCCTCGTCCACCACCCGGCGAAAGGCCGAGGCCAGGTTCTCCGACTCGTGCATGTCGAGGCCCGACAGGGGCTCATCGAGCAGGACCACGTCAGGCTGGGTGGCGAGAGCCCGGCCCACCTCGACCAGCCGGGATGTCCCGAGGGGCAAAGCGGCCACGGGGGCTCTGGCCACTTTGGTCAGGTCCAACAGCTCCAAGAGGGCATCGACCCGATCGTTCTCGGTGGCGGGGGCGGGCAACAAGGCGAGCGGGTTCACCATGTCCTGCCACAGCCGCCTGCGGGCAAAGCGCACCCGGTGGGCCAG
>DATMMO010000268.1:0-2324 GCA_035569695.1 Acidimicrobiales bacterium | reverse complement strand
CCGATCAAGACCAAGAACGGGCGCACCTTCGACCTAACCGTCTACGACTGGAACCTTTCCCGCCTGCAGGAGATCCGGCACCGGGTGGGAGACCGACCAGATCATCGACGTCGAGCCCGAGGCAGACGATCCTGCTGGGTGTCAACCTGATCGCCGACAACCCCGGCGTCTGGATGCTGCACTGCCACAACACCTACCACCAAGAAGCCGGCATGATGACCAGCCTCAACTACCAGACCTGATCAGTCCGGGTCAACGGACCAGAAAGATTCGACAGAAACAGAGAGAAGAGAATCATGAGCCTTGCATTGTCGACGACCCTACACACTTCGTTCGCCGATGCTGTCGAACGAACCCGAAAGGCGTTGGCAGATCAGGGTTTCGGTGTGCTCACCGAGATCGACATGAAAGCTACCCTGAAAGCCAAACTCGGCGAGGAGATGGAGGACTACCTGATCCTTGGGGCCTGTAACCCGCCGCTCGCACACCGCGCAGTCAACGTGGATCGCCAGATCGGATTGCTATTGCCGTGCAACGTTGTCGTGCGCGCCGACCCCGACGGCCGGAACACGATCATCGTCGACGCCCTGAACCCACAAATCATGGTCGAGCTCGTCGACGAGCCGGTGATGCGTGAGGTCGCCGACGACGTCACCACCAAGCTGCAAGCCGCCATCGACTCGCTCAAGGAGCCCAGCACCACCCGGTGACCTCCCCGATCGTCAAGAGTTGGTCGGACACCTTGACTTCAAGTGGACTTGAGCCTGTTGACTGCATCTCGTGGCCACCACCCCAACCCCGAATCAGGAGCAGGACGAGTACTGGAACGGCCGCGTGCTCGGGTGCGTAGCCCACTTGGTATTTAGCGTCACCTGATCAGTCGGGATTCGGGTTGGAATACACGCGAGTTGGGCGCAGAAGGACAGCCGTGTGTCCCTCTTTGTCGATGACGTCGTCACTGCCCGCCCAGTCTTGTGGCGACCCCCCGATCGCCGCCGCGTATATCTCATGAAACAGTTGGCTGACCGCGTCGGGTGTAAGTCCACCAAGCCGGTCGTCCGGACCAGCGAGATCGACATTGCCTTCGATGGCCACCCAGTCCCAACCCGAGCGGAACACCACCGTGCTCGACGGGCGAGCACGTAGGTTGACGAGCTTCTTTCGCTCCCGGCCCTGCACGACAAAGCCGATGGCAGGCTCGCCGCTCACCGGGTGATTGACGATTCCCGCATTGACCACGGACGCGTGTGCCGACCCATCGGCGCGATACGTGATCACAACCGCCAGACCACTCTCGCGTTCAGCGATCTCCCTTGCGCCGATCAGCGAAGCACTCACGGTTCGCGGTCGCCTCTCTTCCCTTCCATTACGAAGCGCACCGAATACCAGACGATCACCGTACGCCGGCGCGCCGGTGCCAAGGGGAATTGACGAAACGCAGGCTCGTTTTGTCGGATACCGCATAACGGCGGCCTCAAGATCAATCCGTGCACTCTGCCAGCACCCGGTAGACCGTTGCTCGACTCGCGCCCAGCGTCATCGCGATAGTGCTGACCGGCTCACCGTTAGCATGCATTGGCAGGTGCGGGTTTAAATCGCGCCGCCGTTGCGCAAGCCATGTATCCCGAAAACGACATGGCGCGTCGACCCCCCTTGCCCGAACTGCAGGGGGACCGGCAAATTCGCACCCGGCTAGCCGAATTAAGGCACCTCCCCGCTGGGCGATCGTGATTTGTGGTGTTCAGGCGATCCGCTCGTCGAGGTGGATCGTGACGTCGTCGCCGACGTCCTTACCAAGGGCCTCAAGCAGTTCCCTCTTAACCCCCAGCTTGTGCCTGCCGTCGCCGAGGGCCATGAAGGAGCCGCGGAAGGGATGGCCATCCACGGTCCCACGGACTTTGACCAGTCCTCGGGTACCAAAGTATTCGGCCGATCCAGGCATCACGACATAGGTCCAACCGCCCTTGTTCGGGCTTTTCTGCAGCGGCGCGGTGAATTGAGTGTCGAGCGGGTTCGTGCTCATGATCGGCTCTCTTCCTGAGTTATCTCTAACCCGTTGCGATCGGGGTCGCGGAAGGCGAACATCGGGGGCACACCTTCCCAATGCAGCAGCTCGCCGACATCCACGCCCCGTTCACGCAAGTGCTGGTGTGCTGCCGCGGCGTCGGGGCTTGCGAGGCGGATGCCGGTCTCGACACCGGCAGGAACGCCTTCGTGGGCGGGGATCAGGGCGAGCGTCGTGGTCGAGCCAGGCGAGGCAACAGTGATCCAGCGGCCGCCAAACCGAGGTAACGGGACGTCAAGGCGTTTCTCCATGCCCAGTG
>DATMMO010000267.1:0-7013 GCA_035569695.1 Acidimicrobiales bacterium | reverse complement strand
CGGTCAGCTAACGGACGCGTGGTCTCGAAAGTACTCGCCCGATATCAATATCGGGACGAGCAAGGCCGAGTTCTCTATGAAAACCGTCGATATGCCACCGCCCACGGGACCAAGACATTTCGACCGTTCCGCCCAGACGGCCAGGGCTGGCGCTCTGGCCTAGAGGACGTCAGGCGAGTTGTCTATAGGTTGCCCGACCTGGTCCGTTGCGCAGAAGGTGGCGAATCACCTGTTGCCTATCTCGTAGAAGGAGAGAAGGACGTCGATCGTCTCGTCGCCGAAGGGCTGTGCGCCACCACCGTTTTCGGAGGAACGGGCGGCACGCTTCCGGCCGACTTCGTTGAATGCTTCCGGGGATTCTCACAGGTCATCGTTCTCGCCGACAATGATGCTCCAGGAAAAAAGGCGGCCCGGTACCGGGCTGAGCTGGTCGCTGAGGTCGTTGGCGACGTTCGCCTGGTCGAGGAACTCCCCGGCGTCGGGCACAAAGGTGACGCATCCGACTTCCTCGACGGAGGTCGAACGGTCGAGGAGCTCTGCCGAGTCGGCGACGCCGGAGAGCAGATCCGGCCAGCCTCGAAGATGACCGAGAACAGGTCGGACGTATTCCTCTCGGCCACGCAGGCCGAGCGCCTGGCCGACTTCGCCAATGAGCGGTATCGGCTTGGCAGCGACACCAAAGGGGAGCCATTTGCGATACGGCGCAACGGACCCAATCTCGCACTTCGTATGCGGGGCAGCGGAGGATTCCGCCAATCCCTTGCCACCCAATGGCGCGCTGATACAGGGAAGGTTCTGAACCAGACGGCACTTGGCGACGCATTGGCCGCACTCGAAGGCGAGGCTACCAATAACGATCGCGAGGAGGTCTTCCTGCGGATCGCACGTCGGCCTGAGGGATCAGGAGCCTTGCTCGACCTGGGCACCGCCGATGGTGCGACGGTAGAAATCGGCCCCGGCGGTTGGTCCGTTCTCGCTGCGTCCCCAGTCCCGTTCCGACGTACCGCACTCACGGGAGCATTGCCGGTGCCAGTCCGTGGCGGCTCTCTCCAGGACCTTCGGAAGGTTGTCAATGTGGAGGATGAGGATTGGCCGTTGGCGCTGGCATGGCTGGTATCGGCCTTTTGGCCCAATGTTTCCCATCCTGTCCTGTTGTTGTCTGGCGAACAGGGCTCAGCGAAGAGCACGAGCCTTCGATACCTCGCAGGCGTCCTGGACGCATCGCCGGCGCCGCTCCGACCTCCGTCGAAAGACGTTGAGTCGTGGGTGGGAATGGCATCTGGCTCGCTCGTGGTAGCGATCGACAACGTCTCACGGATTCCGGGTTGGTTCTCCGATGCCCTTTGTCGAGCCGTGACCGGTGAGGCGCTGGTTAGAAGAAAGCTCTATACGGACGATGACCACTCGATCGTCACACTGCGCTGTCTCGTCGGGATCACGGCGATTGACCTCGGGCCGATTCAAGGAGACCTGGCCGACCGAGTTGTTCGGATTGAATGCCCCCTGATTGCAGATGAGTCCCGCTGGAGCGATGAGGATGTCAATCGGCACATGGAGGAACGAGGAGCGACAATCTTCGGCGCATTCCTCGATCTGGCCTCAGACGTGTTTGAGGCGCACGCGAGGGTCTCTCTACCGGGCACCCCCCGCATGTCCGACTTTGCTCGGGTGCTTGCGGCCGTGGACCTCGTCCTCGGTTCAGCCGGCTACGCCCGTTACATCGAGCAGCGACAAGCCCTCGCCGCTTCGATCATCGACGGCGATCCAGTGGCCCGCAGTCTGGCCGCTTTCATTGATGGGGAGGGAGAGTGGGAAGGCACTACGGGGAATCTGCTCGGCAGCCTGACTCCCCCGGACCCACGCCCACGCACCTGGCCAGCGAATCCAGCCGCTCTTGGGCAACGACTGGCGAAGATCGCACCGGGTATGCGTGCGGCCGGCTACATCATCGACCACCTCGACAAGGCCGACCGCCGGGGGAACCGCGGATGGCACCTAGCCGTCCGGACCGAGAAGCCTCCGGAAATGGCGCCCGTACCGCCCGCACGGGAAGAGTCCGTCCGGACTGGTCACGGTCCAAACAGAGAAACCTCCGGAAATACCGCCCGCACCGCCCGCACCGCCCGCGATGCGTCCTGATCAGGGAATACGTCTTGTCCGGCTGCGGGCGGTTGCTGGCGGCAGTCTCTTCGGACCGCCCGCGACCGCCCGCACCTGTCATCACTCCCAAATTGCCTCTGAACCGGCTCTTTGTTCCGTGTGCGGGCGGTGCGGGCGGTGCGGGCGGTCGATTTCGCCACTTCTCGGTGGCCCCAGGGACAGTCCTCCACAAATGAGTGACCGATGAAGCGGACCTCCGGTGCGAAGGCCCCGTTTCAGCTCCTTCCCGAACTTTCGCCTGGAGAATTCGCAGCGCTGAAGGCCGACATAGCGGAGCGAGGCATCCTCATCCCCGTGGAACTCGACGAACTCGGAAATGTGCTGGACGGCCATCACAGGCTCCGTGCCTGGAATGAGCTGCGAAGCGGGGGCATTCGAGTGCCTCCGTACCCGCGGATTGTTCGGCGTCTTCCGTCCGAAGAAGCAAAGCTCGCCCACGCGCTACGAGTGAACCTCAGCCGCAGGCATCTCGATCAGCCAGCCCGACGCCAATTGGTTGCGGGGCTTCGCGGCAGGGGCTGGAGCCTTCGTCGTATCGCAGAACAGCTCAACGTTGATCCGATGACCGTGTCCCGGGATCTGTCAGGTGTCGCAATTGCTACACCTGAGGCCATCGAGGGCCGCGATGGCAAGCGATATCCGGCCAAGGTTCGCCGTCCGAGTTCGATACTTGTCAACTCTGACCGGCAAGAAGAACGAGCGAGAGCGGCCCTCGCAGAATTGGGTGAGCAGGCGCCACCGAGACCGATGGATCTCCGTCGAGCTGAGTCAAAGGCGAGAGAGGCCCGGAGATCGGCCGATGGCGATCCGCAGCATCCCGATTCCACAAAGGGGCCCGGCTGGACGGTTGAGTGCCTCGATTTCCGAAAGCTGAATGTCGAACCCGGGACGGTCGACCTCATCCTCACCGATCCGCCGTACGACGACAAGACGATCCCGCTGTACTCAGAGCTCGGCGCATTTGCGGCGCGTGTCCTGAAGCCTGGGCGTCTCCTCGTCTGCTACGTGGGCAATCTGCGCCTTCCTGAGGAGATTGAGCGCCTCTCGGAGCACCTGCAGTACGTGTGGACGGGAGTCGTCGTCCAGCCAGGGAGGCAGTCAGCGATTCGGTCACGCATGATCAAGGCCGGCCACCGTCCAGTGCTCATCTTTTCGGTCGGACCCTACCGACCCAGGGGTTGGATCCTCGACACGCTCGTTAGCTCCAGCGTCCCGGTGAAGGACCATCACCGTTGGGAGCAGTCCCTCAAACCGGTCTCACAGCTCGTTGAGTACTGCAGCCGGCCAGGTGAGCTCGTCTGTGATCCGTTCCTCGGATCGGGAACGACTGGGGTGGCAGCGATCAGAGGGGGCCGTCGGTTCGTGGGCTGCGACTCGGATCCGGAGTCGGCGGTGTCCGCGTTTCGACGCTTGCAGGCCGAGACTGCGGGAGCGACCCAATGACCGCGCTCGAAAGCGTCCCAGACAGGCCGCTTGGCGCCCATTGGCGAGAAGCCGGCCGAGGACCGGCTCGAAACCGGGGTGGGCGCCACTTGTGCTCCTGGGCCGGAAATCGGCAGGTTTGCCTGGCTACGTGCCTTGATAATCCCTGCCCAGAGGCTTCTGATCCGGATAGGTCGATCACGAATCGGCAGAACATCGGCCGGGCTTGGCAGCTCAATTCTGGGATTCGGCGAATCCACGACCTTGCCTCGGCAGGTGGCCGATGACGTCGAAACGGGGAGAGCAGAGGGACGCACGGATCCGAACAGCGCTCTCCCAGCTCGGGGGCGGCGCCCTTACTCGTGACATCGCGAGCGCGACAGGGATTCCGGGACGCACGGTGAACGACGGATTAGCCAGTCTCGAGCGCCAAGGCCTGGTCGACCGATCGCACGGAGGGGCGTCTCTGACGGCCCTGGGACGGGTTCGGGCTGCTCCCCCGGCTCCCCTGTTGCCGTCGGACGCCCTGGACCAGGCTTCCGAAATTCTCCTCCCCCCCTGGCACGCCGCCTTCGCTCGGCTATTGGCCGACGCACTGGTCGTCCGACGCCTCTGTCCGGCGCGCAGGCTCCAGCCCAGCTTCATCGCCTATGGCCCTCCCATGACCGCAAAGAGTCTCGCCGTCGAGTTCGTATGCCGCGCCGCGGGCCTGGACGAGGGAAAGCATCGCGTCCAGCTCTCGGCTCTAGCGCCGGCCGAGCTCCTTGGCCGCCGGGTTCCAAGTGGGGAGGGCCGATATCGATTCGAACGGTCGCCTCTGATCGACGGACCTGTGTTGATTCTCGACGAATTTTCCGACGCATCTCATGAAATGCGGCGTGAGTGCCGGAAGCTCCTCCAGGGCGACCCCGACATCCTCGTCGAGGGCGAACGGATCCCCATTCGCCCGGTACCTGTCGTCCTATTCAACGATCACAGCGACCCGTCATCGCTCCTGAGTGATGCCGTCTATCGACGGTCCTTCGCCATGGATACCGGAACGGTCAAACCGGCAATGAAAGCGTTCGAACAAGGATTCCGAGACTTCTACACGGCACAGGGCCATCCTCGATTCATCGATCTTGACGATGTCGAGCCAACCGATGTTGCGCTTCCGAGCGCGGCAAGCGAGCTCCTCAACGTTCCACGCGGCGATCACTCTGTGTTGACGGAGATCGGAAAGAAGTATTGGGACCTCCCCAAGCTCGACCTCTGTGCGCTCGGACGGGCGAAGCGCTGGGGGCATTTGTCCGATGGCGATCCCGTCGCCGCTGCCGCCTGCGTGATGCTCGATGCCTTGTGCTGCGCCGAAACCATCCCGGGTTGGGTGCGACCTGATTGGAGGCAGTGGTTCGCCCGGCCGGCTGAATGGGCCAGATTCTTTGCCGGCCGGCCCGGCGGAGAGCACTTTCTCGCCGTCGCCCAACGTGGACAGGAGGCGCAGACGGCAACGCGGGGGCGCGTTGACGCCGTTCGCAGGCAGTCGGTCGAGGTCGAACTTCGTCTGACACGGCAGCGCGGGGAGTTCAAGCAGACGCTCCGTGATCTTCGTGGAAGCATTACGCAGGTACCGGCTCCGTATCGACCTGAGGCCCAAGGGCTTCGAGATGCCCTCAAGGGGCTGATTGACCGGGCTGGAGACACTCGTTCAATTCAGGGACTCGACGATCTGGACGTGGTGGCGCAGCCGATCGTCTCCGATGCCCAGGCCTTGCGGCAAAGAATCGACGATGAAAAGGCCGCAGCCATCGAAAGCGATGCTGAGCTCGACCGGCAAGAAAAGGCGGCCAAGCTATTCGCAGCCGAGGAGAAGGACCGCATTGGCCATGAGAATGCGAGGGCGAATCACCAGCGAACCACTGCCCTCACGAAGCTAAGGGCCTGGCGTCGGGCATGCATCAGGCTCCAAGGCCGCAAGCGGGCAAAGTCGCCACTTGAGGTCCAAGAAGCTCTAGTCACTGCCGGAGCAGCTCGGCGAGAAGTGTCATTCCGTCAGGTAGAGGAACTTCCCACACCTATTGAGGCCCTCGCAGCGAAGATTGCGAGGCGTCCTATAGAGCCGAGGATTCGCACCGTCCAGGACACTTGGTACCGAGACATCACAGGCGGGTGGTGGCGACCGGGCCAGTTGCAAGCATGGACGGATCCTGCCGTAAAGCAGGTTCTCACCTTGGCAGTCGACGAGATCGACCGACTCATCGGCATGGTCGAGTCGAGGGCGGTTGGGTCAATCGCTATTGCCCAGTCGGCATTGCCGGTGGGCCAGTGGTCATGACCCCGGAAGGAATCCGAGCAATCAGTCGGAGATGGCGGTACTGTACCGCCGCCCAAAAAAAAGCCCGGGCGGTGCGCAAACACCCCCGGGCCGTGGCCGACACCCCGAGGAGGTGGCGACGATGAGCCAGGATATTGGACCCTCGCTGCCGATCGGCGCACGGCGGACAACCTCCATCGCAGGCAGACCGGAGAGCGAGGTCCGGGACCTGTTGGGACGTAGGGGCCTGAGCGTCCATACCGTTGCCACGTATCTCGGGATATTGAGGCGGGCAGAGACGTTTTGTAGGGACGAGCATTTGTCGCTCGATGCTCTAGATGCTGCCAACCTCGCTCGATTCGCACTCACCTTGCGCCAGAGCCGGTCGTCTCTGAGTGACGCCCGCTCCGCACTCCGTCACTACTGGTCCGCCGTTGGACGTCCGAGTTTTCCGCTCATCCAAGTGACCGAGCTCGTCGGTCGCCCGGCTAGGGACCCCCTCGAAGGCTTCGTAGCAAAGGAGCACGCCTCACGACCAGGCTCCAGCGAGTCGGCGCCGACCTGGTCGGACGTGGGTTACGACCGAGCATGGTTGACCTCCCGTCTTCGGGCCCGGCAGCTGGGACGTCAGAGCGCCCACAACTATGCGACCCACCTGGCTCGGGTCGCCCGGTGGAGTGTCGAGCGGGGAGCAACGATCGACACGATCACGGCGGCCGAACTGGAGTCCTACACGGAGCAGCTGCCAAAGACTCGGGCGAGCCGAAACGAGCTTCGGAACGCCCTCACCCACTATTTCGCCATCACGCGCCATCCGGATCCGCCTCTCTGGACGATTCGGGTCCCGCGGCGGACGAGGATGATGTGCCGTGCACTTGAGGACGGGGCAGCAAGGTCGCTCGAAGATGCGGCCGTCCGCCGAGAGGATCGGAAAGGGCTGGCGGTCGTGATCGGCCTCTACCTCGCGTTGCGCCGGGCCGAGATTGCCGCGCTTCGGTGGAGCGACTTTCACGACGGCTGGCTCCATGTGGTCGGGAAGGGCGACGTGGAGGCCACGATCCCGGTTCATCCGGTCGTAACCCAATACCTCGACCGGCTATCGAATAACAGCCCATTCGTGTTCCCCGGAAGGTATGGC
>DATMMO010000266.1:0-6557 GCA_035569695.1 Acidimicrobiales bacterium | reverse complement strand
GGTCGAGTCTCCCGGAGAGGTGGGACCAGCCATCGACAAGGCCAACGACATCGACGACCGCCCGGTGGTCATCGACTTCAGGACGGACGCCTTCGAGAAGGTGTACCCGATGGTGGCGGCCGGGGCCTCCAACGACGACATCGTGGTCGATCCGGCCCACGGACAGGGAGGGCGCTGATGTCTGCCTACGGAGTCGACCGAAAGCACCATACCCTGTCGGTGTTGGTGGAGAACAAGGCGGGTGTCCTCGCCCGGGTGGCCGGCCTGTTCTCCCGTCGCGGCTACAACATCTTCAGCCTGGCCGTGGCTCCCTCCGACGACGAGCGGCTCAGCCGGATCACCATCGTGGTCGACGTCGAGTCGGCCCCGCTGGAGCAGATCGTGAAGCAGCTCGACAAGCTGATCCCGGTGGTGGCCATCACCGAGCTCGATCCGGCATTCTCCCGTGAGCGGGAGCTCCTGTTGGCCACGGTGTCGGTCGATACCCAGACCCGGGGGCAGGTCATCCAGCTGGTCGGCGTGTTCGAAGGGAAGATCGTCGACGTCGGATTCGACCGGCTGACCATCATGATGGCGGGCGCCCCAGCCAAGGTCGACGACTTCGAGGAGCTGATCCGGGTGTACGGGATCGTGGAGCTCCAGCGGACGGGTCGTGTGGCATTGCCTATGCTCGACCGTTCGGAGGGCCGCTCGACGACGACCGTCGGGGGTCGAGCCCTGGGTCTGGCAACATCCCATTCCGCAACCCATTCCGCACCATCCGATTCCGCACCATCTACCGCAGCATCCGATCACACAGAAAAGGCAGGTTGAGCCCGATGGCCACGCTGTATTACGAGAAGGACGCCGATCCGAGCCTCATCGGAGGCCGAAAGGTGGCGATCGTCGGCTACGGCTCCCAGGGCCACGCCCACGCCCTCAACCTGTCCGAGTCGGGCGTCGACGTGCGGGTGGGCTTGCGGGAGGGATCCGGGTCGAAGCAGAAGGCCGAAGAGGCGGGTCTTCGCGTCCTGCCCATCGACCAAGCCGCGGCCGAGGCCGACGTCATCATGATCCTCCTGCCCGACACCGAGCAGGCTGCGGTGTACGAGGAGTCGATCGCCCCCAACCTGAAGCCTGGTGATGCCATCTTCTTCGCCCACGGCTTCAACATCCGCTTCGGGCTGATCACCGCGCCCGAGGGCGTCGACGTGGCCATGGTTGCCCCCAAGGGACCGGGCCACCTGGTGCGCCGGACCTACACCGAAGGTGGAGGCGTGCCGTCCCTCGTCGCGGTGGAGGCCGATCCCTCGGGCAAGGCCCACGCCTTGGCATTGTCCTACGCGCACGGCATCGGAGCCACGCGGGCCGGGGTCCTCGACACCACCTTCGCCGAGGAGACCGAGACCGATCTCTTCGGTGAGCAGGTCGTGCTGTGCGGGGGCCTGACCGCGCTGGTCCAGGCCGGGTACGAGACCCTGGTCGGGGCGGGCTACCAGCCCGAGTCCGCCTACTTCGAGTGCCTGCACGAGCTGAAGCTCATCGTCGACCTCATGTACGAGCAGGGGATCAGCGGCATGCGCTACTCCATCTCCACTACGGCGGAGTACGGCGACCTGACCCGAGGCCCGCGGGTGATCAACCAGGCCGTGCGGGACGAGATGGGGAAGATCCTGGGCGAGATCCAGGACGGCTCGTTCGCCAAGGAATGGGTGGATGAGAACAAGAACGGGCTGCCCAATTTCACGAAGCTCCGCCAAGCCGGATTCGACCACCCCATCGAGAAGGTCGGTGAGGAGCTCCGAGGCATGATGCCGTTCATCAGCGCCGGCAAGGAGCGGATTCAGGACGTTTCGGGCGGCTGACTCGAAGCTGGGACTGACTCGAAGCTGGGACTGACTTGAAGCTGGGACTGGCTCGAAGCTGGACGGCCGACCCGAGGCTGGGGCCGGAGCACGGCCGCAGTTGTGGCGGGCGCCGATGTCGGCCTCATCGGCGCCAATCCTGAACCCGGGTGGATCTGGAGTCAGTTGCTATCGAGACTCGGGGCGGTGTCGAGTAGACGCCGCCCCGTTTTCGAGTGCCGGCAGCCGAGGACCCTCCGGCGCGGGATCCGGCCGCTAGGCCAACGCTCCGACCACGTAGTTGATGCAGGCGCACAACGAGGCCACGTCGTCGGGGTCGATGCCCGGGAACATGGCGATGCGAAGCTGATTGCGCCCCAACTTGCGGTACGGCTCGGTGTCGACGATGCCGTTGGCCCGGAGCACTGCGGCCACAGTCGCTGCATCGATCGAATCGGTCAGGTCGATAGTCGCGATCACATGACTACGGTCCTCTTCCCGCTCCACGAAGGGCCGGGCGAAGTCTGAGTTGTCGGCCCAGGTGTAGAGGATCTCGGCCGACCGATCGCTCCGTCCGGTGGAGAAGGTGAGGCCACCGTTGTCGTTGAACCATTTCACTTGGTTGTCCAGGAGAAACAGGGTGGCCAGGGCCGGCGTGTTGTAGGTCTGATCCAGCCGCGAGTTGTCCACGGCGACGGTCAGGTCCATGGAGGCGGGAACCCAGCGGCCCGAGGCTCCGATCCGGGCGATCCGATCGAGGGCGGCGGGGGACAAGAGGGCGATCCACAGGCCACCGTCCGAGCCGAAGCACTTCTGGGGTGCGAAGTAGTAGGCGTCGAAGGCGGCGGGGTCGACGGGCAACCCCCCTGCGCCCGAGGTGGCGTCCACGGCCACCAGGCCGCCACCATCGGCCGGAGCCACCGCACCCTTCGGTCGGGCGATGGGCATCATGACGCCGGTCGACGTCTCATTGTGGGTGAGGGCGTAGAGATCCACGTCGTCCCGGGCCACAGCGGTGGGATGGGTGCCCACCTCGGACTTGATGATCTCGGGCTCTCCCACGTGCGGGGCGGCGGAAGCAGCGGCGGCGAACTTGGAGGAGAACTCGCCGAAGCTCAGGTGCTGGCTCTTCTGCTCGATGAGCCCGAAGGTGGCTGCATCCCAGAAGGTGGTGGTGCCTCCGTTGCCCAGGACCACTTCGTAGCCGTCGGGTAGGGAGAACAGCTGGCGGAGGCCAGAGCGAACGCTGCCCACCATCGATTTCACCGGCTTCTGGCGGTGGCTGGTCCCGAGGAACCGGGGTGCGGCATCGGCCAGGGCCGAGACGGCGTCCTGTCGGACCTTCGAGGGGCCCGCACCGAACCGGCCATCGGTGGGTCGCAGGTGGTCGGGGATGGTGATGTCGGGGGTGTCGGTCACGTATGCGATCATGGCATCTATGGCCACGCAGACCGAAACCGGCCCGGGCGGCACCGCTCCCGAGCACCGGATCTCCAAGAGAATTGCTGCTGTTTCCCCCTCGGCCACCCTGGCTGTGGACGCCAAAGCCAAGGCGCTCCAGGCCCAGGGTGAGAACGTGATCGGCTTCGGTGCCGGCGAGCCCGACTTCCCCACGCCCGAGCACATCGTGGAGGCGGCCGTAGTGGCCTGCCGGGACCCAAAGACCCACAAGTACAGCCCGACCGGGGGGCTGCCCGCCCTCCGGGAGGCCCTGGTGGCGAAGAGCCGCCGCGACTCGGGCCTGGAAGTCACGCCCTCCCAGATCCTGGTGACCAACGGGGGCAAGCAGGCCATCGCCAACGCCTTCGCCGTGCTGTGCGACCCCGGCGACGAGGTCCTGCTGCCTGCCCCCTATTGGACCACCTATCCCGAGTCGATCGCTCTGGCCGGTGGCGTTCCCGTGGTCATCCCCACCGACGAGTCGAGCGAGTTCCGGGTCTCGGTGGCCCAAATCGAAGCGGCCCGGACCGAGAAGACCAAGGTGCTGCTCTTCGTCTCACCGTCGAACCCCACCGGGTCGGTCTATCCGCGCCAGGAGATCGAGGCCATCGGGCAGTGGGCCGTGGACCATCACATCTGGGTCGTCACCGACGAGATCTACGAGCACCTCACCTACGACGGGGTCGAGCACCATTCCATGCCGGTGGTCGTGCCAGAGCTGGTCGATCGCTGCATCGTGGTCAACGGCGTGGCCAAGACCTACGCCATGACCGGGTGGCGGGTGGGCTGGATGATCGGTCCTACCGACGTGGTGACGGCGGCGACAAACCTCCAGTCTCACGAGACGTCGAACGTGGCCAATGTCTCTCAGCGGGCCGCGCTGGCCGCGGTGGCCGGCGACCTGACGGCGGCGTCGGCGATGCGGGAGGCCTTCGACCGTCGCCGGCGCACCATCCACGCCATGCTGAACGAGATCGACGGGGTCTCCTGTATCGAGCCCAAGGGGGCCTTTTACGCCTTCCCCTCCGTGAAGGGGCTCATAGGCCGGGAGTTCCGAGGCCGACGCCCCGCCTCCAGCGCCGAGCTGGCTGAGCTGGCCATCGACGAGGCCAAGGTGGCGGTGGTCCCGGGCGAGGCGTTCGGCGCCCCGGGGTATTTCCGGATGTCGTACGCATTGGGTGACGAGAACCTGGTTGAGGGGGTCACCCGACTGTCGAAGTTGTTCGGCGAAGCGAGCTAGGCCCTAGGGTCGAGGCACGCGAGGCACGTCCACAGGGGGTCATGTCGGCTCCTGGCCTGAAGTTCTGGTCAGAGAGTCCTGATCTACATACGCGCGCTGGGGACGTGCCTGAGAGGAAGGAACACCATGGGTAGGGTGCTCGTCACCGAGAAGTTGGCGCAACGAGGCCTCGATCTGCTGACCGAGGCCGGCTACGAGGTGGATGAACAGCTGGGCCTGTCGCCTGAGGAGCTGGTCTCGGCCATTGTCGGGGCCGACGCTCTGATCATCCGTTCGGCCACGACGGTCACCGCCGAGGTGCTCAACGCAGGAACCGATCTCATCGTGGTCGGTCGAGCCGGGATCGGGCTCGACAACGTCGACGTGACCGCAGCCACCGACCGCGGCGTCATGGTGGTGAACGCTCCCCAGTCGAACATCCTGTCCGCCGCCGAGCAGGCCATGGCCCTGTTGTTGGCCCAGGCCCGCAACATCCCCCAGGCCCATTCCGCTCTGGTAGCAGGCAAGTGGGAGCGCTCCAAGTGGACCGGCGTCGAGCTGTACGGCAAGACACTCGGCGTGGTCGGCCTGGGTCGGGTGGGAGCCCTGGTGGCCCAGCGAGCAATGGCCTTTGGGATGCACCTGGTGGCGTACGACCCCTATGTCTCGGCCGATCGGGCCAAGCACATGGGCGTGGAGCTCATGGGCATCGACGAGCTGGTGGCCGAGGCGGACTTCGTCACCATCCACCTGCCCAAGACACCCGACACCATCGGTCTGTTCGGTCGCGACCTGCTGGCCAAGGCCAAGCCAGGGTTGCGGATCATCAACACCGCCCGGGGTGGGATCGTCGACGAGGACGCCTTGGCCGATGCCATCAAGGATGGTCAGATCCAAGGGGCCGGCCTCGACGTGTTCGCCAAGGAGCCGACCACCGAGTCGCCTCTCTTCGAGCTGCCGTCGGTCATTGTGGCCCCCCACCTGGGGGCCTCGACCGCCGAAGCGCAGGATAAGGCGGGGGTGACCATCGCCGAACAGGTCATTCTGGCCCTCAGCGGCGACTTCGTCCCCTTTGCCGTGAACGTGTCGGCCACTGACGTGTCCGAGACGGTGCGCCCCTTCATGGGCCTGTCCGAGCAGCTCGGACGGATCTTCTCGTGTCTCAACGACGGCCTACCTGACACTCTGGACATTGAGTACCAGGGCGGTCTGGCCGGAGCCGGCACTGGAATCCTGACCCTCTCCATCCTCAAGGGGATCTTCGCCGCGGGGACCGAGGAGCCGGTGTCATACGTCAACGCCCCTCAGCTGGCCGCCGAACGTGGCTTGGTCATCCGGGAGACCTCGACGGTCACGGCCCAGGACTACGTGAACCTCATCACCTTGCGGAGCAGCGATCACTCGGTTGCCGGGACGCTGACTGGCGCTCGCAACGAGCCCCGACTGGTCATGGTCGACGATCACACCGTTGAGGTTCCTCCGGCTCCCAACATGCTGGTCGTCCGGAATGATGATCGGGCCGGCATGATCGGTGTCGTCGGCACCATTATCGGTGAGGCCGACGTGTCCATCTCCTCGATGGCCGTGGGTCCCTCGGCCACCGGTCATACCGCGCTGATGGTGTTGACGACGGATCGGTTGGCTCCTGACGATGTCCTGAGCCGGCTCCGTGCTGCCCCCGGGATCAGCGACGTGCACACCGTTCAATCCTGATCGGTCATCCGAGCTGAGCCCGCTTGGTCCGGCGGCGGCCTGCGGCCTTGCCGGCTCATTCCAGTTTGAACAGCCGATCGTCGTCGTCAGTATCTGATTCGTCGAGGTGCTCTGGCGGTGATTTCTCGGGTGGGAGCCACTGCCAGTCGCCCGGGCCGCCCTCGAGTCGGAAGCCGCGATGATGGCGCAGGTGGTGGTGATGGCGGCACAACCGGGCCAGGTTCCACAGGGCCGTCTCGCCGTTCTCGACCACAGGGATGATGCGATGATCGATCTCGAGGCCGTTACGGACATCACAGCCGGGGACGACACAGGTCTGGTCCCGCTCGATCACGGCTCGTCGCAGGGGGGCCTTGATGGTG
>DATMMO010000265.1:0-10250 GCA_035569695.1 Acidimicrobiales bacterium | reverse complement strand
CCCGTTGCCTACCAGGACCAGCGGCTCGTCGGCGGTGGCGTCGGCGGTGGCGGTGGCGTCGGCGGTGCCGTCGGCCAGTTCGTCGACCAGGGCCTGGGGCGCAAAACGGGCCGGTGGCGATACCTGGCTCGTGGCCGGGTCCCACGCGGCCGGGTCGTTGCCGTCAAAGCGGTAACGGGCGGCGAAGACCTCGCTGCGCCGGGCGTCGACCACGGCCACTACCGAACAGGGCGAACCGGCTGGCCGTCGGGCCACGGCCGCGGCGGCCAGGATGTCGAGGCTGGAGACCCCCACCACACCGATACCCAGGCCTTGCCCCAAAGCCTTGGCCGTGGCCACCCCCACACGGAGCCCGGTGAACAGCCCAGGGCCGACATCCACGGCGATGACGTCGACCTCGGCCAGGGGCACGCCGGCGTCCTGGCACACCTGCTGCACCGCCGGAGCCAGGGCCTCGGCGTGGCGTCGGCCCCCCACCTCGGTCACGGGAGGCCGAGGGGGACCCTCGCCAAGGAGGGCTGCCCCGACCAGGTCGGTGGCCGATTCCAGGGCCAGGATGATCACGCCGGCACCGCCCACGGGGCCAGCGCGGTGGCCAATTGCTTCCAGCGACCGTCCCAGGCCGTGCCGATGGGGGCGACGGCGATGGAGCGGAGGTCCTCGTCGACCCCGGCGCCGGCTGGGCCGGCTTCGGTCCCCGCTCCCCCCGCTTCGGCCGCGCCGGCGTCGGCGGCCTCGGGTGGGCCGGCCACGATGTGGACGGTCAACGATCCCGAGCCGAGGACGGGCTCGGCCGCATCGCCCCACTCCACCACGGCAACGGCGCCGTCCTCGACCAGCTCGCCCAGCCCGAGGTCGACGATCTCTTGGAGATGATCGAGGCGGTACACGTCAGCGTGGAGCAGGGTGCGGATCGCACCGTGGTCGCATGAGTACTGGCGGAGGAGGGCGAACGTCGGGCTGGTGATGGGCTCGTCGACCCCGAGGGCGGCCCCGAACCCCTGGGCGAAGGCGGTCTTGCCCGCGCCGAGGTCACCGGCCAACAGGACGATGTCGCCGGGCTCGCACAAACCGGCTACGGCGCCGGCCAGGGCGCGTGTCCCCTCGACATCGGTGGTGCGGTAGCGCAGCACCGCGTCGGGCCACCGACCGGTCATGACGACCAGCCGAGCAGCCGCTTGGCCCGGATCAAATCGGATCGCATCTCGGCCACGACCGCACCACCAGATCGGAGGGCGGCGGCCGGATGGTAGGTGGGGACCAGATGACCCGGGCCGAAGGGGTACGACCGCCCGCGAACCGACCGGATCCCATCGGTCGTCTCGAGCAGTAGCTTCATGGCGAAATTGCCCAGGGTGACCACCACCGTGGGGGAGATGAGATCGATCTGGGCGGTCAGGTACGGGCGGCAGGTGGCGATCTCCACCGGCTTTGGATCGCGGTTGTCCGGAGGGCGGCACTTGACCACGTTGGCGATGTAGCAGGCGCTTCGATCGATGCCCAGCTCCTCGGCCATCAGCCGATCGAGCAGCTTGCCCGATCGGCCCACGAAGGGCTCACCCTGGAGATCCTCGTCGCGCCCGGGGGCCTCCCCCACGAACATCAACTGGGCCTCCGGATCCCCCACCCCGAAGACCACCTGGGTGCGGTGCTCCGACAAGGGGCACCGGGTACAGCCCGATGCCTCCAGGGCAAGGTCGGCCAGTGCGGTCGGCTCGGCCACGGGGCGAATCGTACCGCCACTCGGCGCTGCGCCGGTTCGGGCCAATCCAGGCCTGGGCCAATCCAGGCCTGGGCCAATCCAGGCCTGCGCCCGCCAGGTCGCGCTCCCCCAGGTCGCGCTCCCCCAGGTCGCGCTCCGCCAGGCAGCGCGGCCGCCGGGCGCTGAAGCCGGGCCGGTCAGGCCGCGCTGGTGCCGGGCTGCAGCGAGACCGAGAACTCGTGGAGCATCTCATTGAGCTCATCGGGCCGCTCGAGCATCACCATGTGCCCGCACCCCGGCAGGACCTGGAGCACGGCATGAGGAATGCCTGCAGCCATCCGGCGGGCATGGAAGGGGGGAAGCAGCCAGTCACGCGATCCGACCACGATCCGGGTGGGCAGCCTGATCTCGCCCAGGCGAGCCCGGACGTCGAAACCGACCAGCGAGACCAGGAGATCGGCCATGGCACTGGGCGACATGGCCGAGATCAACGACCGGGTCAATTCCAGGTCGAGGGGGGTGGGCTTCGAGCCGAAGGCCATGCGCGTCGACCACGAGGTCAGGTCCTCGCCCGGGAACAACCCCCGTCCCCGGCGCTCGGCCGAGACCAGGGTGCGACTGGTCAGCGCGGTCATCCCGCCCCTGACCACCGGCCACATCGGCAACCCGGTGACGGGGCCGGCCGTGGTCGCCACCAGCACCAGACCGGCGACGTGCTCGGCCATCCGGTGGGGATCGGCCAATGCCGCAGTGAGCGAGACCATGCCCCCCATGGAATGGCCGACCAGCACGGCGTTGCGCACCGCCAATCCGTCCAACACGTCGAGGGTGTCCTGGGCCAGGCGATCGAAGGCGTACCCGTCGGAACCGGCGACCGACGGGCCATGCCCCCGCTGGTCGATGGCGATGACCCGATGGCGGTCGGCCAGCGCGGTGAACTGGCGAACCCACACCGCGTCCGACAGGGTCACCCCGTGGACCAGGACGATGGGAGGACCCTGGCCCAGCTCCACGGCGTGGATCACGCCGCCATCGCTGGTGGCCACATCGTGGTGGACCAGGTCGTCCACCATCCGCAGACCGGCTTGCGCCAGCGCCTCGTCGTCCGACCGCCACCGGCGGGTCCACTGGCGCTGGGCGGCGTAGGCGCCCCCGGCGGCCAGGGCCGCAGCCGCGGCACCGATGGCGATGAGCCGGCGGGAGGGCCGCGGAAGGTACTTCACGTCGAGCCACCACCGGGGGCGGGAGCGGAGGCGCGGTCGTGGCCCGAGGAGGCCGATGACGGGCCCGGCGACGTGGCCGCGGGGTCGGTCGGCCCGGCCACGGGGTTGGTCGCCACCCGGGGGACCCGGGGACCGATACCGCACAGAACCTCGTAGCTGATGGTGCCGAGCAGGTCGGCCCAGTCGGTGGCGCTGATCGCGTCATCGGCCTGCCGTCCGAGCAGGACCACCTCGTCGCCGATGGCCGGCGCCGTCGGGCCCGGCGGGCCGCAGTCGATGACGATCTGGTCCATGGTGACCATGCCGGCCAGCGGACGCCGGATGCCACCAATCAGCACCTGGCCCCCGCGTTCGAACAAGCCCCGGGGGACCCCGTCGGCGTACCCGATGGGAGCGGTCGCCACCACCGACCGTCCAGGAAGGGGACGGCGCCGGCCATAGGACGGCCGCTCACCCTCCTCCAGCTCCCGGACGTAGGTCACCCGGGCCTTCAACGAGAGCGCGGGTTGGAGCCGACCACCGCCGGTGGCTTCGGCCAGCAGCGCTCGATGGCTGGGATCAGGGAGCTCGCCGTAGACGGCGAGGCCGCAGCGAACCAGATCCCGCCGGGCCCGGGGATGGGCGATGGTCCCGGCCGAGTTGGCTGCATGCACCAGCGCGGGGCGGTGGCCGGCGCCGGCCAGCTCGGCCAGGGAGGCGTCGAAGCGGTCCAGCTGCTCCTCGGTGAACCGCCGGTCCCCTTCCGTGGTGCCGTCGGCCACGGCCAAATGGGTCCACACCCCCTGGAGGGCCACGCCGGCCTGGGCACCGATCAGATCAGCCAGGGGGACCGCCTCGGCCGGCTCGGCGCCGACCCGGTGCATGCCGGTGTCGATCTTGAGGTGGACCGGGAGCTGGACACCGGTTGCCGCGGCCGCGGTGGCCACCGATCGGATCCCCTGCTCGGTGTACACCGTGGGCACCAGGTCTCGGGCCACCGCCTCGGCCACGGCATCGGCCGGCGGCTCGGAGAGCAACAGGATGGGGGCCGTGATGCCCGCTTCGCGCAGCACCACCCCCTCTTCCACCAGGGCCACGGCCAGCCAGCTGGCCCCCCCGTCCACTGCCGCTCGGGCCACGTCCACCGATCCGTGGCCGTACCCGTCGGCCTTGACCACCGCGCTCAGCGCCGCCGGCCCGGCCAGGGCAGCCAGCAATGCTGCGTTGTGCCTGACCGCGGCCAGGTCCACCTCGGCCCAGGCCGGACGCCACCGTCCCTTACCCACGGGGCCTCCCGGTGGGACGACCCTCGGGGCCTCGGACCCGCGCCCGGACCGGGACCCGCGCCCGAGCTCGGGACAACACGTCGGACACCAACCTGGGGAGGTCCCCGGCCACCAGCCCCTCGGTGGCCCCGTCCGAGGCGGCACGACCATGGACATGGGCGGCCAGACCGGCGGCCTCGAGCGGGGGCACCCCGCGAGCCACGAAGGCGCCGATCACCCCGGACAGGACGTCGCCGGTGCCGGCGGTGGCCAACGCCGGCGTTCCCGCCAGCCCCAGGACCACCCGGCCATCGGGCTCGGCCACCGCCGTAGTCGTCCCCTTGACCAGCGCCACCGCTCCCGCCCGCTGGGCCAGCCGGCGGGCGTCGTCGATCCGGTCCGGCCCCGGGGGCTGACCCATGAGCCGTCGGTACTCGCCGTCGTGGGGCGTGAGCACCACCGCCGAGGTGGACGAGACGGTGGTGTCGAGCTGGCCCAGGGCGTAGAGCCCATCAGCGTCCACCACCACCGGGACCGGGGAGCGATCAACCAGGCGCCGGAGGTCAGTTGCCGTCGAGTCGTCCCGCCCGATGCCGGGGCCCACCACCACGACCTGGCACCGCTCGGCCTGGGTCAGGGCCTCGTCGGCCCATCCCGCCTGGGGCAGGCGGACGCTCACCGCTTCGGAGGCCGGGGTGTCCCCGACGTCGGCACCGGGGATGCCCAACCGCACCATCCCGGCCCCGGCCCGGTAGGCGGCCATGGCGCAGAGGCCCGCCGCCCCGGTCATGCCGGGCGAGCCGGCCACCACCAGGACGGCCGACGTCCACTTGTGATCCTGTCGTTTCCGAGCGGGGAGCAGGTCGCCGATGTCATCGTCGGCCATGGCGTGCACCCGAGCGCCCTCGACCGGGAGCCCGATGTCGGCCACGGTGATCACCCCGGACAGGCCGGGACCGTCGCCCTGGAGGAGACCAGGCTTGAGGGCGGCGAACGTCACCGTGGCGGTGGCGGTCAAGGGCACGCCCGAGGCCACCCCCGAGTCGCCGTCGATGCCCGACGGGATGTCGACGGCCAACACCGGGGTGCCCGGGGTGACCGTGGGGGCCCGGTACTCGCCCCGGAACCCGGTGCCGAAGGCGGCGTCGATGACCAGGTCGACGGGGCCGATGTCCGAGCCGGCCTGGGCGGCATCGATGACCTCGACGCGGGCGCCCCGATCCCGGAGCAGTGACGCCGCCACCCGGCCGTCGGCGCCGTTGTTGCCCTTCCCGGCCACCACCACGATCCGGCGTCCGTAGGCCCCGCCCAGCAGGTCGAGGGCGGCCACGGCCACGGCGGTGCCGGCCCGCTCCACCAGGACGTCAAGGGCGACGGAGGCCTGGGCTCGGGCGTCGGTAGCCTGCATCTCGGCCACGGTGAGCACCGGTCGCACGCTCAGGCCCCGTTCCCGGTGGGTACCCCAGTGATCCCAGTGGGTGCCCCGGCCGGCTGGACCGGGTCCCGCTCGGCCAGGACCGAGGCCATGGCCACCAGATGGGTGTGGCTCAACGACAGGTGCCACCGGACCACGCCGGCCGCGGCGGCGAGCTCCGCAGCCCCACCGGTGAGCACCAGGAAGGGGGCGTCGAGCCCTGACCGCACCACCTCGACGTCGACGAAGGCAAAGGCCCCGATTCCGACCCCAAGGGCCTTCATGGTGGCTTCTTTGGCCGCGAACCGAGTCGCCAGTCGGGCCGTCGGATCGACGGCCCGCGACGCGTAGTCCCGCTCGCCCTCGGTGAACAGGCGGGTGGACATCCGGGGCCGGCGGACGAGCGTGTCCCGGAACCGGTGCAGGTCGACGGCATCGACCCCGATCCCCACCACTGTTCCGCTCCCCGATCCGCCCGTCACTCGACGGTGACTGTCTTGGCCAGGTTCCGGGGACGGTCCACGTCGAACCCGTGCAGGCGGGCCAGGGAGTAGGCGAAGAGCTGGAGGGGGACCACGTCGACGATGGGGGCGAACAGCTGGTGGGTCTCGGGCACCCACAGGACGGCGTCGGCCCGACTGGCGGTCTCCTCGTCGCCGTCGTTGGCCACCAGCACCACCGTGGCCCCGCGGCTCTTGACCTCTTCCACGTTGGCCATCATCTTCTCCCACAGCCGGGTGCGGGTGGCCACCCCGATCACCACCGTGCCCGACTCGACCATGGCGATGGGGCCATGTTTCAGCTCACCGGCGGGGAACCCTTCGGCCCGCAGATAGGAGAGCTCCTTCAGCTTGAGCGCACCCTCGAGGGCGACCGGGTAGCCCACGTGTCGACCGAGGAAGATGAACGTGCGTGAATCCCGGTAGGCGCGGGCGGCCAGCTCCACGTCGGAGGCCCGGGACAGGACCGTCTCCACCCGGGCGGGAAGGTCGCTCATGGCGACCAGCAGGTCGGTGGCCTCGGCTGGGTACAGCGTGCCCCGCAGCTGGGCCAGGTACAGAGCCAGGATCTCCAACGCGGTGATCTGGGCCAGGTGGGTCTTGGTGGCGGCCACGCCGATCTCCGGGCCGGCCCGCGTGTAGAGGACGGCGTCGGCCTCGCGGGCCATGGACGAGTCGACCACGTTGGAGATGACCAGCACCTTGGCGTGCCAGCGCCGGGCCTCTCGGAGGGCCTGCAGGGTGTCCACCGTCTCACCGGACTGGCTGACTCCGATCACCAGCGTGTGAGAGTCGAGCACCGGGTCCCGGTACCGGAACTCGCTGGCGATGTCGATCTCCACCGGCAGACGGGCCCAGTGCTCGATGGCGTACTTGGCCATGAGGCCGGCGTGGTAGCTGCTCCCGCAGGCCACGATGAAGATCTTGTCCACCGAGCGGAGCTCGTCGTCGGAGAGGCGTACCTCGTCGAGGACGAGTGAACCGTCGGGGAGCTGACGACCGAGCAGGGTGTCGGCCACGGCCCGGGGCTGCTCGCGCATCTCCTTGCTCATGTAGTCGTCGTATCCGTCCTTGCGGGCGGCGTCGAGGTCCCACTCCACCGTCAGCGGCATGGGCGAGATCTCGGTGCCGTCCATGGTGGTCACCCGGATGGCGCCCGGGCGCAGCTCGGCCACCTGGTCGTCCTCCAGGAGGAAGAACGAGCGGGTCCGACCCAGCAGCGCCGGTATGTCCGAGGCCAGGAAGGCCTCGGTGTCGGTCACGCCCATGATGAGAGGCGACACCCGGCGGGCGGCCACGATGAGGTCGGGCTCGTCCCTGTTCACCACGGCCAGGGCGAAGGCCCCCCGGACCCGCCGGAGGGCAGCACGGACGGCGGCGACCAGGCCACCGGCCGGATTGAGGAGCAGGGCCGATTCGATCAGGTGGGCCAGCACCTCGGTGTCGGTCTCCGACTCCAGGTCGTGTTCCACCGTGAACAGCTCGTCGGCCAGCTCGTGGTGGTTCTCGATGATCCCGTTGTGGATCAGCGCGATGCGGCCGGTGCAGTCCACGTGGGGATGGGCGTTGGTCACCGAGGGTCGACCATGGGTGGCCCAGCGGGTATGGCCGATGCCGGTGACCCCGGACGAGGGGGCCAGAGCCGCCTGCTTGGTCAGCTCGTCGAGCGACCGGGTGCCGTGGGCGGCCCGGCCCCGCCACAGGCTGTCCTCGCTCCCCGGGGGGACGAGGGCGATGCCGGCCGAGTCATAGCCGCGGTACTCCAGCCGGGACAGGCCCTCGAGCAGGACGTTGAGCGTGTCATCGCTGCCGGTCACGCCGATGATGCCGCACATGGCCTACGAGGCTACCTGTACCGCAAGCCCAGGCCTGGCCCACGCTCAGCCCAGGCCAGGCCCGCGCTCAGCCCGGGCACGGCCCGCTCAGCCCGGTGTCGCCGCCGCAGCCTGGAGCTCGTAGGCGACCAGGGCGCTCAAGCGCTGGGCGATCTCCTCGGCCCGGCCGTCGCCCGCCGCCTCGACCATGACCCGGACCACCGGTTCGGTCCCGCTGGGCCGCAGCAGCACCCGGCCGGTGTCGGACAGGCGCTCTTGCTCCTCGGCCACCGCCGACCAGACGGCCTCGGCGTCGGCCAGCAGCTCGGTATTGGGGACGGGCACGTTGACCAGCACCTGGGGCACCCGGGTGACCAGGCCCCGGACCAGCTCGGAGAGGGGCTTTCCCATCCGGGTGACCAGGTCGGCCAGCACCAGGCCGGTCAACAAACCGTCGCCGGTGGTGGCCAGCTGCCGGAACACGATGTGGCCGGACTGCTCGCCGCCCAGAGCCAGACCGTCGACGTCCAGGGCGGCCAGCACGTAGCGGTCACCCACCGGGGTTTCTTTCACCACGATGCCCCGCTCGGCCATGGCCAGTCGGAAGCCCAGGTTGGTCATCACCGTGACGACCACGGTGTTCCCGGCCAGCTGGCCCCGATCGGCCAGGTCCACGGCGAAGAGGGCCAGGAGCTCGTCCCCGCCGATGAGGGTCCCGGTGTCGTCCACGGCCAGGAGCCGGTCGGCATCGCCGTCCAGGGCCAGGCCCAGGTCGGCCCGGTGCTCGAGCACGGCGGCGGCCAGGGTCTCGGTGTGGGTCGAGCCGCACCCGGCGTTGATGTTGGCGCCGTCGGGGTTCGACCCGATGACCACCACATCGGCACCCAGACGCTCGAACACCTCCCCGCCCAGGGCGGAGGCAGCCCCGTTGGCGCAGTCGACGACCAGCTTCATCCCCTCCAGGCGTCGACCGTCGAGCGATGTCACCAGGTGCTCCACGTACGCCGCCGCCGCGTCGACCTCGGTGATCAGGCGGCCCACGCCGTGCCCCTCGGGGTTTCGCGGCCCGCGGACGCTCGGGTCGAGGATGGCCACCAGGGCGTCCTCGATGGCCGCCTCGGTCTCGGTGCTGAGCTTGGTGCCGCCCCGGGCAAAGAGCTTGATCCCGTTGTCGGCAAAGGGATTGTGGGAGGCCGACACCACGGCAGCGGGGAGGTCCCGCTGGGCCGACATCCAGGCCAGTGCGGGGGTGGGAAGGACGCCCACATCGATCACATCGGCGCCCTCGCCGGCCAACCCTGCCGCCAGCGCGGCCTGGAGGAGCGGTCCCGAGCGTCGAGTGTCCCGTCCCACGATGAAGGCGGCGGCGGGCAGGATGCGGGCCGTGGCCCGCCCCAGGGCGAGCACCAGCTCAGGCGTGAGCTCGGCGTTGGCGACGCCTCTCACACCATCGGTGCCGAAACGGGCCTGCACCATGGGTGTGGACTTACCGCTTCGAGTACTGAGGTGCCTTGCGGGCCTTTTTCAGGCCGTACTTCTTGCTTTCCTTCTCCCGGGCGTCTCGGGTGAGGAAGCCGGCCTTCTTCAAGGCGGCCCGATGCTCGGGATCCATGGCGCACAGGGCCCGGGCGATGCCCAGGCGGAAGGCGCCGGCCTGGCCGGACACGCCGCCGCCGTCGATGGTCACATCGATGTTCCACGACTCGGCCGTCTCGGTCAGCCGGAGGGGCTCGGTGACGATCATGCGGTGGGTGGCCGAGGTGAAGTAGTCCTCGAACTTGTGCTTGTTCACGGTGATGGTGCCGTCACCGGGACGGAACCGCACGCGGGCGACAGCCTGCTTGCGGCGGCCGGTGGTCTGGCAGAGGGGGGCGGCGTTGGCCACGGGGAGCTCCTAGTCGTCTGTTCGTTCGGGCGCGCTCAGGTTCCGCCGCGGGTCGAAGCCAGCCGGCGGGCGCCGGGCAGGTCCAACGGCGCGGGGGACTGCGCAGCGTGAGGATGGTCGGGACCGGGGTACACCTTCAGCTTGTCGATCATCTGGCGACCGAGCCGGTTCTTGGGCAGCATGCCCCGGATGGCGTTCCGCACCACTTCGTCGGGAAGGTCCTCCAACAGGCGGGCATAGGAGGTCTCGGTCAGACCGCCGGGGTACCCGCTGTGGCGGTAGGACACCTTGGACTCGGCCTTGCCTGCGGTCAGCACGACCTTGGCCGCGTTGATCACCACCACGTGGTCGCCGGTGTCGACATGGGGGGCGAAGATGGGCTTGTGCTTGCCCCGGAGGATCCGGGCCACCTCGGTCGAGAGCCGTCCGAGGACCAGGCCGTCGGCATCGACCGTGTGCCAGGCACGC
>DATMMO010000264.1:0-4350 GCA_035569695.1 Acidimicrobiales bacterium | reverse complement strand
GCGCTGCCCGCCATCCTCAACGGTTGCGACGAGGACGTGGCCGCCGTGGTGTCTCGGTCGTTCCGCAAGCGGGGCATCGACGTGAAGGTGGGCGTCCAGATCCACGGGCACACCCCCAATCAGACGGGCGGGGGCACGGTGATCTCCTACGGGGACGGCGAGAGCCTCCCCGTAGACGCCGTCGTCGTCTCGGTGGGTCGGGCACCTCGGACGGCCGGGCTCCTGGGCGAGGGCTCCGGCGTCGTCCTCGACGAACGTGGCTTCGTGGTCGCCGATCCCTACATGCGCACGGCCGCCGCCGGCGTGTGGGCCGTGGGTGACCTGGTGGCCGGCACCCCCCAGCTTGCCCATGTGGGGTTCGCCGAAGCCATCGTGGTGATCAAGAGCATCCTGGGGGAGCCGGTGACGCCTGTCGCCTACGACCGGGTGCCCTGGGCCATCTACTGCCACCCCGAAGTGGCTTTTGCCGGCTACACCGAGGCGACGGCCAAGGCGGCCGGGATCGACGTGGTGGTGAAGAAGGACCCCATGGGCGGCAACAGCCGGGCCCGGATCATCGGGGATACCGAGGGATTGGTCAAGGTCATCGCCGAGAAGCGGTCGGACGGGACCACAGGCCGGATCCTGGGCGTCCATATGGCCGGGCCGTGGGTGACCGAACAGCTGGGTGCCGGCTACCTGGCCATCAACTGGGAGGCCACGCCGGACGAAGTGGCACAGTTCATTCAGCCGCACCCGTCGTTGTCGGAGACATTCGGCGAGACGGTGCTGGCTCTGACCGGAAGGGGGCTTCACGTTGCCTGACGTGACCATGCCGCAGCTGGGCGAGACGGTGACCGAGGGCACGGTGACCAAATGGCTGAAGTCGGTGGGTGAGCAGGTGGCGAGGGACGAGCCCCTGTTCGAGGTATCCACCGACAAGGTCGACTCCGAAGTGCCGTCACCGGCCGAGGGGGTCCTTTCCGAGATCATCGTCCAAGAGGGCGACACGGTGGACGTCGGCGAACGGTTGGCCGTCATCAGCGGTGATGGTGCCGGAGCGGCCACGGCTTCTGCCGGGACCGAGGCCCCGGCCCCACCGTCCGCCAGCCCAGCACCACCGCCCCCGCAGGCCGCACCGCCTCCGCCCCCGCAGGCCGCACCGGCGCCGCCCGCACCGGCGCCGCCCGCACCGGCCGTGCCCAGCGCAACATCGGCCCCCGACGCGGTATCGATCGCCGCCGAGGCCCCTCCGGTCACGTCGGGCAACGGGCAGGTCCTCTCGCCCGTCGTCCGGAAGCTCATGAACGAGAACGGGATCGATCCCTCGCAGGTCACCGGTACCGGATTGGGCAACCGGATCACCCGTGACGATGTGGAGGCGATCATCGCCGCCGGATCGGGTGCCCCTTCGGCCGCCCCAGCCGCGCCGGCCGCAGCCGCCCCGGCTCAGCCCGCCCCGACACAAGCCGCACCATCGCCGCCACCAGCTCCGCCAGTGCCCACCCCGGCGACCTCGCGACCCGCGGGGCGTGATGAGGTCGTCCCCTTCACCAACATCCGCCGGCGGACGGCAGAGCACATGGTGCGGTCCAAGGCGACATCGCCGCACACGCTCATGGTCAAAGAAGCCGACTACGAGCGGGTCGAGCAGGTGCGCCGGGCCCACGGCGAGCGATTCAAGGCCGAGGAGGGGTACAACCTCTCGTACCTCCCCTTCGCGGCCCGAGCGGCGGTGGAAGCCCTCGGGGACTTCCCCCACCTCAACTCGTCGGTGGGCGAAGACGCGCTGATCGTGCACTACGACGTGAACCTCGGGATCGCCGTCGATCTCGACAACGAGGGGCTCATCGTGCCCGTGGTGCACCATGCCGAGGAGCTGACCCTCCGCGGCATGGCCCGGAGGATCCGCGACCTGGCCGATCGGGCCCGGACGAAGCGGTTGAGTGCCGATGACATCAGCGGCGGCACCTTCTCGATCACCAACGCTGGACCGTTCGGGACTCTGCTGACCGGAGCGATCATCAACCAGCCCCAGGTGGCCATCCTCTCGACCGACGGAGTGTCCCGAAAGCCGGTGGTGGTGGCGTTGCCCGACGGGAGCGAGTCGATCGCCATTCACTCGATGGGCCTGCTGGCCATGACGTTCGATCACCGGGCCGTGGACGGGGCGTACGTGGCCCGCTTCCTGGCTCGGATGTCCGAGATCCTGGTCGAGCGAGACTGGGCGAGCGAGCTGTAGGCCGAGTGGGAGCCACCCCGCTCAGAGCCCGTTGGTTGGGGCGCGTCCCTTACCGCGAGGCGTGGGCATTGCAGCGGGCCCTGTGCCGCCGGTCGGAAGACGATTACCTGTTGCTGCTCGAGCACCCCGATGTCTACACACTGGGGGTCCGGGCCGACCCGGCCAACGTGCTCGTCGACCCGGCCTCGGTCGGCGCCGACATGGTGCGGACCGACAGGGGCGGAGACGTGACCTTTCACGGGCCCGGGCAGTTGGTCGGATATCCGATCCTGTCCGTTCCCAGGGACCCGGCCAGCGGTCCCGCTCACGTCCACCAGGTCGAAGAGGTGATGATCGACGCCCTGGTGGCCCTGGGTATGCCACCGGCCACCGTCGGCCGCCTGGCCGGCTACCCCGGCGTGTGGGTGGGGATCGACGGGACGGGTCCTGGAGGTTCGGGCGTCGGCACCCCTCGCAAGATCTGCGCCATCGGGGTGCGTGCATCCCGGGGTCGGACGATGCACGGCTTCGCCCTCAACGTCCAGCCCGACCTGGGTATGTTCGAGCACATCGTGCCCTGCGGCATCGCCGATAAGGCCGTGACGTCGCTGTCGGCTGAGGGGATGGTGACCACCATGGCCGAGGTGGTGGATGCCGTCGTGGCCGTCGCGGCCGCTCGCTGGGCGCCGGATGGGACACCCGTCGAGTTCCAGCGGGTCGTCGACGGAGCCGGTGCCGGGCCGACCAACTCCGGTGTGCCGGTGGCGCCCTCGTTCGCGCCCGTCTTCGGGGACGACCAACCGGACCAGGACCAGGACCGGGACCGGGACCGGGACCGGGACCGGGACCAACCCGCTCCCGCGGCCGTCCCGGTGAGCCTGGGTCACCGCCCCACCGGCGAGCGGTCCCTCGATCGCCGCTTGCGGCGATCCGGTGTGGACCCGGCCGCGGGTCTGTCGCTCCGCGAGCGGAAGCCCTCGTGGTTGCGGGTGCCGGTGACCATGGGAACCGGCTATCAGGAGTTGCGCCACGACCTGCGCGATCTCGACCTGGTCACCGTGTGCGAGGAAGCAGGCTGTCCGAACATCTATGAGTGCTGGGCCGACGGGACGGCCACGTTCATGATCAACGGATCCCGGTGCACCCGGGCGTGCGGGTTCTGCCAGGTCGACACCCGCCACCCGCTCCCGCTCGACGCCGAGGAGCCGAGCCGGGTGGCCCAGGCGGTGGCCAGGATGGGTTTGGCCCACGCCGTGGTGACCTGCGTAGCACGGGACGACCTGGCTGACGGCGGGGCCGGCGCCTTCGCCGAGACCATCGGAGCCATCCGGTCGGCTCGGCCGGGCACGACCGTCGAGGTGCTCATCTCCGACTGCAAGGGGGACGACGCGTCGCTGCAGACCATCTTCGCCGCTCGGCCCGACGTGCTCAACCACAACATCGAGACGGTGGCCCGACTGCAGCGGGCCGTGCGTCCGTCGGCCGGCTATGCCCGGAGCCTCAGCGTGCTGGCTCGGGCCGCCAATGCCGGGTTGACGGTCAAGTCCGGCCTCATCCTGGGCATGGGCGAGCGCGAAGACGAGGTACTGGCCACGCTGGCCGATCTGCGAGCGGTGGGCGTCGACATCGTGACCATGGGCCAGTACCTGCGACCCAGTGAGAACCACGTGCCCGTGGCCCGGTGGTGGCGACCCGAGGAGTTCGACGCCATCCAGCGGGCCGGCACGGCCATGGGGTTCGCCCATGTACAGGCGTCGCCGCTGACCCGATCCAGCTATCACGCCCGAGAGGCGGCCGACGCCGCCTCGCCTGGTGCCGTCTCGTTGCCCGGGAGACCAAGCTCCCCGCCATCGGAACCGGCCAACGCCCTGTCCGCCTCGTGACCGAGCTGGGGGCAACGGCCCGGGCCAGCCGGGTCAGGCGCCTGGCCAGCATGCGGTCGCGCATGGAGGCCACCGGCGTCGATGCTCTTTTGTTGTCCCATGGCGCCGACCTGCCCTGGCTGACGGGTTACGAGGCCATGCCCTTGGAGCGCCTGACTGTGCTGGTGCTCCCGCTCGTCGGGGAACCCACGCTGGTGGTGCCGGGCCTCGAGGCCCCACGGGTGGCCAGGGCCGACGAGCTGTTCACCATCCTCCCGTGGTCCGACG
>DATMMO010000263.1:0-3834 GCA_035569695.1 Acidimicrobiales bacterium | reverse complement strand
CCAGCTCGGGGCTGATGTCCACGTTGGCCAGGCCCTGGACACCATCCCGCCCGAAGAGCGATCGGGCCCCTCGCGACTCCCAGATGATCGACGAGTTGACGATGGCCCCGGCCTCGACCGTCTTGAACGGATAGATCTTGACTCCCGGTCGCAGCTCGGCGTGGGCGCCGACGAAGCATTCGTCGCCCAGGACGACCCCCTCTTCGCACCGCACCCCTTGGCGCAGGTCGGTGCTCCGGCCCAGCACGCTGCCCTCGATCCGGACCCCCGATCCCAGGTAGGCGTTGTCATGCACGACCGATCGCTGCAACGAGGAGTTGTCCCCCAACCGGATGTTCGAGCCCAGGGTGCAGTACTCGCCCAACTGGGTTCCCGGTCCGATGAAGCAATTGTCGCCGATGACGGCCGGTCCGGCGATGGACACCGAGGGGTCGATCTCGGTGCCTTTGCCCAACCACACCCCAGGCCGGAGGGGGAACCCCTCGATCTGCACCTGGACCCGCTCGTCGAGGATGTCCTGATGGGACTTGAGGTAGGCGGAAAGCGTGCCCACATCCTCCCAGTAGCCGTCGGCCACGTACCCGTAGAGCGGCTTGTTGGCCTCGAGGACGGCCGGGAACGTCTCGCCGGAGAAGTCCACCGGACGGCCTTCGGGAATGAAGTCGAAGATCTCCGGCTCGAGCACGAAGATCCCGGTGTTGATGGTGTCACTGAACACCTGGCCCCAGGTCGGCTTCTCCAAGAAGCGATCCACAGAACCGTCCTCATGGGTGATGACGATGCCGAACTCGAGCGGATTGTCGACGGCCTTGAGGGCCAGCGTGGCCAGCGCGCCTCGCTTCTCGTGGAAGGCCACCACTTCGGAGAGGTCGATGTCGGTGAGCACGTCCCCGGAGATGACCAGGAAGCGCTCGTCGAGCTCATCGCGGGCGTTGCGCACCGATCCGGCCGTGCCCAGCGGCGTCTCTTCGGTGGCGTACACCATGCGGACACCGAACTCCGACCCGTCGCCGAAATAGGTGCGGATGGCGTTGGCCATGAAGGCCACCGTGACCACGATGTCCTCGAAGCCGTGGGTCCGCAGCAGGTTGACCACGTGCTCCATCATGGGCACGTTGGCCATGGGCAGCATGGGCTTGGGTTGGTTGGAGGTGAGCGGGCGCAGTCGCGTGCCCTCCCCGCCGGCCATGATGACCGCCTTCATCGATTCACCTCGGAGCTGCTCGGGTTCGGTGTCTCCGCCGAGTGCCGACCGTCGGCCAGGGCTTGGCGCGCCACCGGGATGTACGAACCGGCGGCGATCCAGGCCAGGACCAGACCGATGATGCCCGTGACCCAGGCAATGTCACGAATGGGGGTCTGCCAGTGGGCCGTGCCGTGGCCCAGCAAGAACGCCGGGTAGGAGAACATGAGTGCGAACGTACCCGCCTTTCCCACCCACAACACGTCGATGCGCTTCGCACCGAGCGAAGCGAGAACCAAGACGGCGACCGATACCACCGCTTCGCGCGCCACGGTGGCCACTCCGAACCACACCGGTACGGCCCCGTAGACGATGATGGCGATGACCGACGTGCCCACCAGGATCCGATCGGCCACCGGGTCGAGGACCTTGCCCAACGTGGAAACCTGATGGAACCGGCGGGCCACATGCCCATCGACCCAGTCGGTGGCGCCCAGGACGGCCAGCAGGATGGCTGCCGCAGTTTGGCGGTGCGCGCCGAAGAGCAACCACAGGAAGACAGGGATACAGGCCAGTCGCACCATGGTGATCAAATTGGGAGCGGTCAGGATGCGACCGAGGTTCTGGTCCTCTGGCGATGACGTCCCATCGGCCTTCGCAGTGGGGGCCGCTTCGGCTTTCGGGGAGGGTGTCGTATCGACTGGCCGCGGCACTGTCTCCGCCCCCAGCCCTTCGATCCTCTCCATGCCTTCCACGAGACGATTCTACGGCCGTGGAGCGCTCCGAGGGGGCGCCATCTCCTTGAGGCGGGCTCGGTAGTTTGCCGCTCTGGCCTCGAGCTCGCCCATCATGTCGGCCAATCGCTCCTGTTTGCCTCGGACCACGGCTCGGAGCTTCTTGTTGATCTCGGTCGCCTCCATGAGGATCTCCCGGCGCCGGGCATCATCGGCCCCGGACTGGTACTCACTACGCAGCCCGGACAGGTCGTCCTCGCCCCGAAGCACGTCACGGATCTCGCCCAGGTCGAAACCGAGCAGGGACTGGAGCTCTCGGATGTGCACCAGCCGGGCCACGTCCTCCTCGCTGTAGCGGCGGGCGCCGCCCACCGAGTAACCGGTGGGGACCAAGAGGCCGCGCTCCTCGTACCAGCGCAGGGTCCGGCTCGAGACCCCGGCGCGCTCGGCCGCCTCTCCGATCCGAAGGGTCACCGGCGGCGCCGTCTCGGTGTCTTCGCTACCGGCGGCGCCAACGGGGGTGCTGCCATCGCCGCCGCCATCGGGGGTGTTGGCATCGGCGCCACCCTCCGGCTTGGACCCACCCTTTGCCGTCACGGGCTGGCCCACGCGCACCGGGCCGCACCGGTGCACGCGACGAATTCGCTGGAATGATCGTTCACACCTTCTCCTGACCGAGGCCGAACAGGAGCGGTTCTGACCGGCCCTGGTCGGGCCCAGGTGGCTAAACCTGCCCCACGGTAGACCTCGACGACTCCGTGCAGCGTACCGTCGGGGCGGCGCGGCGACGGGCCAATCGCCCACGGCGGTCCGGCAGGGAAATCTCCGCGATCGGGCCGGCAGGGGTCCCATGCGGATGTGCTACGAAGGCCCATGCCCCGATTCGAACCGTTCCAGGGACTGCGGTACGACGTGGACCGGGTTGATCCGAACGCGGTCATCGCCCCGCCCTACGACGTTATCGAGCCGCCACAACGGGCCGCATTGGCCCGCCGGCACAGCGCCAACGCGGTGCGGGTCGAACTGCCCGAGCAAGACACCCGGACCGGACTCGACCGGTACCAGAACGCCGCGCACCTGTTGGCCGAGTGGCAAGAGGAGCACAAGCTCCGGCGCGAGGCGCGCCCGGCGTTCTATGCCTACCGCATGACCGCACCGGGAGGCGTCTCCGCCACCACCGGCGTCATCGGAGCTCTGGCCATCGACGAAGGAACGGGCCAGATCCTCCCCCACGAAGAGACCCTGCCCAAGCCCAAGAGCGACCGCCTCGACCTGCTCCGGGCGACCAACGCCAACCTGTCCCCCATCTGGGGTCTCTCCCTCACGCCCGGCATGGCCGGGACCTACCAGACCGACGGCCGTCCCGCCGTCACCGCCACCGACGACGAGGGTGTCCGACATGAGTTGTGGGTCATCGAGGATGAGCACACCGTCGAGGCCATCAAGACGGCGGTGGCCGCCTCACCCGTGGTCATCGCCGACGGCCACCATCGCTACGAGACATCGTTGGCCTTCCAGCGTGAGCGCCGAGCGACCCTCGGCGGCTCGGTGCCCGGCGACTTCGACCTGATCATGGCCCTGGTGGTCGAGCTGTCGGCCGACGAACTGGCCGTGGGACCCGTCCACCGGATCCTGTCCGGGTTGCCCGACGGGTTCGACCTCGTCGACGCGCTCTCCTCTTGGTTCGAGGTCATGCGGGCCGGCGAGTTCACGCCCCGGAACACGGCCGCGCTCGGGGAGTCCGGCGCGCTGGCTCTGGTCATGCCCTCAGGGGTCTGGCTACTCTCGCCCAAGGACGGCACAGCCGAGGCGGCCGGTTCCGACCTCGATTCGTCGATGGTGGCGATGGTCCTGGCCGAGTTGCCGGAGCACGACATCGAGTTTCGCTATACCTGGCGCGACGCGGTGGCTGAAGTC
>DATMMO010000262.1:0-12588 GCA_035569695.1 Acidimicrobiales bacterium | reverse complement strand
CGCCCCGGGTCGGCGGCCAGACCGGGCCAGCTCACGGTGCCGGCGCTCGGAGGGACCAGGCCGGCCAGCACCAGGAGCAGGCTCGTCTTCCCGCTTCCTGATCGCCCGCTGATGACGAGCTCGCCCGGTACCACTACATCGACGTCGACCTGGTCGAGGACCACGGTGCCTCCGAAGGCGATGCTGAGGCCCCGCCCGGCCACCGCCACCGCGCCTTCTTCCTTCATTGGGCGATCGTCATCGCAACTTGCCGTCGTCGAGCTCGAGCACCCGGTCAGCTGCGCTGGCCACTGCCTCCGAATGGGTGACCACCAAGGTCACACCGTCGGGTGGTCGGAGACTGGAGATCAGCGTGAGCACGTCCTGTTCCTCCGAGCGGCTGATCTCGGCCGTGGGCTCGTCGGCCAGCAGTACAACGGGTGCTCCCGAAAGCGCTACGGCCAGATTGGCCCGGGCCGTCTCGCCTCCTGACAAGGTCGACGGGCGAGCAGGGGCCCGAGAGGCCAGCCCCACCCCTTGCAGCAATGGACCGGTTCGTGACGCGGCGATGGATTCCGGATCGGCTACCGCCACGCCGAGCTGTCGGGCTCTCCGAGATGAGCGGGCCCGCTGGCGGAGGAACCCGGCGAGATCGACATTGCCTTCGACCGAGAGGTGCTCGATGAGCCCGCTGGACTGGGTCAGTACGCCGATTGAAGTCCCCCGCCAGCATGCCTGCTCAGCTCGGTCACGATGGCTGATCCGTTGTCCCTGGATCCACACGCCTCCACCATCGGGGTTCTCCAATCCGGCCACCAGGTTGAGCAGTGTCGATTTACCGGAGCCCGAATGGCCCACGATGGCGACGAACTCGCCCGCGGCCACGTTGAACGACACGTCTTTCAAGGCGGCCACTTCCGAATCGTCGCCGCTGAGGAAGAAACGATGGACGCCCCGTACTTGGAGTACCGGAGTTGTTTCCACCGACGTCACGACATCCGGAGGCTTTGGCTCATCCGGGCGTACGGATCGGCATTGTCGGCGCCCACCGCACCGAAGAGGTCGAGCGCCACCAACCGGTTGTGGCCGAAGATCTCGAAGCGATGCACCTCTTGGCGCACCGACCGACCGGTCACCGGGTCCGGCGGCGAGTTCCGCCGGTAGACGATGACGACCCCCGATCCGGCCGGGAGGGTCACGGCGGAGACACTTGTGAGCGTAAACGCCGGCTCAGAGGCCTGAAGTTTCGGGACGTCCGTGGATCGGGCGCTGGCCGTGGTCGGCTGGGCTGTCGCGGGCAACACATCGGCCCCGACCCCGTTGTACTTGTCGGTGAAGGTGACGGTGGTCCCCTGCCCGGTCTGGGCCCAGCCTTCCGGATGGGTGAAGGTGTAGCCGCCGCTCACGTTCGAATACGGGATGTAGGCGATCGTGTCGGGAATGTCACCCGGTGTGTTGGTCTCGGGGGCGGCGGTCACCGTGGACACGCTTCCGGCAGGGGACGGTGACGGGGAGGGAGCCGGTGCCCCGCTGGGGGACGTTCCGCCACTCGTGCAGGCACCCAACAGGCCAGCAGAGACCACGCCTGCTACCGCAAGAGCTGCTATCCGGCGCCTGGACAGCGATGGGCTTTGGAAATCCTCGCTGCATGCGAGCATTGGGCGAGGATCGAGAGACCTTCGGAAGTTGCGAGTGGTCATGAACAGACATTGTCCACGTCATCGCGATGGCGCTGCTGTCGCTCCTCTCAGCAGAGTCTTAGTACTGCGACAACTACGCAGGCGGGGGTCGCCACGATCCATGCGCCGGCCTTCGCCGGGTTGTGCCCGAAATCAGTGATGTTGCCAAACGAATTCGGTAGCAGCCCGTTGGAATCGCCGCAGGATACTCCAAAGGCACCCTTCACGATCGTTAGACCGCAACGAGCCCGCTCTGGAAGGCGATGACGACCAACTGCGTACGATCCCTTGCCTGGAGCTTGGCGAGAATCCGACTGACGTGGGTCTTTGCCGTGCCCAGACTCATCGACAGCTCTTCGGCAATCTCCGCGTTCGAATACCCCTTGCCGATGGCCGTGAGCACTTCACGCTCACGCTCCGTAAGGGAATCCAACCTCCCGCTCTCAGGGGGCTGATCGGCTGGGCGACTGGCGAATTCGGCGATGAGCCGCCGCGTCACGCTCGGGGCCAACAACGAGTCTCCTTGGGCGATCACTCGTATGGCCGCCAAAACCTCGTCGGGCGGCGTGTCCTTGAGGACGAACCCACTGGCTCCGAACCTGAGTGCATCGAAGATGTACTCGTCGAGGTCGAAGGTGGTGACCATGAGGACCCGACTACCGGCAGCCCCTTGAGACTGGACGATCTGCCGGGTCGCCTCGAGCCCGTCCATCTTGGGCATGCGGACATCCATGAGCACCACGTCGGGACGAGTGGCTTCGACCACTTCCACTGCTTCGACCCCGTCAGAGGCCACGCCGACCACCTCGAGATCGCTGGCCGAATTGACGAGGACCCGGAACCCTGCCCGTACAAGAGCCTGGTCGTCGGCCACGACCACCGTGATGGTCATGATGGATCCCGGACGGGGATCAGGGCTCGCACTTCGAAACCACCATCGACGAGGGAGCTCGCCGTCAGGGTCCCACCGAAGGTGGCAGCCCGCTCCTTCATTCCGATGATGCCGTGGCGGTCTCGGTGGTCGGTCGGAACATGATTGCCATGCCCGTCAGGGGGATTCGATCCAGCCCCGAGGGCCGCATTGGTCACGGACACCTCCAGCTGATCCGGTCCGTACTGAAGGCACACCCACGTGTGGGCCGAGCGAGCGTGCTTCACCACGTTGGTCAGTGCCTCTTGGACGATTCGGTAGACGGAGAGTTCCAGGCCCTGCGGAAGGGAGCGAGCGGGGCCGGTGAACTGCAGCTCGACTGGCACCCCGGCACTGCGCACCCTGTCTGCGAGGTCATCGAGGTCGGCGAGGGTGGGGGCCGGGTCGAGCTCGGGCCCTCCCCGGACGTCACGCCGAAGGACACCGAGAACGCGGCGCAACTCATGCAGCGCTGATCGGCTGGTCTCCTCGATGGCGGCGAGGGAGGCGCTGGCCTCATCGGGTTGCTTGTCGATGACGTGTCGTCCCACGCCCGACTGGATGGCGATCACGCTGAGACTGTGGGCGATCACGTCGTGGAGTTCGCGGGCGATCTCCATCCGCTCTTCGACGAGGGCACGCTCGGCTCGGTCGAGCTCTTGTCGCTGCCGTTCTCTTTCTTGCGCAACAAGACCCTTCTGATAGGCCCGCCGGGTGCGGACACTGTCACCGACGAACCAGGTGGCCACGGCCAGGAAGACGTTAAAGGTGAAGTCGCTCTGGGCCGGCCGAAGCAATGCCGCCACGATGAAGGCAATCAAGGCAAGCCCCTCGACCGCGGCCAACACCATCAAGGACTGTCGGCGGGTGTACTTGAGGATCACCGAGTAGAACGGGAGGGCCAGAACGGGCGCCGGGGCCAACGATTGGCCGAGCATCGTCGTCACCGTCAGCGCCCCCGCGATGGAGGCCAACGCCACCTCGGGCCATCGCCGTCGAAAAGCAATTGGGATCGTTGCCGCGGCAACAAGGGGCCACAGGATCCATCTCGACACCACGACCGAGCGCGCCACGTCCGGGCTCACATACAGCGCCACGGTGGCTCCAATGAACGAGAGTCCGGCCACAACGACATCCACCGTGACCCACTGCCGGGCGGAGATTCGCTCGAGGAACGGCGGCCGAGGCAGATCGCCCAGATCCGTCGCTCCGTCCATACCGCGACGCTAGCGATCTCAGCGCAATCCTGCGTCCCTCCTCAGGCCATTTCCTCCTACATCCTGCGATGGAGGAGGAGGGTCTCAGGGGTCCCCGCCCTACCACCTAAGACCGACCTCGAAGTAGCCCCTGGCCTGATGTTTCTCTTACGTACGGCCATCATCATGGACCTACCGACGTGGGTGGCCGATGAGTCCGCCGATCGAGTGCACGATGACAAGGAGACCAGATTGTGATCGAAGTCAAGGGTGTCACGAAGCGATACAAGGACACGGTGGCCGTCGATGACCTGTCGTTCGAGGTGAGGCCGGGGCAAGTCACCGGGTTCCTCGGCCCGAACGGATCGGGCAAGTCCACGACCATGCGAATGATCATGGGGCTGGATGCGCCCGATGCGGGGGCGGCCAGGATAAATGGACGAACGTACGGCAATCTCCCGATCCCCCTCCGAGAGGTCGGGGCCCTCCTCGAGGCCAAGGCCATTCACCCGGGTCGAAGCGCCTACAACCACCTTTGGTACCTGGCCCGGTCCAACGACATTCCCCGCTCCCGCATCGATTCCGTTCTCGAGATGGTAGGGCTGACCGATGTCGCCACGAAGCGTGCCGGTAAGTTCTCCTTGGGCATGGGGCAGCGGTTGGGCATCGCCGCGGCCTTGCTCGGCGACCCGGAGGTGCTCCTCTTCGATGAGCCGATCAACGGCCTCGATCCCGAAGGCATCCTCTGGGTCCGCAATCTGCTCAAGAGGCTGGCTTCAGAGGGTCGGACCGTCTTCGTGTCGAGCCACCTGATGAGTGAGATGGCGCTCACTGCCGATCATCTGGTGGTCATCGGACGCGGGCACCTCATCTCCACCGGCACCGTCCCCGACTTCATCACCCAGAGCACCTCGCAATTCGTCCGGGTGCGCTCGCCTCGCTCCAGTGAACTGTCCCGCCTGTTGATGGGTGAAAATGTTCAGGTCACCAGCGAGGACGACGGGGCCCTCTCCGTCAGCGGTATGTCCGCTGTCAACATCGGCGAGCTGGCGGGAGCCTCCGGCATCTACCTGCATGAGCTCTCCCCCCAGATGGCATCGCTCGAGGACGCCTTCATGGAACTGACACGAGACAGTGTCGAGTACCACGGGGTCAGCGATCCCGATCGAGTCACCCCCGTTTCCCCGACCCTTATCTCAGGAAAGTAGAAGGCTCATGACTGTTGCGATCACTACTCCGACGACTCCCGTCGACCGACATCTTCGGATCTCCAGCATGCTCAGGTCAGAGTGGATCAAGATGCGGACGGTTCGCTCGACCATGTGGACCCTGGTGGCCATGGCCGTCATCACTGTTGGCGTAGCCATCCTGGCCACGGTGACCATCTCTGGTCGCTGGCCCACGATGTCTCTGGGTGATCGGCTCACGTTTGATCCCACCAGAATCAGCCTCACGGGATTGATCTTCAGCCAATTGGTGATCGGGGTGCTGGGCGTGTTGGTGATGAGTGCTGAATACGGTACCGGCACCATCCGGTCCACCTTGGCGGCCATCCCCCATCGACCTCTGGTACTCGCGACCAAATCAGCGGTCTTCGCTGTCGTGGCCCTGGTGATGGGGGAGGTGCTCTCGTTCATCGCCTTCCTGATTGGGCAGGTACTGCTCCGGAGCCCGGCTCCCCACGCAACGCTCTCGCAACCAGGGGTCCTGCGAGCCGTAGTCGGCGGCGGCCTGATGATTGGCGTCCTCGGGCTCTTCGCTCTGGGGCTCGCCACCAGTATTCGCCACACCGCCGGCGCCATCACCGCCTTTGTCGGCACACTGCTGGTGCTCCCGCTCCTGGTTGAGGCGCTACCCGCATCGATCGGCCATCCCATTGCCGAGTACCTGCCCTTCAACATCGGCCAGACGTTGACCTCGGTGCAACACACCGTCGGGCAGTCGGCTGCGCTGAGCCCATGGGTCGGATTCGCGGTTGTCTGCGCCTACGCCATCGGCGCTTTGGTCGTCGGCGGGGTGCTCATGGTCCGACGAGACGCCTGATGGCCTCCGCAGCGCGCTCGTTCAATGGCGGGGTTCGCAATCTGTCGAGCTTTCGCACCACAACCCAAACGATCGGGATCTCGGCCCATCCCGAGTGGTGCGGGTCGAGGGTGACCGTCATGCGTACCCGCCCGTTGTGGAGGAGCTTCGCTCCATGAGCATTCACAGCCTGATCGCCAACTACGGGTATCTGGCCGTATTCACGTTGGTGGCTGCCGAGAGTTTCGGGATTCCACTGCCCGGTGAAACGGCGCTCATCACCGCGGCCATCTATGCGGGAGCGACCCATCGCCTCTCGCCCGAGGTGATCTTCATCATCGGCGCCGTAGCGGCAATTCTCGGCGACACCTGTGGGTATTGGATCGGGGACAAGGGTGGCTATCCCCTTGTCCGGCGCTTCGGGCACTACGTCCGACTTGATGACACAAAGCTGAAGATCGCCCGATATCTCTTCGCTCGTCACGGGGGCAAAGTGGTCTTCTTTGGTCGTTTCGTCTCGGTGCTCCGCACTTACGCAGCCTTTCTGGCTGGAATGAACAAGATGCACTACCGCCGCTTTCTGGTCTTCAACGCCACCGGAGGGATCGTGTGGGGCGCGGTGTTCACCTTTGGGGCCTACTGGTTCGGGAATCGGATCAGCCAGGTCGCAGGGCCGGCAGCAATCGCTCTGATCGGAGTATCCGTCGCTATCGTCATCGCCAGCTTTCTTGTGGGACGCCGGCAGATCCGGGTGCTTTCGGAACGGGCTGAGGCTGCATTCCCGGGCCCTCTCGATTCGAATGAGATGGTGGCCGACGCTCGGTAAGGCAGCCCCAGCGTGAGGTGTCGTCGCCGTTGTCGCTACTCGCGAAGAGGAGATCGCACGTTCGATAGCACCCGGCAGCGAGGGTGAGGGGTGTCCTAGGAGGGCCCGTGCCCTGACCAGGCAATGCCTCAAGGACGGGTGCGTCTTTTGTGGAGCGCGAATCGCTTACGAGGACGACTGGGCCTCCCCGAAACTAGAGGTAGGTGAATACTGGACGGTGCCCGTGGTGTCATGCCGAGGTAACCTCTGGGCTGTGGCGAATGGCGTGATTATCATCAAGCGAGAGACATCGGTACAGGACGCAATCCGGAGCTACGCAATTTTCATCGATGGGAAGCGCCAAGGCAGGATCTGGGCATCAAAGACCCGGCGGTTCGAAGTGTCCGAGGGTCAGCATTCCGTTCTTCTGCGGATCATGACGGGATCGGCGTCGAGCAATGAACTTCAGATCGAAGTCCTATCGGGGCAAGAGTCAATCATTCGAACGACCGATCGCAGCATCGGAAGCCTCATCAAGGCACCGCTCGCCATCCCGGCCGGCATGAAGGCACAGGCGACAGGGCAACCCATTAAGAGCAGCGTGTATTCACCACCGTGGATCCACGTCATGGTCGAGGAACCAGGAAAGCCGCCACGACGCGTCCCTCTTGATCCAAACTGAAGACTTCGCCTGATCCGGCGCCGATCCGGCTCGCAGCGCGGGGCCACAGTGTCGGAGTCGTCCCGAACCGCGGCTCACCGCCAGTGGGCGGCGCTACACCTCGATCGGCACTCGCTCCCCCTCGACCGGCGTGGTCTCCGGATGAGGAACCCGGACGGCCATCGCCCGGGCCACGCGGGGCGGGAACCACCAGTTCCATTTGCCGAACAACGAGACCAGTGCCGGAACGAGCAGCGCCCGGATGATCGTCGCGTCGAGCAGGATCCCGATGCCCAAGCCGGTGGCCAGGACCTTGATGTCGGTGTTCGGCGCCGAGGCGAGCGATGCAAAGGCCAGGAAGAGAATGAGCGCGGCACTGGTGACCAGGCGCCCAGTGCGACCGAGACCTTCGGTCACTGCCGTGTTGGTGTCGCCGGTGCGGTCGTATTCCTCTCGTACGCGGGTGAGGATGAAGACCTCGTAGTCCATCGACAGCCCGAACAGGAACGCGAAGATCATGAGCGGGATCCAGAACGTGATCGCACCGGTGGCCGGGATGCCAAAGATGGCCTGTGAGCCATGGCCTTCCTGCCAGAACCACGTCATCAGGCCGAAGGTGGCGGCCAGCGACAGGATGTTCAATACGACCGCCTTGCCGGCCAACAACAGCGAGCGGAATGCCCGGGCCAGCAGCAAGAAGGTCACGATGGCAATGATCGCGAACATGAGCGGGAAGTTGCCGAAGACGGCATGGCTGTAATCCTGTTCGATCGCCCCCGTTCCGGTCACCCCGATGACACCGGGGCGGTGGGCCAACGCGGCCTGGACGGCCCGCACCGGTGCCAACGTCGTGTTGTTCAGTGTGGCCGAGTGGGGCACCGCGATGATGACGGAGGTCCCCGCCCGGCTGCCGGTCGGCCCTATCGGCAACACGGAGGTGGTGATGCCGGGCACGCTGGCGAGGGTGGCGCGCACCCCCGGGGCGGCCTCGGTCGTGGTGAGCACCTCGATCGGAGTGAGCACCCCTTCGGGTACCCCTCCCGCCTGGAGGTTCGAGTAGGCCGTATGTGCGGGGCCCGTCTTGGCCAGGGAGTTGACTCCCGTCTGACCCACTTTGATATTGAGCGCCGGAACGGCGAACAGCCCGATCAGCACGAGAGCAAGGCCCGCGGCCGCCCACCGCCAGCGGATGACCCCACGGCCCCACGCCGTCCAGGGACGGCTGGCCTGTTGCTCCTTTCGGAGCCGAGGCCAGTCCATGCGTGGGCCAATGCCGCCGAGGAGGGCGGGGAGCAGGGAGAGCACCACCAGAATGGAGACGAGGGGAATGAGCATGCCGCCGATGCCGGTGCTTCGCAGCCCAGGCACGGGAAGGACCACCAACGCGACCAGTCCGATGGCGACGGTGAGGCCCGAGAGGACGACCGCCCGACCCGCCGTCTCGACGGCGGTGACGACGGCGGTGGCATTGTCAACGCCCCGGGCCCGTTCCTCGCGCCATCGGGTAACCAGCAACAAGGAGTAGTCGATGGCGATTCCCAGGCCGACCAGGGCGATCAGGAATTCGACGATGAACGACACCTGGGTCAGATACGTCAGGCCCAGGACCACCAGGAAGGTTGTCAAGATCGACACGGCGGCCACCAGCAAGGGCATGAAGGCAAGGAACGAGGCGAACACGAAGGCGAGCACGATCAGTGCTCCCGCTGCCCCGATGAGCGTCTCCACCAGGACGCCCGGGCCCTTGGACGAGCCTCCCTGCGAGAGCTGGTTGAGGCCGGTCATGCCGACGCCGTAACCAGGGAGATCATGGCGAAGGAGGGTCTGAGCCGCGTTGACCTGCTTGTCGGAGCCGAAACCTTTCGCCGGTGGAGAGAAGATGAGGGCGTACGTGCTGTCCCCATTGCTGGTGACGAACCGGCTGTCGCCGGTCACCCCGAGATCGACGACCCGAAGCTCGGGCTGGCTGCGGCGAACGGCGGCGAAGGCGTCGGCGATAGTCGCCTTGTTGGCTGCGACACTCTGGCCTTGCGGAACGCTCACCACGGCGATCGATGGAGACGAATCCCCACCGTTGCCGTAGGTGTGGATGATCTGAGCGGCCGTTTCATAGCCGGGCTGTCCTGGGAGCGCGAAGTCGAAGCTGAGTCGCTTCGACACCTGGCCCGCGGCCATACCCCCGGCCACCAGAAGCACCAGCCACGCGACGATCACGATGCGCCGATGGCGGAGGACGAGCCTGGCCAAACGACCGAGCACGCTCGAAGGCGGGACGGTCCCACGGTGCTGATCAGCCGAAGGCGAGAGCGATTGGGGCGGGGCGACGGTCATATGAACTCCATTCCCATTGGAATGATTCGGACTCGAATAGTTCTAACACAACTGGTTCGAGTGGTAAAGTTGAATCTTGTGGACGACGACGACGAAGTTCCTGACGCATCACCGGCCCCAAATTCATCTGAGCGGCGTGACGATGCACCCGCTTCGCCGTCTGAGGGCAGAACAGCGATCCTCTCCCCATTGCCAGGCCGGCCACCACAAGCCGTCGGCTTTCTCCTGTCCCAGCTGGGGTTCGAGACAGCGCGCCGCTTCCATGCCCTGATGGCCGAGATCGAGCTCGATCCCCGCCAATTCGCATTGATGCGCGCCATCGATGCGTCGGAAGGACTCTCCCAGAATGCGGTGAGCGAGTGGTTGCGAATTCCGCCAAGCTCGATGGTGGCGGTGGTGGACAGCCTCGAAGCGCGGGGGCTCGTCGAGCGCCGCCCCCACCCCTCGGACCGTCGGTCGCGGACCCTCCACCTCACCGTCGACGGAAGGAAGGTGTTGGATAGCGCGACCCAGCACGCGATCGGACTCGAGGAAACAGTCTGTGGGGATTTGTCACCAGACCAGCGCGAGAAACTGCTCGACATGCTGGCCCGGGTGGCCGACAATCTCGGATTGGTCCAGGGTCTGCACCCGGGCATGGCCAGGGCTCACGGCTCGCCCCACCCGACGGACAACCCATCTCGCACCGGCGGTTCCTCGAAGACATGAACCGGCCTTCCCGGGCCGTGCCGGGAGTGTCATGTGTGGAGGTGAGCAGGTTCTTCACACCCACAGCCCCGTCTTCGCCGCCACGGCGGCATCATCAACCCCGAACGGGTCGCGGCCCTTCGCTCTCAGCCTGGCGACCGAACGAATCCGAGGGGCGTGTGGCCCCGAGCTCGCGCCCGGCCTTGCCTCGTATTCCCGCCGACAGCCGCGCGGCGCGATCGGTCAGATAGTCCCTCTCCGTCTCGCTGTTGGTGAGGCCCGCAGCCGTGAGGTAGCCCGATCCGGCGATCTCGTCGTCGCCGAGCAGTTCGAGCAGGTGCGCACGAACCGCGTGCAACCGGTGGTTGGCGACGAGGCGCTCATCGTCGTCCAGCAGGGCGAGCTTGGCCAGACCCGCTTCCGGACCGTGAAGCATTGCATGGGCGACCGCCTGCCCAAGTGAGGCCATCGGGTTGGGAGCGATGGCTTCGAGGACCTCGTAGAGCGCGACGATCTGGGCCCAGTCGGTATCGGCGGCGGTGGACGCCTCGGCGTGCAGTGCGGCGATAGCTGCCTGTACCTGGTATTGGCCCAGCGGCAGGCGGGCCAGGCTGTCGGTGATCAGTGCGATGCCTTCGTCCATGAAGGCCCGGTCCCAGAGCTTCCTGTCCTGTTCGTCCAGCGCGATGAGGGTGCCGTCAGCTTGGGCGCGAGCGGCGCGCCGCGAGTCGAGGAGCAGCATCAGCGCAAGGAGCCCAACCGTCTCGCCGTCGTCGGGCACCAGATCGGCCAGGAGCCGAGCGAGACGGATGCCTTCGGTCGCCAGTTCGCCCCGCTGCAGCTGGGGGCCGGAGCTCGCCAGGTACCCCTCGTTGAACACGAGGTAGAGCACGTGCTGGACCGCTTGGAGCCGATCGCGGCGCTCCTGGGCCGGCGGCATCCGAAACAGCTGGTCCGACTGCCGGATCTTGTGTTTGGCGCGGGTGATGCGCTGGGTCATGCTCGCCTCGCTCACCAGGAATGCCCGAGCGATCTGCGCCATTGTGAGACCTCCCACCGCACGTAGGGTGAGCGCCACCTGCGAGATCGGCGTCAGAGCCGGGTGGCAGCACAAAAAGAGCAGGGTGAGCGTGTCGTCCTCGTCCGCGCTGAGCCGGGGATCGGCCGCCTCCAATTCGCGCAACGAGAGTTCCGCCTCCTGCGTCTCGCGTCGAACCCTCGCCAGATCGCTGCGGAACTGGTCGATCAGCCGCCGGTGGGCAACCGTGATCAACCAGGCCGTCGGGTCCCGCGGGATACCGTCGGCCGGCCAACTCGCGTAGGCGGCGAGCATCGCCTCCTGCACCGCGTCCTCGCAGGCGTCGAAATCTCCGCTGCGCCTCACGAGCGCGCCAAGCACGTGGGGAGCGGCATGCCTGAGCACGCGCACCGCCTCCGCGTCGTCATCCATCTCAATGGGTGGGCTGCGAGCTCATCTGGCGCACCTCGACCAGCCCGAACTCGGCTTCGGCCAGCTTGCCCGCGATCTGGGTCGCCCGGTCGATCCCAGCGCACTCGACGATGTAGTAACCGGCGACGATCTCCTTGATCTCGACGAATGGGCCGTCGGTCACGTGAGGTACGCCCCCCGTTGTGCGTACGACCTTGGCGTTGTCGACCGGCAGCTCATTGGTGTCGACGAATTCGCCCGAAGCCTTCAACTCCTGCTGGAGCGCGTTGTGCGCGGCCATGAGGGCGCGGAACGAGTCGGCATCCATCGACTTCCAGCTCTCGACGTTGCCGTAGATCAGGATCATGTATTTCATCAGTCGTGTCCAAACGTCGGGGCGCACGGTGCGGCACCCATCATGCAGAGGTCGGAACCGATCGTACAATCCCTACATCGAGGGGAAGTTCGCCGTATGTTGCCCGCCACCGTTGGGCCCGGAACGACGTTCGGACGAGACCTAGGACACCGATGCCGGTCGCGGTTCGAATGCCAGGCTCGACGTCTCGGGTGTCCGATCGATTCCCGCCCCCACTTCGTCCACCACCGGGCCGATCTGGGCCGCCAGCGCGGCGAGATCGCCCAGGTCGAACCCATACACCTCGGCCGCGTTTGCTCCGACCATTTGAACCACCTCTGTCGGATCCACGCCGGCGAAGGTATATGCCAACGACTGGCGCGAATGTGGAAATGTACCCTCTTCGTGCGGGAAGTCACTTCCCCACATGATGCGATCGACGCCAACAAGGGCCCGGTCGGCGGCGTCCTCGCGGGTCATGAAGCTCGCCCCGACCCAGCAATTGGAGGCCCAGTATTCGCTGGGCTTGCGCCC
>DATMMO010000261.1:0-2749 GCA_035569695.1 Acidimicrobiales bacterium | reverse complement strand
TTTGCCGCATTCGCTTCCGATTCGGAACTATCCGCATCCACTTCATTTCCCGCATCCGCCTCCTGTACCCCAGCCCGCAAGAGGCGAAGTCCGGCCGCCGATGAGCCGAGCGGACCGGTCACGAACACACTGTCGCCGGGTCGCGCTCCGGACCGAGTGAGCACAGTCCCCTGACCTGGGCGAATCTCCTTGTCGTCTCCCACCAGCCGACGAGGCGGGATACTCCCGACCGCGGCGACCGAGACCATGACGACCGGGGCAGTAGACAGATCGCCGCCGACCACGATGCATCCGGTCGCCGTAGCCGCCTCAGCCACGCCCTTGCCCAGGTCATCGAGATCGGTCCCCGGCGGTGCGGCAACAGAGACGAGGAGGTGTTCGGGTCTGCCGCCCATGGCAGCCAGGTCGGAAACCGTGACCATCACGGCCTTGAAACCCAGGTCAGCAGGGGTACAGAGGTCGAGATCGACGTGAACTCCAGCCACCACCAGATCGGTGGCCAATAGGAGTGCAGCGCCGCCGGAATGAGCGACCAGCGCGGCATCGTCGCCGATCCATATCTCGCCCGGCGGGGCCGTGCGTCCCGCTGCAGCCTCAAATCGCGCCTGCAGGGCACCAATTACCTCGAATTCACCTGCAGGGGTAGTACCGGCATCCCTACCGCTATCAATACCAGCAGAGTCAGCACCGAAACTGGCGCCCGCACGACCCGCCCGGCCTGGTTTGGGAGCAACCACGCCCCCTGCCTAGCATTCAATCCGCGTTCCACCGTCTACTATTGATGAACGGAACGCGACCACTATGAGTGCGTTGCGTGACCCTGTTGTCCCTGTCGGCGTCCCGAGGAGGAATAGTCAACCAATGGCCCCCACTGAGAACAAAAAGCTTGTCGCCTGGGTTGACGAGATCGCCGCACTGACCGAGCCTGCAGAGGTCGAGTGGTGTGACGGCTCCGCCGAGGAGTACGACCGGCTTTGTCAGTTGCTCGTGGACAACAGGACATTTACCAAGCTGTCCGAGGCCAAGCGGCCGAACAGCTACTGGGCGCGGTCGGATCCGGGCGATGTCGCCCGTGTCGAAGACCGGACCTACATCTGCTCGAAACTCGAGTCGGACGCAGGACCCACCAACAACTGGCGAGATCCCGATGAGATGCGCTCCACGCTCACCGACCTGTTCAAGGGGTCCATGCGGGGCCGGACCATGTATGTCGTCCCCTTCTCCATGGGCCCCCTGGGCTCCAACATCGCCCATATCGGCGTCGAGATCACCGACTCCCCCTATGTGGCCGTGTCCATGCGCATCATGACCAGGATGGGTCGCGGCGCTCTCGAGGTGCTGGGGGCCGACGGCGACTTCGTCCCTTGTCTCCACTCCGTCGGCGCCCCGTTGGCCGACGGCCAGGCCGATGTGCCGTGGCCCTGTGACGCCGACAACAAGTACATCGTGCACTTCCCCGAGACTCGGGAGATCTGGTCCTACGGATCGGGCTATGGCGGCAATGCCCTGCTGGGCAAGAAGTGCTTCGCCCTCCGCATTGCTTCGGTCATGGCTCGCGACGACAACTGGCTGGCCGAGCACATGCTGATCCTCAAGCTGACCTCTCCTGCTGGAGAGACCCGCTACGTCACCGGTGCCTTCCCATCCGCCTGCGGGAAGACCAACCTGGCCATGTTGATCCCCACGCTGGCCGACTGGAAGGTCGAAACGGTGGGCGACGACATCTGCTGGATGAAGTTCGGGCCCGACGGTCGCCTCTACGCCATCAATCCCGAAGCGGGATTCTTCGGCGTGGCCCCCGGGACCAACAACCACACCAATCCCAATGCCATGCTCACCCTCGACGGCAACGCCATCTTCACCAACACCGCCCTCACCGATGACGGCGATGTGTGGTGGGAGGGCATGACCGACGAGGTTCCGACTCACGTGACTTCGTGGAAGGGCGAGGACTGGACACCAGAGTCCGACACCCCTGCTTCGCACCCCAACGCACGCTTCACCGTTCCCGCCGCTCAGGACCCGGCCATCGCCGCCGAGTGGCAAGATCCGGCCGGGGTACCCATCGACGCCATCCTGTTCGGTGGCCGTCGGGCATCAGTCGTCCCCCTGGTGTTCCAGTCCTTCGACTGGGATCACGGGGTCTTCCTGGGCTCGATCATGGCCTCGGAGACCACAGCGGCCGCGGCGGGCGCCGTGGGGAACCTTCGCCGCGACCCCTTCGCCATGCTTCCCTTTTGCGGCTACAACATGGCCGACTATTTCGCCCATTGGCTCGACATCGGTGCCGCTGGCGATCCCGAGAAGCTGCCCAAGATCTTCTACGTCAACTGGTTCCGCAAGGACGAGGACGGCAAGTGGCTGTGGCCGGGGTATGGCGAGAACTCTCGGGTCCTGGAGTGGATCTTCGAGCGGGTCAGCGGAACTGCTGAGGCCGCGGAGACGCCGATCGGCTACGTGCCGGCGCCCGGTGCCATTCCCACCGAGGGACTGGCCGTCTCCAAGGAAGACATGGAGAAGCTCCTCACCGTCAACCCCGACGAGTGGCGAGCCGAAGTCCCGCTCATCCGCGAGCATTTCGCCAAGTTTGGGGACAAGCTTCCCGATCAGTTGAACAAGGCCGTCGATCAGCTCGAGGAGCGTCTCGGCTGATCCAGCTGACGCGATCCTGCGATTGCGGGATCATTCCGGAATAGACAGGGATTGCTTGGCGCTCATCGGGCACCCTGGTTCATCGTGTTGCTGCCCG
>DATMMO010000260.1:0-11129 GCA_035569695.1 Acidimicrobiales bacterium | reverse complement strand
CCCCGAGATCATCAACATCTACACGGTGGCCAACCACACCGCCCAGGCCCCCCAGCAGCGGGCCGAGGCGATCACGCTGTTGAAGTGGTTCGTCCCACAGCTCGCCTTCTACGGGCTCATCAGCTTGTTCACCGCCCTGCTCAATGCCCGGCGCAAGTTCGCCATGCCCATGTTCGTGTCGGTGGCCAACAACCTGGTGGTCATCGCCGCCTTGCTGTGGTTCCACGCCGTGGTGGGCAACCTGTCCCTCAGCGCCATCGCTCGTCATGCCACCTTTCTGGCCATCCTGGGCCTCGGCACCACCTTGGGCGTGGTGGTCCAAGCGTTGCTGCTCCTCCCCTCGCTCCACCGGGCCGATCTGCACATCAAATTCGTGTGGGAACCCGGCCACGAGGCCATGCGCACCATCATGCGGCTGGCCGGATGGACCTTCGGTCTGGTCCTGGCCAATCAACTTGCCCTCACCATCATCCTGGCCCTGGCCGACCGAACCCCGGGAGCGGTGTCGGCCTATACGTACGCCTACACCTTCTTCCAGCTGCCCTACGGCATCGTCGCCGTCTCCATCATGAGCGCGGTGGCGCCGACGTTGGCCGAGCGATGGGCGCTCCACGACACTGCCGGGTTCCGACGCCGGATGTCCTCTGGGCTGCGGGGCATGTTGGCCATCATCATCCCGGCCACCGTCGGGATGCTCATCCTGTCCCACGTCCTGTCCGACCTGATCTTCGCCCACGGGGCCACCTCGACCGCCGGAGCAGGCACCATCGGCTCGACCCTGGCCATGTTCTCGCTCGGGCTCCCCGGGTTCTGTGTCTTCTTGTACATGACCCGCGTGTTGCAGTCGATGCAGGACACCCGGACGGCCTTCTACCTCTACCTGGTCGAGAACGTCATCAACGTGGTCGTCGGCCTGGCCCTCGTCGGGCCGTTGGGCGTGCGCGGCCTGGCCTTGTCCCTCTCCATCGCCTACTCGGTCACCGCGGTGCTGGCCGTCAGCGTCATACGCGGCCGACTGGGCGGATTCGGAGGCGACCAGGTGTCCCAACCGGTGAAACGGGTGGTGATCTCCTCGGCGGCCATGGCCGTGGTCACCGTGTTGGCGGTGAACGTGTCCACCGCCGAGACCGGTTTCGGGGTGTTCCTCCGCGTCGCCCTGGCCGTGGTGGTGGGACTGCTCGCCTACGCCGGGACGGCCGCACTCCTGGCGGCGCGAGCAGCCAAGCACAGGGACGGCCCCAGACCCCGAAGTTCGAGCGGCCCCACGGCGCCGACCCCCGGTGCCCCGTCCGATCGACCTCGAACCGCGGCCGGGACCCGGCGTTCGCCACGGGGCATACCGCGGCCGCCGCCAACGTTCCATGGCAGACTCGACCAGGAGACCGCGATTCCGACCAACTGGCGTTTGCGGCCGGTGCGGAGCGAGTCGGAGCAGGAAGAGGAGGATTTCCATGGCCCGGGTTCGGGTGGTGACCGATAGCGCCGGTGATCTGACACCATCACTGGCCGAGGAACGGGGGGTCACGATCGTGCCCCTGTCGATCCGCTTTGGATCCGAGGAGTTCGTGGACGGGGCCACCCTGACCGCCGACCAATTCTGGAGCAGGTGCAAGTCCAGTGACGTGCTGCCCGAGACCTCAGCACCGTCCCCCGGGGCGTTCCAGGAGGCCTTCGTGGGCGCGGCGGGCGAGGGCTACGACGGCGTCGTGTGCGTCAACTTGTCCGGCGCCCTCTCCGCCACCTACCAGGCGGCCCGCACTGCGGCCGATGCCGTGTCCGACCAGGTGCCGGTGCGGGTCGTGGATTCCCGTTCGGTCACCATGGGTCAAGGGCTCATGGTGCTGGCCGCGGCCGAATCCGCCGCCTTGGGGGCCTCCCTCGACGAGGTGGAGGCCGTGGTCCAGGGTCAGATCGGACGCACCCATGTCTTCGGCGCGATCGACACCCTCGAGCACCTGGAGAAGGGCGGTCGCATCGGAGGGGCGCGGGCGCTTCTGGGCTCCTTGTTGTCCATCAAGCCGGTCGTGCACGTGGTGGACGGAGTGGTGGAAGAAGAGTCAAAACAACGGACCCGTTCCCGCCAGCTCCGGTACCTGGCCGACAAGATCATCGGATACGGAGACATCGAACGCGTGGCCGTGTGCAACGGCGCGGCCAGCGATCTCGACGACCTGCTCGGACTGCTGTCCGGTGTGGACGCGAAGTACCCGCTCGAGGTGGTCAACCTGGGGCCGGTGGTGGGCACCCACACCGGCCCGGGAACGCTCGGTGTCTGCGTCGTGACCCTCGCCTGAGCGCCGGCGCGGCCAGTACTGTCGGGGCTCGGTGCCGGGGGGGAATCCAAGCAGGTCGGGCGGAGCTTCCGACTATCCTCACGGACATGGAAACGCAGCCTGACGGGCCAGGACAACGCCCGACCACCGCATCCGGTGCCGGCGACTGGCCGGGGCGGGCCGCCGATCTGGTCGACACCTTGGTGGGGCTCCTTCGGGACAAGACGGTGCGCCCGTTGGCCCTGGTCTCCCGCGTGGTCGTTTTTGGGATCCTGGTGTTCGCCGCCGCCCTGGTCACGGTGGTGCTCGTCTCCATCGCCCTCATCCGCGTGCTGACCGTCTACGCCTTCGACGGTCGGGTGTGGGCCGCCGACCTCCTGGTCGGAGCGGTGTTCGTCCTGATCGGCGTGGTGGCCTGGACCCAGCGCACCACTCGAGCCCCGAAGACAGGTGACGCCGGACGATGACCGAAGCACGGCAACTCATCATCGCCGGCTCCGGGCCGGCCGGACTGACGGCGGCCATCTACGCGGCCCGAGCGCAGCTCAATCCGCTGGTCATCGAGGGTGAGCCCTCGTCGACCAGTGACCAACCCGGCGGCCAGCTGATGCTCACCACCGATGTGGAGAACTTCCCCGGATTCGTCAACGGCATCATGGGCCCCGAGCTCATGCAGTCCTTTCGCGAGCAGGCGGCCCGATTCGGCGCCGAGTACGTGACGACCAAGGTGTCCAAGGTCGATCTCTCGGCCCGGCCCTTCAGCCTGTGGACCGATGATCCTGACGCGGCTGAACCGGCCTACACGGCCGAAGCCCTGGTCGTGGCCACCGGGGCCCGCTCGTTGATGCTCAATCTGCCCAACGAGGAACGCCTGATCGGCTACGGGGTGTCCACCTGCGCCACCTGTGACGGGTTCTTCTTCCGCGGCAAGAACATCGCCGTCGTCGGTGGCGGTGACTCGGCTCTGGAAGAAGCCCTCTTCTTGACCCGGTTCGCCGACAACGTGACCCTGATCCACCGGCGGGGCGAGCTCCGGGCCTCGAAGGTCATGCAGCAACGGGCCTTCGCCAACCCCAAGATCACATTCCGATGGAACACCGTGGTCACCGATGTCATCGGTGATACCACCGTGCAGTCCATCGCCCTTCGTGACACGGACACCGACGTCGAATCGAATCTCGAGATCTCCGGTCTGTTCGTGGCCATCGGGCACGAGCCCAACACCTCGCTGTTCAAGGGCCAGCTCGAGCTGGAGGAGAACGGCTACATCCGCACCTTTGGCGGCACCCGGACCAACGTGGACGGGGTATTCGCCTGTGGCGACGTCCAGGACCACGAGTACCGACAAGCCATCACCGCGGCCGGCTCCGGGTGCATGGCCGCCATCGACGTGGAACGCTGGCTCGAAGCCGAAGCGGGCTCGCACTAGCCACCCCGACCGGCATTCGGGAATGGCGCAGGCCTGACTGCGGTTACACACGTACGCTGAACTGGGCGGACGAATCGGCCACCAGGGCCAGGAGGACTTCAGATCATGAGCCAGACAATCACCACCTTGAGCGACGCTAGCTTTGATGAGCATGTCAAGGCCGCAGACGTTCCTGTCCTCGTGGACTTCTGGGCCGAATGGTGTGGCCCGTGCAAGATGATCGCCCCCGTACTCGAGGAGATCGCCGCCGAGCAGGAGGGCAAGCTGCAGGTGGCCAAGCTGAACATCGACGACAACCTGGACATCACCAGGCGGTTCGACGTGATGAGCATTCCCACCCTCATCCTGTTCAAGGATGGGGAGCCGGCTGCTCGCATCGTGGGAGCCAAGGGCAAGGGTCAACTCCTCCAGGAGCTCTCGGCTCACCTGTAAGCCGCGGGCAGGCGCATATGGCGCCGCGGCGCGGGGTGTGCGGGTGACGGCTGTTCCGTCACTCCCCCTCGGGCCCGACGACACAGGCGCGGCGGTGGCCGATGTGCAGGCTCGGCTGCACGCCCTCGGCTTCACCAGCGCCATCGACCCCGACGGCCAGTTCGGCGACGGTACCCGGGCCGCGGTCGAGGCCTTCCAGCACCGGCGCGGGCTGCGGATCGACGGCATTTGTGGGCCCCAGACCTGGTCGGCTCTGGTCGAAGCCGGCCGGCGCCTGGGTGATCGTTTCCTCTACCGCCGAACCCCCATGGTCCGGGGCGACGATGTCGCCGAGCTCCAGCAACGACTGAGCGCACTGGGCTTCGACACTGGCCGGGTCGACGGGATCTTCGGGGACCTCACTTCTGCCGCCCTCGGCGAATTCCAACGCAATGCCGGGGTGCCCGTCGATGGGATCGCCGGAGCGGCCACCGTCCGCGAGCTCATTCGGTTCGGATCCCGACACTTGGGGTCAGAGGAGTTGGTGACCGAGGTCCGAGACCGGGAACGGCTGCGCCAAGCACCGAGAACCCTCACCGGTCGACGGGTGGCCATCGGCGAAGAGGGTGGGCTCGACGCCGCCGTCGGAGCGCTGCGACGCCTGTTGGTCAGCAGCGGGGCCCACGTCACCACCCACCATCACCCCGACGGTTCGGTCCAGGCCTCCGAAGCCAATGCCGGTGGGGCCGAGGTGTACCTCGGGCTTCGTTTGATTGCCGGGGAACGATCCTGTTCGTCCTCCTACTACGCCGGATTCCGTTACCAGTCCCCTGGAGGTCGGCGGCTGGCCGAGCTGCTCCAGGCCCGGCTGCCCTCCGAACTGGCCATTGCCGACGGGGGGAGCCGAGGGATGTCCATTCCCCTGCTCCGCGAGACACGGATGCCAGCCGTCATCTGTGAGATCGGCCCAGCCGCCGTGGTCGTCGAACAAACGGCTGATCTCGCCCGCGCCGTCGTCGGCGCCCTGACCGGTTGGGCGGGCTCTGCCTGGGATTGAGCCAAAACCGACCTGGAGCCCGAACCATCGACCTCCACGGGAGGTAGTGGCTCTCAAATCCACAATCCACAACCTCATGCACAGGTTGTGGACGAAGCTCTAGTGACGCGTTAGATTCAAACCGCTACAGCACGTGGTCAACTACCTGGGCATATAGGAGTTATGTAAAATAGTCCCACTAACCGCGACTTCAGCGCTACTCGGTTGTGGACGCAAGCTCTCCAACCATCAACTTATAGATGCGCTCCAGGTCCTCAAGAGTGGCGAAGTCGACCACGACCTTCCCCCGTTTGGCACTCATGTCGACCTTGACCCGGGTGTTGAGATGGCTCGAGAGCAATTCCTCCAGCTCGAGCAAGCCGGGTGGGGGTAGGCGCCTGGGCGCAGAGGGAGGCGGAGCCTCCTCGGTCGCCTGAGGCGGGACGGTCGGCTCGGTATCTTCCACCACGACGAGGTCGGGCACCCCTTCGGGCTCGAGGGGCTGGGTGCTGGCCCGCACCACCTCTTCAACCGCTCGCACCGTCAATCCATCAGCCACGATCGACTTGGCCAGTGCCTCTTGGTAGCCCCGATCAGGAGTGCCCAGCAACGCCCGAGCGTGCCCGGGGCTGATCTGTCCCTCGGCCAACAATCGCTGAGCCCCGGAGGGGAGCTGGAGCAACCGGAGAGTATTGGTCACCGCCGTTCTGCTCTTCCCGACCCGGGTGGCCACCTCATCATGGGTGTAGTCGAATTCCTCGATCAACTGTTGATAGGCCGAGGCCTCCTCGAGAACGTTGAGGTCCTGGCGGTGGAGGTTCTCGACCAGCGCCTGCTCAAGGCTGTGCGCCTCATCGGTTACCTGGATCAACACCGGGATGGTCTGGAGCCCGGCGCGCCGAGCCGCCCTCCACCGGCGCTCGCCGGCGATCAGTTCGAATTCATCGGCCCCCTCATCTCCGATCTGTCGGACCAGGATGGGCTGCAGAACGCCGAGCTCCTTGATCGAGGAAGCCAACGACGCCATCGTCTCATCGTCGAAATGAGAACGGGGTTGCAGTGGATTCGGCTTGATGCTCCCGATGGGCACCTCGCGCAATGCCGATGATCGATCACCCACAACTTCTGTCGGTATCAGAGCACCGAGTCCTTTGCCCAGACCGCTACGACGCGCCACCGCTGACCTCCTTCGCTAGCTCCCGATAGGCAATAGCCCCACGGGAGGTGGGATCGAACACCGAAATCGGTTGCCCGAACGAGGGAGCTTCCGACAAACGAACGGTCCTGGGTATGACATTCCGACACACCTTGGCGCCAAAGTGCTCCCGCACTTCCGACGCCACCTGGTCGGAGAGCTTGGTCCGGGCGTCGTACATGGTCAGCACGATGGTGGACACTTCGAGGCCATCGTTGAGGTTGGAGGCGACCAGGTGCACGTTGCGAAGCAGCTGACTGAGCCCTTCGAGGGCGTAGTACTCGCACTGGATCGGGACCAGTACCTCGGCGGCCGCCGCCAAACCGTTCACCGTGATCAGCCCCAGGGAGGGCGGGCAATCGATCAGTACGTAGTCAAAATCATCGATGACAGTCTCAATCGCCCGCTTCAACTTGAGTTCGCGGCTGAACGCCGGCACCAACTCGATCTCGGCTCCAGCCAGATCGATCGTGGCCGGAGCCACGAAGAGGTTCTTCATATTGGTGGGCTCGATACAGTCCTCCAAGGCGTCGTCACGCATGATGACGTCATACATCGACCGCTCGAAGTTCCTGGCATCGATCCCGAGCCCGGTCGTCGCATTTCCCTGCGGGTCGAGGTCGATGACGAGAACCCGGAAGTCCAGCTCGGCCAAGGCGGCACCCAGATTTACCGCGGTGGTGGTCTTGCCCACGCCACCCTTTTGATTGGCCACGGCAATGATCCGAGGGAGCGGGAGACGCGCCGCCGGCTGCCCGATCCCCTCATCGGACTCATCGTCTTTGACTTCCTCGATTGCTGCTGTCTCTGCACTGGGGACGGCGTCGGCAATCCTCACCGCCTCTTTGACCACAGCGGGCTGGGTTGCAACTGCGGCGACTCTCTCCGGTGCAGTGGTGGCCTTCGGTGAGGGTTCTGGTTCCGGTTCTGATGTTGGCTGTGGATCGGCGGCTGCTGTCACCACGACGGCCTCGTCCTCAGACTCAGGTTCGGACTCCGGTGGCGTGTCCGGTGTAGTTACTCGGATCTCGGCTTCGGCCGAAAGGGTGGGTTCTGGCTCAGCGGGGGGCTCAGCGCTCTCTGCTTCGGGGCCCTGTTCCGACGCCAACAGTTCAACCTCTACCGGAGGGTCTTGTTTCTCCTGGCGAGAGGCCTTGTCTCGATCTCGGCGGAGTCCGCGCATAATGGCTCTCCTCGGCCTGGGGTTCAAGGCCTCCATCCTCGCCGCGGCTTACTCGTTGGTCAAGGGTTTCCGGACGAATGTTTCACGTGAAACACGATTGTGGGGCGCGAATCCGATGAGTTCGGGACGCAAACGGGTCACACGTGCTAGTCGGCGTTCCGGCTCAAGGCCTTTTCGACTACTGCGGAATCGTCAGGACAATCCCTTCCCGAGCGTCCATTCGAGCGCTTCGGGATGCACACTCCCAGACTTTTCCAGGTGCCCACAGGCCCGGGCGAAGGCAACAGAGATCGTCAGGACCCGGGCCGCACCGGGCCGCACCCGGCGCTCTTCGGTACAGGGGAGCGGTTGCCACTCGCCGCAAGCTTCTCGCCGTTCCCATATTTCCGTGGCCGCGCACACTGCCTACTTCGAGGGGTCTGTCGACGTGTCGACTCTCGTACTCAACATATTCCGGGCGCGAGAACGAGCATTGGTCGCGAACCAGGGAAGGAAATGAGTCCCATTTCAGATCTCGGGCACCATGACTGCAAATGACCGGACCCTGCTCCAGGCAGCCCGTAGAGTATCACTGCCGACCAGCATCGATCATGGCTGATGATTGGGTTGAACTTCGATCCATGGGGCTTCAGCCATGAATCTCGCCCCCGACCCCCTCGTTGACACCAGGGTGGCGTGAGCCTTCGTTGCACCCGGGTCTCCGGAACCCGTCGACCTGATTGGATGGCCTGGGCGAAGGATGTCAGCCTTTGGTCTCGGGGGAGTCGGACGTATCTCAATCCATACGAATAGTCCGCTGACTGCGGATCAGATGTGGCCCTGGCGGGTGTTCGCCCTGGCGGGATCGATATCGCTTTCAGTCGGGATCGACAAAGCCCAGAAGCTCCTCTAGGCCCGGTCATCCACCCGTCGCCGGCGATGGGTCGGTCCACCCCCTGGGGACCTGAAACAACCCCGGAGGTCATCCCCAGGACTCATGGCCACTGGTCTGCCCCTCTTCTCCGGACTACTCATCGGAGCGGGGGCACCAAGCCAGGCCAGCACCTGGGCCCACTCGAGCATCACGCCGCTGGGGATTCTCGACCGAGCCTCACCCGGGCTGGGGGCGCCATCGGCCTGGCCGTAGGGGCGTCATGTCTCAAGACATAGGAAACATCCCAAATCCCCAACTGGGATCCTTGTGCCTCCACAGGGCCCGTTGGCTGATGGTCCAACGGGAACGGATGACGAGCTCGAGCGGGAGTTCAGCGGAGACTTGATCGATCCAGACATACAGATCCTGGATCGGGGGGTTGGGCGTGGGTCGCCCCACCTGATGCGGTGGAGTCTTCTGCCGACCCCCTTCGAGCAGATAGAGGCGAAAGTCCTGCTCACTCCCCAGGCGAGGCGCCGCAGGGCGGGCGACCTCCACCTCAGTCCGACCCTCGGCAACCACGGGGTCGTGTCCAACCGGGCACCGGGCGCGCCCGAAGAAATCGGGGAGTTTCCTATGTCTTGAGAAATCCACCTGTGTCTTGAGCGATCCGAATCCTTAGGCCGGAGGAAGTCCGGACTGCGGTGGGGGAGCGCCCGTGAGCGGGCGGAACCTTGGTGACGCCTCCAGTCGACCCTGTCCGGCGCGGAAGAAGAAGGCTATGGCTCTCTACCCGTAGCCCGCCCAGGGTCGATGTTTCACGTGAAACAATCAGGGCTTGGCCTTGCCGGGGCGCCGAAGTCGAGCAGCGGCTGGGCCTGAGCGAGGCACCGCTCGCTCGCTGCCCCTTAGAACAGCGGACGTTTTGCCGGTACACCCACTCGTCGGGGATACCGGTCCTTGGAGGTCTCGACCTTGAGGAGTACCTGGTAGCCGAACCGATCCAGGTATCGGTACCGCCCACCACGCTCAAGCCCCAGTTGACCTAGTCCTTCTCGATCCCATCGTTCGCTGGCCTCCTCGCCCGGTGGCTCCGAAATGACCGCTCGGCCGCCCACGGCGAGCAGGGGAGATGCACACTCTGCGGTCGTCGCTGGAGATCCGAACGAGCGAGCGACCACCAGATCGGCGTGCTCACGAAGCTCGTCGGTGCGACCTGCCTCTTCGGCCCGGGCCCTGACGACTGACACTCTTTCTACCTGGTCGGCTTGCGCGATCTCCTCAGCCAAGAAATCGGTGCGCCGCTGGTTTGCATCCATGAGCACGAATGACGCATCAGGCCAACAGGCGATGAGCACAAGGCCCGGAAGTCCACCACCCGTACCAAGGTCGACGACCGAGTTCGGTGGATTCCCCAACTCCTCCTCGACCGTCCACACAAAGCCAAGGGCGTGGTCGATCTGGTCACCGATGGGCATGGTGCCCAGGAAGTCAAGGTCAGCGGAACGTCCCAGCTGAGCCCTCACCGAAGGCGACACCCGGAGCCGTAGGTCCTCCTCGTGGCCGCCGGAGCGCGCCGCTGCTATCACAGGCGGCCTAGGAGCTCAGATGGACCAACCGGGCGCCACGAAGGGCTCCCGGTTCCGAGGTGCCACTCAGCTGGGGGCAATAACGATGTATCGCCTGGGCTCTTCGCCCTCGGAACGAGTCTCGACACCATCGAGTTCGTTCACCGCGTCGTGGACGACCTTGCGATCCGGTGCCGACATGGGCTCGAGCGCTCGCTCCTCGCCGGACTCCTTGACCTCTTCCACAATGCCCTCGGTGAACCGACGCAGGGCGGCGGATCGCTTCTCCCGATATCCACCCACGTCAACCAGGATCCGGTCGGTCCGACTGACCGACTGACGCTGCACATAGGTTCGAGTCAGATCCTGGAGCGCCGTCAGTGTCGCTCCTCGAGGGCCGACCAGTATGCCGAGATCACTCCCGGTCGCGGCTACCTCGACTGTCTCGTCGTCGATCTGACGAAAGCCGACTTCGGCGGAGAGGCCGAACTCACGGATGACTCCAGAGATGAACTCCTGCGCAGTCTCACCCTGTTGCTCCAGTGTCAGTGTCTCTTCCATGGCATCCTCACTCTCAGCCGGCACACGACCAGCACCATTCGACGGGGCACCACGGCCGGGTCGTTGTTGTCTATTGCTTTCTCGGTGGCCCTCAGCCCTGTCTCTACCGCCAGAACCAACGGCGGTCAGCGACCGATCATCTCCCGATGTCTCGGGACGACCGGCCGGCTCTCTACGCTGCCGGCGCCGGTTACGAGACGTGCCCGACCCACCTGCGGATCCTCGTGCCTCGGATTCGGCGCCACCGTTGCCCCCGGTCGACGGCTCCGTCGACTCCGCTTTCCGACCGTCCGACTCATTGCTTCCGTTGCGACCTGCGTTCTGCCGACCCCCACGGTTCCCATTGGAGGAACGGTCGCTGCCATCACGGCGGCGCTCGGGCCGCTGTCTGCGTCCACGTTTGGGCGGGGGAGCGACCGGTCGCACCCGAGCTTGAACTCGAGCCTCGCCTCGCATTCGCCCAAAGAGCCCGGCCTTGGGCTCGCTGAGCACAACGAATTCCGCATCGTCCTCAGCCACGCCCAAGAGATCGAGGACTGCTTCTTTCGCCTCGACCAGAGATTTCCCGCTGGCTTCCACCCAATCCACTTGCTACCGAGCCTTTCTGTCACGTTTTGATT
>DATMMO010000259.1:0-9645 GCA_035569695.1 Acidimicrobiales bacterium | reverse complement strand
CGCCGCACAGGATGGTGGCCCCCTTGGCCCGGGCGTCTTCCACCTGCGCCTCGATGTTGTCCCTGGCCGTGGCCGTGACCATCGGTCCGACTTCGGTAGCGGGATCGAAGGGGTCGCCGACCGACAGGGCGTCCATGCCGGCGACAAAGCCGGCGGTGAAGGCATCGGCCACCGCCTCGTGCACGATGAAGCGCTTGGCCGCGATGCACGACTGCCCGTTGTTCTGCACCCGGGCCTGTACGGCTACGGGAATGGCCCGGTCGAGGTCGGCCGAGGGCAGGACGATGAACGGATCGCTTCCGCCCAGCTCCAGTACCACCTTCTTGCCCGCCGCTCCCGCTTGTCCCCCGACGGCTCGGCCTGCGCCCACGCTGCCCGTCAGGGTCACGGCCTTGACCCGCGGATCAGCGATGATGGCCGGGACCTGGTCGGTGCCGATGAGCAGGGACTGGAACACCCCGACGGGGGCGCCGGCCCGTCGGAAGACATCCTCGAGGAGCAGCGACGTGCGAGGCACATTGGGAGCGTGCTTCAACAGCCCGACGTTTCCGGCCAGGACGCCCGGAGCGGCGAAGCGCACCACCTGCCACAACGGGAAGTTCCAGGGCATGATGGCCAGCACCGGCCCCAGGGGTTGATACCGGATCAGGCCCCGAGCTCCGTCGAGGGCCACCTCCTCGTCGGCGATGAAGGCGGGCCCGTGCTCGGCATACCACCGGAAGGCGCTGGCGCACTTGGCCACCTCCCCCTTGGCTTGGGCGAAGGGCTTGCCCATCTCGGTGGTGAGCACGTGGGCGATATCGGGAAGCTCGCCTTCGAGCAGTTCGGCCACGGTGATCAAGAGGCGTGACCGGTCGCCCACCGGAGTGGCGGCCCACACGGTCGCCGCCGCCTCGGCTGCGGCCAGTCGGTTCTCCACTTCGGCCCCGTCGAAGGGCTCGAAGCGTTGCAGGATTTCGCCGGTCGTGGGGTTGACGGTGGCCAGCGGCGGTCCGAAGGGTACGGAGGTCATGATTGGATTCTTCCCCATTGCGCTCCCTCACCGCACTCCCTCATTGGACCGCTCATTGGACCGCCTCACCGAAACCCAGTGCGCCGGGAACCAGCCGGCGCTGCAGCTTCCCCGTGGCCGTACGGGGCAGAGAACGGGTGACCACGTACTCCTTGGGCCGCTTGTAGGGGGCCAGGTGGACCTGGGCGTGGGCTCGGAGGAGGCCCACATCGAACGAGCTGCCGTCGCCGGCGCCATCCCCCGGGTCCTCGGCGGGCACCACTGCGGCGCACACCCGCTCGCCCCAGGTCTCGTCGGGCACCCCGAAGACGGCCACCTCTGATACGCCCGGCACCTCGGCCAGGGCTGCCTCGACCTCGGCCGGATACACGTTCACCCCGCCGCTGATGATCAGGTCGTCGCGGCGCCCGTCGAGGAAGAGGTAGCCCTCGGCGTCGAGCCGTCCGATGTCGCCCACGGTGAAGCTTCCGTCCCGCCAGGCCGCAGCGGTCTTCGCCTCGTCATCCCAGTAGACGAAGCGGGCGAAGTCCGGAGGACGGCACCACACCGTTCCCTCGTCATCCACCGTCAGCCGGCGCCCGGCCCGAGCCCGACCGACGGTCCCCGGTCGATCCGACCACTCCGCCGACGAGCACACCGTGAATTGCCCCTCGGTGGAGCCGTAGAACTCCCAGAGCACGTCGGGCCCCACCCGTTCCATAGCCGCCCGCTTGACCACCGGAGGACAGGGCGAGCCGGCATGGACCAACAGCCGCAGCGAGTCGAACCGGGCGGGAAGGTCGGGCCCCAGGGACAAGAGGCGATGGAGGGCGGCCGGAGCCATGAACGTGGTGGTGGGAACGACCCCGCACCCCCCGGACAGGGCCTCGAGCGCCACGCCGGCGTCAAAGGCGGGGAGGACGACGCAGGTCCCCCCGGACAGCAGCGTTCCGGCGGCAAACCGGATGGAGACGGAGTGGTACATGGGCGAACAGACCAGGTGGACGTCGTCGGGACCGAAATCCCAGAGGTCGGCCTCGTCGGCGAAGGCGTCCGCCGCGGTGGGGTCATCCCAGATCCCCGTCCAGACGCCTTTGGCCCTCCCTGTCGTCCCCGATGTGTAGTGCATGGGTCGAGCCCGCGGATAAGGCGACAGCTCCATCGGCGTCCCTCGATCCAGCGTGGCCAGCGCCGCTCCGTCGAGGATGGTGAGCGACGGGCGGGCGTCGGCCAGCAAGACCTCCCGCTCGGTTTCGACCAGCGTGGCGTTGAGCAGCACCGGTACCACCCCGGTGCGCAGGGCGCCCAGCACGGCACAGAGCAGTCCAGCCGACGACGGCAGGCTGAAGGCGACCCGGTCCCCGGGCCCGAGGCCGGCCTCGGCCAACGCTCCGGCGGCGCGCCGTTGCCGTTCCTCCGACTCGTCGGCCTCCAGCACCTCGACGATGGGACCCTCCGGCACGGCAGCTCCTCGGGAACGGGAAACGACTGGGGACGAGGCGAGGCTACCGGGCACCGCTGCGTGCCAAGCTGACCAGATGCCGATCGATGACCCTGCCGTCGAGGCCGCCCAGGCCATGGTGGAGCGGGCCACCCGTATCGTCGTCCTGACCGGTGCCGGCATCTCCACCGACTCGGGTATCCCGGATTTCCGGGGTCCTTCGGGGGTGTGGACCAAGAACCCGGCAGCCGAGAAGCTGTCGAACCTCGAGACCTACCTGGCCGACCCGGAGGTGCGGGCCCGGGCCTGGCAGAGCCGGCTCCAGTCCCCGACCTGGGCCGCGGCGCCGAACGTCGGACACAGCGCTGTGTCGCAACTGGTGGCCGGAGGGAAGGTGATCCTGGTCGTCACCCAGAACATCGACGGGCTGCACCAGGCGGCCGGGACCGACCCCTCCGTGATCGTCGAGATCCACGGCACCATGCACGAGGTGGAGTGCATGTCGTGTGGTGCTCGGGGGCCGATGTCGCCCACGCTGGCGCGGGTCGAAGCCGGCGAGGTGGACCCCCCCTGTCTGGCTTGTGGTGGCATCCTCAAGTCGGCCACCATCAGCTTCGGCCAGAACCTGGTGCCGGCCGACATACGAAGGGCCGATCTGGCGGCCAGCCAGTGCGACCTCCTGATGGCGGTGGGCTCGAGTCTGGCCGTCTTCCCTGCCGCCGGCCTGGTCCCCACCGCCCACCGGAGCGGGGCCGGGATCGTCATCGTCAACGCCGAGCCCACCGGCTTCGACGACCTGGCCGATGTGGTGGTCCGAGTGCCTATCGGTCAGGCCCTTCCCGCCATCGTGGGCTGAGTACCGTCGAGGCCGGTCCAGCCGTCCTACTTGCCCTTCTTTTCCTTCTTGCCTCGGCCCCGCTTCTTCTCCGGCTCTTCCAGGTTCACCTTTCGCCGTGGCTTCAGGGCGAACCACCAGACGCTGGCCATGGTGGCCAGGACGCCGACTGCGGCCGCCGGTTTCAGGATCTTGCGGGAGCGGTCTGACATGCCTGTGACGTTACTCTCCCCCAGGCGCGATCCGCCGCCGCGGCCCTCCAGGATCAAACCGCCCCCGCAGCTCTAGCCCTGGTCGGGTACCCGCACGACGACGTCTTGGGGGTGATGCCTCCCCTCGACCAGGTCGATCAAGAAGCGAGCCACCCAGTCCGGCGAGTTGAAGGCCTCGGCCTCTTTGAGGGCCACGAACCGGTTGGCCGACGGTAGCCGCTCGACGGGCGCCTCCCGCATCAGGACCTGCATCCCGGTGTCGACGACCCCGGGGGCCACGGCGTAAGCCACCAGACCGTGGTGCGCTTCCTCGCTGGCTATGACCCGGGTGGCCATGTCCACCGCCGCCTTGGTGGCGCAGTAGACGGCCATACCCTCGTAAACGGTCCTGGCCGCCCCTGAGGTCATGTTCACCAGCACGCCCGTCCCCTCCCGCTCGCGGACATGGCGGACGAAGGTCTTGCTCCCGAACAGCGTCCCCTTCACGTTGACGTCCACATGATGCGAGAGGGCACCGGCATCGGCGTCGGCCAGGAAATCGATCGGCTCGAGGACGCCGGCGTTGTTGACCCAGAGGTCGATGCGGCCGAACCGGGCGGTGACCATGGACCCGAACCGGTCGACGGCCTCGGCGTCGGTCACGTCCACCGCCTCGATAACAGCCTCGGCTTCGGGGGGTGCGGTGGGCCGGGTCCGGGCACAGAGACCGAGCCGGTACCCGTGCTGGGCGAAGGTCGATGCCAGGCCGGCCCCGAGACCCCGGCTGGCTCCCGTCACCACCGCCACCGGACCCGGCAACTCAGGCCTCGGTGGCATAGAAGACGTTCTTGACTTCGGAGTACGACCCCAACGCCTCGAGCCCGAGCTCCCGGCCGAACCCGGACTGCTTCATCCCCCCGAAGCTGGTCTGGACCCGAACGGAGCCGTTCGAGTTGATCGACAGGTTGCCCGTCTCCACGGCTCGGGCCATGCGCAACGCCCTGGCCCCGTCCCGGGTCCAAATAGACCCGGACAGGCCGTAGGGCGTGTCGTTGGCCAGCCGAACCGCCTCGTCCTCACCCTCGAAGGGGATCACGGCCACGATCGGCCCGAAGATCTCCTCGGCCGCCAGCCGCCACTGGTTCTCAGCCGGGGCCACCACGGTAGGGGGAAACCAGAATCCGGGTCCGGGGGGCACCGCACCGGTGAGCAGGGGTTCGACGGCACCGCCGCCGGGATCGCCCATCCCCGGGGCCAGGTACCCGGCCACGACGTCTCGCCGGTCCGACGAGGCCAGCGGGCCCATCTGGGTGGCCGGGTCGCGCGGGTCTCCCACCCGCCAGGCCCGCACCGCTTCGGCCAGCAGCTCGAGGAACCGATCGAAGACCGACCGCTCGACCAGGATCCGGCTGCGCGCGCAGCAGTCCTGGCCGGCGTTGGCAAACACCCCACCGGGCGCAGCGGCGGCGGCGCGCTCGAGGTCCGCGTCGGCGAACACGATGTTGGCCGACTTCCCGCCCAGCTCCAGCGTGACCCGCTTGATGGTCCTCGACGCCGTGGCCATGACCTGGCGTCCCACTGCGGTGGACCCGGTGAAGGCCACCTTGGCCACGTCGGGATGCTCGACCAGCCGCGCCCCGGCGACCGGTCCCGTCCCCACGACGACCTGCAGCACTCCGGGCGGTATCCCGGCCTCGAGGGCCAGGGCCTCCAGGCGGAGGGCGGTGAGCGGCGTGAGCTCGGCCGGCTTCACCACCACGGTATTGCCGGTGGCCAGGGCGGGACCCACCTTCCACGAGGTGATGGCGATGGGGAAGTTCCACGGAACGATGGCCGCCACCACCCCCAAGGGCTCATTGAAGGTGAGGTCGACACCAGCGGCGACGGGCACGGTCGCCCCTCGATGCTTGTCCACGGCGCCGGCATAGAAGTGGAGGACCTCGGCCACCATGGCCACCTCGTCCCTGCTGTCGCTGATCGGCTTGCCCACGTTCGCCGTCTCCAGCTGGGCCAGCTCCTCGGCGCTGTCCTCCACTGCGGTGGCGAACCGCCGCATCAGGCGGGCCCGGTCGCCGGGAGAGACCGCCCGCCACGCCGGGAAGGCCCTGGTCGCCCGGGCCACGGCCACATCCACGGCCTCGACCCCACCCAACGGGAGCTCGGCGATGGGCTTCTCGGTGGCCGGGTCCATCAGGGTGAGGGTGTGCTCGCTCATGTCCGAACCCCCGACCTCGACGCCTCCACCAACGCCTCGAACAGGGGGGCGCCGCCCCGTTCCTCGGGGTGCCACTGCACGCCGACCACGAAGCGATGGCTGGGCAGTTCGACCGCCTCGATCACGCCGTCATCGGCCGTGGCCGAGACGACCAGGTCCTGACCCAGACTCCCGATGCCCTGGTGATGGCTGCACAGGACCTCGAGTCGCTGGCCCACGATGCCGCGCACCTGGGACCCGGGCCGGGTGGTCACCGCCACCTGGCCGAAGGCGCCGGGCGCCGGCTGGTGCGCAGAGGAGCCACCGACATCGGGCAGGTACTGCACCAGGTCGCCGCCCAGGTGGACGTTCAGGAGCTGGGCGCCGCGACAGATGGCCAGCACCGGGAGATCGGTCCGGAGGGTCTCGGCCAACACGGCGAGCTCGCTCGCATCGCGCCGGTCACTGACCCCGGCGCTCCGAGGGTGGGGGGACTGCCCATATCGGGCCGCGTCGATGTCGCCGCCCCCGATCAGCACCAGCCCGTCGAGGGCGGCCACGGCCTCGACCGCCCCGGCCCCCGGACCGTCGCCACCGGCACAGGGCGGGATCAGGAGCGGCCACCCGCCGGCCTCGGCGACGTGGTCGACGTAGGCGGCGGGCACCAACGCGGCGTCGCGTTCCCAGGCCCACCACGAGCTCACCTGCCTGTAGGTCGTCACCCCGATCAGCGGGCGAGCACCTGTCGTCACCATGGGCGCCAGTATCCCATCGGATCCATGGGGATCTGACTGAAGCGCCGACGGTAGGGTGCGAGCGGACAGCGGACCGCGGGCGGCGGAACAGACAAGGCGAGGACGACGGCGATGGCACGACTGGAAGGCAAGGTAGCGATCGTCACCGGGGGCGGGAGCGGGATCGGCCGGGTGACCGCCGAGCGGTTCGCCTTCGAAGGGGCAAGGGTGGTGGTGGCCGACGTCCAAGGGGAACAGGCCGCCTCCACCGTGGCGACCATCGCCGCCGGTGGCGGCCAGGCCACGGCGATCACCGTCGATGTCACCCACGAGGACCAGGTCCAGGCCATGGTCGAACGCGCCATCGACACCTACGGCGGACTCCATGTGCTGGTGAACAACGCCGGCATCTTTCCCGACGACGACGGTGGCCTCTTGGACACCCCGCCATCGACGTGGGAGTTGGTCATGGACGTGAACCTGAAAGGGGTGTGGCTCGGGTGCCGGGCCGCCGTGCCGGCCATGCTGGCCTCAGGGGGTGGATCGATCGTCAACGTGGCCTCGTTTGTGGCCCTGGTCGGGGCGGCTACCGCCCAGGTGGCCTACACGGCCAGCAAGGGCGGGGTGTTGTCGTTCACCCGGGAGCTGGCCGTGGAGTATGCCCGCCAGGGGATCCGGGCCAACTCGCTGTGCCCCGGGCCGATCGAGACGCCGCTCCTGGCCGAGCTGTTGGCCGACCCGGGGCGGCGCCAGCGCCGGCTGATCCACATCCCCATCGGCCGGTTCGGGCGCCCCGAGGAGATCGCCCAGGCCGCCTTGTTTCTGGCCTCCGACGAGGCATCGTTCGTCACCGGATCGTCGATGGTGGTGGACGGAGGCATCACCGCCGCCTACGTGACCCCGGAATGACGCTGGACGGCGCGGCCCCGTCGCGAAAGAGTGCGGGGATGCTCACCGTCGAGTCGCTTCGACAGCACATTGCCGCCGGCGCCATCGACACCGTGGTGGTGGCCTTCCCCGATCTCCAGGGAAGGCCGGTGGGGAAACGGGTCACCGGACCGTTCTTTCTCGAGCACGTGCTGGAGCGCGGGATCGAGGTCTGCGACTACCTGCTGGCCGTCGACGTCGACATGGATCCACTGCCCGGCTACCGCTTCGCCAACTGGGACAGTGGCTACGGGGACATGAACGCGGTGATCGATGTCGACACCATCCGGCCCCTTCCCTGGCTGGAGGGCAGCGCCTTCGTCCTCTGCGACCTGGTCACCATGGAGGGCGGGCCAGTCGAGGTGTCGCCCCGCCAGATCCTCCGCCGTCAGCTCGAGCGAGCGGCCGGGCACGGCCTGGTGGTGAAGTGCGCCACCGAGCTCGAGTTCTACTTGTTCCGGGACTCATTCGAGGAGGCCGCAGCCAAGGGCTGGCACGACCTGTCCCCCCACGCCGACACCATCGAGGACTACCAGCTGCTCCAGACCTCTCGCGATGAGTACATCATCGGGCGCATCCGCAACGAGATGCTCCGAGCCGGCATCCCCATCGAGTTCTCCAAAGGGGAGGCGGGCCGGGGTCAACACGAGATCAACGTCACCTACGGAGATGGGCTCGAGGTGGCCGACCGGCATGTGGTGTTCAAGAACGGGGTCAAGGAGATCGCGGCCCAGCACGGCCGAGCGGCCACGTTCATGGCCAAGTGGTCGATGGACTCCGTCGGATCCTCCTGTCACCTGCACACCAGCCTGTGGGACGCCACCTCGGGCGCTCCCCTCATGGCCGCCGGTGCGGGCGACGACGACCCCTCGGGTCTGTCGGAGGTGGGGAGGCAGTTCCTGGCCGGGCAGCTCCACGCCGGCCGGCAACTGGCCTGGTGCTTCGCTCCCTACCTCAACTCCTACCGACGCTATGTGCCCGGATCCTGGGCACCGACCGCGTTGGTGTGGGGAGACGACAACCGGACCTGTGGGTTCCGGGTGGTCGGGCACGGGAGCGGGCGGCGGGTCGAGAACCGGGTTCCCGGCGCCGATGTCAACCCCTATCTGGCCCTGGCTGCGGCCATCGCCGGCGGCCTGTGGGGCATCGAGCACCAGATCGATCTCGAACCGGGGTTCGTCGGCAATGCCTACGAGGCGGGTGACGTGCCGCGGATCCCGGCGACGCTGGTGGAAGCCATGGCCGAGCTCGAGTCCAGCCCGGTGGCGGCCGAGGCCTTCGGTCCCGACGTCCACCACCACCTGCTCAACACCGCCCGCCAGGAATGGGCCAAGGCCAATCAGGTGGTCACCGACTGGGAGCTAGCCCGGAACTTCGAACGGATCTGAGCCGTGGGATCTCAGCAGTTCGGGCGAGCGCCGTTATCGGGGAGCGCCGAACAGAGGGGGCGGGTGTACGTGGCGATGCCGACCACCGGTCCGTTCAGGGGCTGGCCGCCCATCGATCCCAAGAACGGCAGATTTCCGAACGTGAACACCCCTCCGTCGGCCGCGGCGATCCAGTAGCCACCGCCGCTGGCGGTGGTGGCGATCCCCACTGCCGGCGCGTTCAGGGGTTGGCCGCCCATCGAGCCAAAGAATTGGGCGTCGCCGAAGCTGAATACGCCGCCGTCTGCGGCCACCAGCCAGTAACCCTGACCGCCGTGCTCAGGCGTCATGCCCACGATCGGCGCGTTCAGGGGTTGGCCGCCCATCGAGCCGTGGAATTGGGCGTCGCCGAAGCTGAACACGCCCCCGTCTGCGGCCACCAACCAGTAACCCCCGCTGCTCGAACTGGACACGCCCACGATCGGCGCGTTCAGGGTCGTTCCCGTGAGGTCACCCTGGAAGGTGGCGTCGCCGCAGGTGCCCACCGCGCCGTTGGCCGTGACCAACCACAAGCCGTTGCCGTCCGACGTCGTGGCGATCGCGGCCCACGGCTGGGTGCCGTTCATGACCGGCTGGCTGCAGGCGGACGGGGTTGACGGTCCACGACCGAATCCGGTGACCCAGCCATAGGGATTGAGGAGCCAATAGGCCGACGCATTCCCGGTGAACGAGGAACACCCGTTTGCTCCGTTGAGGGTCGACGGGGGTTGGGGGCTGAAGCCGCAAGCTCCGAGGGGCGATCCTCCCGAACTCGCTACCCCAGAGCCATAGAACGGGGCACCGAAGGAGAACACCCCTCCGTCGGCCGCACCGAGCCAGTAACCAGAGCTCGGAATTGCGTTGGCGCTCACCGGTGCGGTGGCGCCCGCCGGTGCGCCTCCTGCTGTCAGGCCGAGGCCCAGGGT
>DATMMO010000258.1:0-2953 GCA_035569695.1 Acidimicrobiales bacterium | reverse complement strand
ATTCTGGGCGTCGGGGTGGTGCTCCTCTATGGGGCCCGGATGAACAGCGTCTGGCTGGCCGTGGTGGCCTGCGTCGCCGGCACCATCGGCCTGGCCGCCGCGGGCACCCTCTACGGCGCGCTCTCGGCCGGTCTGCGGGTGCGGGAGACCCTGTTGCCCTTCTTGTTGCTCCCCGTGGTGGCCCCGGTCTTGCTGGCCGGCACCCGCATCTGGCAGGCCGCCCTGGCCGGCGGCATCCCCAGCCAGGGGACGCCGTGGGTTCGCCTGCTCATCGTCTTCGACGCCGTCTATCTGGCATTAGGAGTGGTCGTGTTCGGTCCCATTCAGGAGTCAGCGTGATCCCACCATCTGCGAACGTGCCATCGCCAACGGCCGAGCCCCCGGTAGCCCAGTCTCCTCAGGGCCAGTCTCCGCTTGCCCAATCTCCGCTGGCCCAATCTCCGCTGGCCCAATCTCCCAAGGCCCTGTGGGCGACCCGGATCATCGGAATTGCCGCGGCGGTGGGCGTGGCTTTCACCGTGTGGCTCGGGTTGTGGATCACCCCACCGGACAAGACGCAGGGCGACCTGGTCCGCCTGGTCTATCTCCATCCCGCGGTGGCGTGGGTGGCTCTCTACTTGGCCTTCGGTCTGGCCGCGGTGGCCAGCCTGCTCTATCTGTGGCCCCGTACCCGATCGCTGTTCTGGGATCGCCTGGCCGCGGCGGCGGTCGAGGTCGGTGTGGTGTTCAACGTCTGCACCCTGATCTCGGGGTCGATCTGGGGTCGTCCCACCTGGGGTGTGTACTGGACGTGGGACGCCCGGTTGACCAGCACGGCCCTGCTGCTCATCTTGTTCCTCGGGTACCTGGCCCTTCGCCGCGTTCCTGCCGATCCCGAGGTCAGGGCCAAGCGCTGTGCCTTCGCCGCCCTGTTCGCCGCCGTCGACGTCCCCATCGTCCACTTCTCGGTCCTGTGGTGGAAGACGCTGCATCAGGGGGCTACGGTCCTCAACCCGGACCTGTCGCCTCAGATCCACGGCTCGATGGCCTGGACCTTGCTCCTCGGGTTCGTGGCCCTGACCCTGGTCTTCTTTTGGATGCTGCTCGTCCGGTACCGGATCGGATACCTCCAGGATCGCGTGGGCACCGGTGAGCTCGATACGGCGATCCGCCAGCGCCAAGCCGAGGGTGTCGTCCCTGCCGCCGGGTCCGAGGCGCCGGCTAGCCCGGTGTCGGTTGGGTCTCGACTGACATCGGTGGCCGCGCCGGCTGAGTCCCCGCCCGCTGAGTCCCCGCCCGCTGAGACCCAGCCCGCTGAGGCCCAGCCGATTAGCGGGGTGGTCCGGTGAACTACGTCATCGCCGGGTACAGCATCGTCCTCGGGCTCCTCTTTCTCTATACCGTGCAGTTGATCTGGCGCCGGCGTCGCCTGAACCGTCTGGTCGCCCTGGCCCAGTCCGACCCGGCCGCCGACCAGCGCGCCGAGGACGGTCCGTGACCGTCGCTCCCCCAGCGCCTCCGGGCTCGACTCCCGTGCCGCCGGCACCGGAATCGCCTGCCCCCCACCGCCGGCCGTCCCACCGACTCCGCTACGTGGGGGTCGGTGTGGTGCTGGCCGCCGCATTCGCCTTCTTGTTGTTCAAGGGCCTGGGCAGCTCGCTCGACTACTACCTGACCGTCGACCAGGCCCTGCATCAAAAGGCCTCGCTCGGCGCCCGGGACTTCCGGCTGGAGGGGGTGGTCGTTCCCGGCACCGTCCACAACACAGCGACAGGGGTGGACTTCGCCGTGCAGAGCAACGGGGCGTCCCAGGAGGTGTCGAACACCGGGACCCCGCCACAGCTGTTTCAGCCCAACATCCCCGTGGTCGTGGTCGGCCACTTCAGTGGGAACCAGTTCGACTCCAACCAGATCCTGGTCAAGCACTCCTCGTCGTACATCGCGGCCCATCCCAATCGGGTGACCGCGACCAACGGGACCAAGCGATGAACGGCGGCCCCGTCGGTCGGGACCAGTGAACTCGACCCTGGGCCACACCGGCGTCCTGCTCGGTCTGGCCGCGGCGGTGGTGGGCGCAGTGGTGATGGTGTTCGGATTGGCCCGGAGCAAAGACGGTGTCATCCGCAACGCCCAGATCTACGCCCCGGCCATCCTGCTCGGCGGGTTGATCGCCACCGCGGCGATGGAGCACGCCCTCGTCACCCACGACTTCTCGCTGGTCTACGTGGCCGACAACAACTCCACGTCGACTCCGTTGTTGTACTCGATCACCGGGATGTGGTCGGCGCTGGAGGGATCCATTTTGCTGTGGGGGGTGATCCTGGGGGGCTACGCCACGGCCATGGTCTGGCGGTTCCGCAAGCGGGGGTCCGACCGCCTGGTGGCCTGGGCCACCCTGGTCGTCTACGTGGTCGCTGCCTTCTTCTTCATGCTCATGCTGGGCCCGGCCGACCCCTTCCGCCGGGTGGTGGGAGCGGTGGTCACCAACGGGAACGGCCCCAACGTGCTCTTGCAGGACAACCCGCTGGTGGCCTTCCATCCGCCCATGCTGTACCTGGGGTTCGTCGGGTTCACCCTCCCGTTCGCCTTCGCCATCGCCTCGTTGGTCACCGGTCGGCTGGATGAGGACTGGCAGAGCGAGACCCGGCGGTGGACCCTGTTCGCCTGGGGGTTCCTCACCGCCGGCATCCTGCTCGGGATGTGGTGGTCCTACCAGGTGCTGGGGTGGGGCGGGTTCTGGGCGTGGGACCCGGTCGAGAATGCCTCCTTCTTGCCCTGGTTGTGCGGAACCGCCTATCTCCACTCGGTCATGGTGCAACAGCGCCGCGGGCTGTTGCGCGTCTGGAACCTGTCATTGGTCATTGCCACCTTCTCCCTGACCATCCTCGGCACCTTCCTCACCCGCTCCGGCGTCATCCAGTCGGTCCACACCTTCTCCGAGTCCACCATCGGGCCCCTGCTCATCGGCTTCTTC
>DATMMO010000257.1:0-6026 GCA_035569695.1 Acidimicrobiales bacterium | reverse complement strand
TTCCACGGGGGCGGACATCGGTCGGGGCCGGGTGGGAATTGTCAGGTAGCAGTCCAGCTCCAGGCGGCAATGGCGCGCCGGGCCATCACCCCGTGGTCAGGTATCGGGGCCAGGCCCGGGGCGAGGTGAACGGCCACCCGGAGCTGTCCGTCGGTGGCCTGGCGATCGACGGGGGGCGCCGTGACCAGGTCCTCGGTGAGGTAGGTGGCTGCAGGGGCCAGGTCTCCCGGAAGCACGAACCCGGGTAGCGCGCCCAGTGCCGTGTTCACCGACCGGGCATAGCCCGACTCGAACATCCCTCCGACCCAGAGCGGCGTGCCGGTGCCTGTGCCTGTGCCGGTGCCGATGCAGTCCCGGTAGACCTCGAGGGCGGCGGTCAAGCCTCCGAGGCGGGCCGGTTTGACGCACACGACTTCGCACGCCCCCATGGCGAGGGCCGATCGCACCGAATCCGGGGAGTGAAGTGACTCGTCGAGGCACACCGGCGTCCGCATCGACCGGGCCAGAAGGACGTGGCCGTCGAGGTCGTCGCTCCGGAAGGGCTGCTCGATGCAGGCCAGATCCAGCCCGTCCAGCGCGGTCAGGTGGGTGATGTCGGTTCTCTCGTAGGAGCCGTTGGCGTCGACCTGGAGGAGCAGATCGGGGTGGCGCCGCCGGACGGCGGTGACGGGAACGATGTCCCATCCCGGGCCGATCTTGAGCTTCACCCGGGAAAAGCCGGCATCCACCTGGGCTTCGACCTGGGCCAGGAGGGTCTCGACCCTCCCGGATGTGCCCACGACCGCACCCACGGGCACCGAGATCCGCTGGGGATCATGGCTGGGGCCTTCGGGTTCATGGTCGTAACCGTCGGTGAGGCCGAGGACTTCGGCCAGGGAGACTCCCGCCGCCCGCAGGTGGACGTCGGCCACCGCCATCTCCAATGCGGCGAAGGCCAGCGGCACTCCGACCGGTCGCAGATGGTCGGCCAAGGAGGACGGACCCGGAAGCGGTACGGGCCCCGGGCCGCCCGATCTGCCCGATCTGCCCGAGGTCAGCCGGGGCAGCAGTTCCTGGGTGAGCGTGGTGAAGGCGCCAGCCGCGTCCTCCTTGTCGAAAGTGGTGTCAGCCAGGGCTGCGCATTCACCCCACCCGACGGTCCGACGGCCAGGACCCTCGGCGCTCAACTGGACCATGACCACGGGGCGCCGCTCGTGGCTCCCGACTGCGGTGCCGACCGGACGGCGGAGATCCAGCTCGACCAGGGTGACCTCGGCCCCGGTGAGGGATAGCTGCGATCTCGCCCCGAGGGCCGACCACCGGGCCAGCGGCAACGACGACAGGGGGCGCTGCTCGGCCGGCGATCCCATGATCGGAGCCTACGGGGTGACGGGCATTGCCCGAAGGAGGCTGTGGGGGCGAGGTCCCTGGTGCTGGGGCCGACTCCGGCCTGAGGATAGGCTGACCGGCCACCAGCCCGGGTGGCGGAATGGCAGACGCGATGGACTCAAAATCCATTGTCCGAAAGGGCGTGCGGGTTCGAGTCCCGCCCCGGGCACTGCTCCGCTCATGCGCAAAGTTCTCAGCAGTGAGCGCCTTGCCGGCTTTCGGTCCCGTCGATCCGGCCGGCGGTCGATCAGCTCAGGAATCGATCAGCTGAGGGCCAGGGCGGCGTGCATGGCGATGCCGGTGGCCATGGCCGTCTCGTCGATCTGCATGCGACTGGAATGGTTGGGAGCAGGATCGACTTCCCCGAGCGGCGCGGCTCCGAGAAAGATCATGGATCCCGGGACCAGCTGGAGCACGAAGGACCAATCCTCTGCACCCATGACCGGCGTAGGCATCCTGATCGCCCGATCCTCGCCGAAGAGCCTGCTGGCCACGCCCAGGGAGTGCTCGACGGCGGCAGCATCGTTGACGGTGACCGGGTATCCAGGAAAGGCCTCCGAGATGACGGCCGAGCACAGATGGGCAGCCGCCACATGCTCGGCCACTCGGTGCAAGCCCTCCAGGGCCAGGGCCCGCGACTGGGGCGAGGCAGCTCGAACGGTCACTTTGAGGGCGACGGTGTCAGGCATGACGTTGTAGGTCGTGCCCCCGTTGATGCTCGCCACCGTGATCACGGCGGGATCGAAGGCCGGCACCCGGCGAGTGATCATGGTCTGCCAGGCGCCCACCATCTCGGCGGCCACCGGGATCGGGTCCACCGCCTGGTCCGGCATCGATGCGTGGCCGCCCTGACCGGTGATGACGACATCGAGGGTATCGGCCGAAGCCATGAGCGGACCGGCCCGGCCGGCCAGCAAGCCCGAAGGCATCAGGGGCGTCACGTGCATGGCGAACGCCCTGTCCACCGTTCCGAACCGGGACAGAAGGCCCTCGTCGAGCATGTAGGTCGCCCCGGCAAACCCTTCCTCGCCCGGCTGGAACATGAACACCACCCGCCCGACCAGATCGCCTTGATGTCGGGCCAGCAGTTGGGCGGCACCGACCAGCATGGCCACGTGAGCGTCGTGCCCGCAGGCGTGCATGGCGCCGTCCACCTCCGACGCGAAGGACAGACCGGTGTGCTCGGGCATGGGCAGGGCATCCATGTCGCCCCGCAACAGCGTGGTGGGACCGGGTCGGTGGCCGTCCAGAACGGCGACGACCGAGCTTGTGGTTCGACCGGTCGTGGTGGCGAGGCCCAGCCCGTCGAGGGCGTCGAGGACCGCCTCTTGGGTGCGCGGGAGGTCGAGGCCCACCTCGGGATGAGCGTGCAGGCGGCGCCGGAGGCCCACCGCCGACTCCAAGAGCCCATCGGCCTCGCTGACCAGCGTTTGGTCGGAAGGCCGCACGCCTCGGTCGTCTTCGGTCACGGTGATCGAGCTTAGGACCTCGTGGTCTCCCCGCCCCAGGGTCCCGCAACCCTGTCCCTCACCAGCTCCATGGGCTACCGGTAGGGGCCCTCCGGGGTCTGGTGACCCGACGGTAAGCGGAAGGTCCCAGTACTGCCGTGTCACACTTGACACGCCGTTGCGGTCGAATGGTTCGATCGCGTTCGAGAGGAGTCTGTGGTGCTGGCCTTCACCTTCCCCGGGCAGGGGTCGCAGCGGTCAGGCATGGGACGTGCCTGGGTCGACCATCCCTCGTGGGAAGTCACCGCTGAAGCCTCGGAGACGGCCGGGCGTGATCTGACCGCCCTCCTGCTCGATGCGCCCATGGAAGAGCTGACCCGGACGGGCAATGCCCAGCTGGCCACGTTCGTGCTCAGCCTGGTCATCCTCGACGCGGTCGAGCGCCTGGGCTTGTCCCCCGCGGCTTGCGCAGGGCACAGCCTGGGGGAGTACACCGCGTTGGTGGCGTCGGGTGCCCTCTCCTTCGCCGACGGCACCCGGCTGGTGATCGAACGCGGTGAGGCCATGCAGTTCGCCGCCGACGAGCAGCCCGGGACCATGGCGGCCATGCTCGGGATCTCCGACGATGACGCCGAGGCCGCCTGTCAGCGGGCCGAGGATGACGTGTGGGTGGCCAACTACAACGCACCCGGGCAGGTAGTCATCGCCGGTACTGCCCAAGGCGTCGCCGCCGCATCCGAGCGGGCCAAGGAGCTCGGAGCCCGAAAGATCCTGCCCATCCCCGTTTCCGGCGCGTTCCACACCGCCCTCATGCTCCCGGCCCGGTCCCAACTCCGCAAGGCCCTGGCTCAGGTCGAGTTCCACTCGCCTGAGGTGCCCGTGGTGGCCAACGTCGACGCCCGGGTCCACACCGATCCGGCCGAATGGCCCGGACTGCTCTCCTCGCAACTGTGCAGCCCGGTGCGCTGGCGACAGACCCTCGAAACCCTGGCCGGTCGGGGCGCCTCCGCAGTTATCGAGCTCGGCCCTGGCGGCGTGCTCACCGGGCTGATCCGCCGCACGGTCCCCGACCTGCGCGGCGTGACCATCGCCGTTCCCGAGGACCTCGACAAGCTCATGGACGCGGTGGCCGGTCATGAGGTCTGGAACGCCCGGTCCCCGGCTCATCAGGGCGAGCACCTCTACACCTCGGAGCGCGTGATCGTGAGCCCGGCGGCCGGCGTCTTCGAGCCCGACGCCTCGTTGGCCGCGTTGGAGACCACGGCCCTGGCTGCGGCCACAGCCGCCCCCGGGAGCGGTGAGGGCGCCGAGCCGGGATCGCTTCTGTCCGTAGGCGATCGGGTCGGGACTGTCGCCGGGACTACCGACGTCCGCACCCCCTTCGAGGGAATCCTGGTCAGATGGTTGGCGGTCCGGGGGGAACGGGTAGTTGAAGGGCAACCGGTGGTCTGGATCCGTGTCCCAGGGGGTAACGCATGAGCGTCGGAGCCGCAGTCACCGGGTGGGGAGGTGCCCTCCCGGCCAACGTCGTGACCAACCGGGACTACGCCGATCGGTTGGACACCACGGAGCAGTGGATCCTCGAACGCACGGGTATTCGGGAGCGACGGATCGGGAGCACCACCGGAGCACTGTCCATCGAGGCCGGGCGGGCCGCCGTCGAATGCGCCGGGATCGACCCCAGCACCATCGAGCTCCTCGTTCTGTGTACGACCACTCCCGATCAGACCATGCCGGCCAATGCCGTTTCCATCCACCACGAACTGGGCCTGTCCGGGGGGGCCTATGACCTGAACGCCGCCTGCGCCGGCTTCGTCTATGGCCTCTTCGCCGGCTATGGGGCACTGGCCACTGGAGCAGTGTCACGGGTGATGGTCATCGGCAGCGACACCATGTCCACGATCGTCGATCAGTCCGACCGGTCGACCGCCGTCCTGTTCGGCGACGGCGCCGGCGCCGTGATCCTGGAGTCCATTGCCGGGGAGGATCGCTTCCTGTCCTGGGACCTGGGGGTGGACGGCTCGGCTCGTTCCATCCTGCAGGCCGACCACGGGGGCTACCTGACCATGGAAGGCAAGGAGGTGTTCCGCCGGGCCGTGCGCCTGACCGTGGACTCGGCCGGCCTTGCCCTCGAGCGGGCCAAGTGCACGCCAGAAGACATCGCCATGTTCATCCCCCATCAGGCCAACCAACGCATCATCGAAGCCGCGGCCCAGCGGATCGGCATCCCCCCCGCACACACGGCGGTGGACGTGGCCCGAACCGGCAATACCTCGGCTGCATCCATTCCGCTGGCCTTGACCGACGTGGCCGATGCCGGCCGCCTCCACGACGGCGACCTGATCCTGATATCGGGGTTTGGCGCCGGTATGTCCTGGGGCAGCACGGTGATCAGATGGGGCTTCTGACCCGGCCCCAACCGCGTTCGCCCTCAACCCATAGGCGGTGCGAGATCTCCGTCGCCGGCTCTCGCCATCGTGGAGACCGGTCCGGTCTCGAGGGTTCTGCCCGTCTTGAGGACCCCGGTGGCGAGCCCCCTCCCCGTCTTTCCTGCCCTTTCCGTCTTGGGCCCATTCATAAGGAGTTGCAGTGACGCCGAAGGAACCAACAGCCGAATCTGACGACGGTCGGGTGGTCCTGATCACCGGAGGTACCCGTGGCATCGGATTGGCCTGCGCCCGTTGGTTCCTCGAACGCGGTGACCGGGTGGCAGTGACGTCCCGGGGTGGCGCCGTGGAGGGAGTGGTGGCCGACCCCGATGCCGTGTCCGGTCGATTCCTCTCACTCACCTGTGACGTGACCGACAGCCAACAGGTCGACGCCGCCTTCTCGGCCGTCGAGGAGACGTGGGGTCCCGTCGAGGTTCTGGTGGCCAATGCCGGGATCACCCGCGACACGCTGATCCTGCGGATGAACGACGAGACCTGGGGCGACGTGATCGACACCAATCTCACGGGAGCCTTCCGGGTGTGCAAGCGGGCCATCTCCAAGATGCTGCGGCTCCATCGCGGTCGAGTCATCCTCGTGTCCTCGGTGAGCGCCTTCATAGGCTCCCCCGGGCAGGTCAACTACGGGGCGGCCAAAGCCGGGTTGGTAGGAATCGCCCGTGCCCTGGCCCGCGAGGTGGCCACCAGGGCGATCACCGTCAACGTGGTGGCACCGGGCCTGACCGAGACCGACATGCTCACCGCCCTCGGCGACGAACGAACG
>DATMMO010000256.1:0-10696 GCA_035569695.1 Acidimicrobiales bacterium | reverse complement strand
GGTGTGCCAGGGGGTTTCTTGGGGCTTGAGGTCGATCGTGACCGGACCGACAAGGTCCACGACCGCGTCGAGCAGCTGGCGAGTGACTTCGGCGACCGGCCGGTCGGGCTCCAATGCGATGCGATGGACCCGGCCGTCGCTGTGCTCGGCGACGGCGTGGTGGGTGTGCAGGTCGAGCGCGACGACGAGTGCGCCGGACCCGTCGGGGGCGGGCAGGGGGAGGGTCTCCCACCCCCGTGCGCTGAGGCGGAGGGCAGCGTGTTGGAGCTGTGGCTCGGGCCGGGCGAGGGCTACGGCCAGCTTGCCCAGGACTTGGGTGTGGGCGTGCAGCGTGTCGCAGGTGGCGTGCCATTCGTCGTAGGGGAGCGCGGGCCAGGTCGAGGGCATGATGGACCGCTACGAGGTTGGGCGCGGCGTCGGAGTCTCGACGGCGCCTATCGAGGTGGTGATGGGCGTTCCGCCGCGGATCGCCATCGTTACCGGGGTGCGTTCGGCCACGTCAGCGAGGCGGCCCCGCTGATCGTCTGTCAGTTCGGAGGGCAAGCTAATGGTGCGGACGATCGACGCTCCCTCGACGTCGGCGACGTTGTACACCACGCTGACTTCGATCGCCGCCAGCTGCCACCCCCGACGTTCGGCGAACAGGCGCAGCGTCATCGCCGTGCAGGCGGCGAGACTGCAAAGTAGGAGCCCGAAAGGCGTGGGGCCGGCGTCGCCGCCAGACATCGTGGTCGGCTCATCGGCGACGAGATGGTGGGTGCCAGACCGTAACTCGACGCGCCACTGCGGGGCGGAGGCAGAGGTGACTCCGACGGCGCGGGCGACATGGGTGGTGGTCGTCACGGCGACTCCTCGCCACCGGTCACTGTCGGGAGGTCGTCGCTCGCAAGCGCCCAAACTGGTCGGTCGGGTGCTTCGATCGTGCGGATCTCGGCGGCGGGAAGCCCGTCGATCTCGACGCGGTCCGAGAAGCGAGAGCGCTGTTTGACGACGGCACCGGCCCGGACGATGCAGCCGGTCCCGATCACGCTGCCATCGCAGACGATGGCGCCGGGCTCGACGACCGAGCCGGCACCGATGTGACAGCCGTGGATCATGGCGCCGGGCCCGATGGTGGCGCCGTCGTCGATGAGCAGCTGGTTGTCAGGAAGGAGGTGCAGGACAGTGTTCTCCAGGATCTGCACGTCGCGGCCGATCCGGACCGGACCATGGGAGTCGCCGATGATCTTTACTCCGGCGCCGACGATGCTGCGTTCGCCGACGACGACGTCGCCGGTGATCTCGGCGGTGGGAAACAGCACTGCCGAGGCAGCGATGGTCGGCGTAACACCGCGGTAGTCGTAGAGCTGACCCATACCGAGGCCCTCCAGTGTCGGTTGCATGGTGGTGAACGTGTTCGGTGGGAGCGTCAGGTCGCCGCCGCGCAGCCCGAGGAGGCGGTCGAAGTCCGCTTCCGACGCGGCACGGACGATTCGGGCGGGACGACCAACGGCGACCACGTCGCCGGGGAGCTCCGCACCGGGCGGAACCACTGTGCCCTCGCCCAGGAAGACCCGGTCACCGAGCCGGCTGCCGGGCATCAGGACGGAGGCGTTGCCGATCTCGCACAAATCGCCGACAGTGGCGCCGACTACGAGGCAGCGATGACCGAAGACCGTTCGGCGGCCAATCGCCGTAGGGATCGTGGTGGTGCCGACGACTACGGAGTTCTCGATCACCGCTGAGCCCGCGCCGATGGCCACGGCACCTCCGGCCGCTCGCACGACGGCCCCCTCCGAGAGGAGGGTTCGTGCGCCGATGGCCGGCTGGCCGATCACAACGGCGGACGACGCGATATCTGGAGCGTCGGACCGCTCGAGCTCGGCTGTGGTGGCGAGTGGCTTGCTCACCGGTGGGAACCTGGCCGGGCGTGGTCCGCCACAGCGATGCCGAGAACACCATCGGGCCTCTTGGGCGCCTGGGCCACGACCGACGGCGGGAGCCCCGGACGGGCCAGAGCGGTTGCCGTCATGCCGCCGGGGCAGCGTCGGCGAGCATATCCCGGACGAGCGGGACGACCTTGGTGCCGTACAGCTCGATGGTGCGCATGATCGTCTCGTGCGGGAGGCCGACCATGCCATATTTTAGGTCGAATCGGGAGGCGCCCAGCGCGGGCAGAGTGGCGGCGATCTTGGCGGCGACCGAGTCCGGAGAGCCGACGTGCCAGGCGCCGTCTGGTCCGGTCTCGCGCAGGAACTGGTCTTTGCTGGGCGGCGGCCAACCGCGGGTGCGACCGACGCGGGTGAGGACGTCGCGATAGTGGGGCCAGAGCTCGTCGCGGGCCTGCTCGTCGGTGGTGGCGATGTGCCCCGGGGCGTGGATGCCGACCGGCCGGGCGGGCTGGTCGTATTGGTCGAGCGCCGCGGCGAAGAGCTGAGAGAAAGGCGCGAATCGGCTGGGGGGCCCGCCGATGATGGCCAGCATCAGGCCGAACCCGTATCGGGCGGCGCGCACCACCGATTGGGGGCTGCCGCCCACTCCCAGCCACACCGGGAACGGGCCCGACTCCAGGTGTGGCACCACGTCGGCGTCGCGGAGGGCTGGGCGGGTGGTGCCCTGCCAGGAGACCGGGCCGCCTTTGAGTAGTTCGGCGAACAACTGCGTCTTCTCCTCGAAGAGGGTCTCGTAGTCGGCGAGGTCGTAACCGAAGAGGGGGAAGGACTCGGTGCTGGAGCCTCGTCCGAGGATCACCTCGGCCCTCCCGTCCGAGATCGCATGCAGGGTCGAGTAGCGCTGGAACACCCGCACGGGATCGTCGGAGCTGAGCACGAGCACCGCCGAGCCAAGATGGATGTTGCCGGTGCGCGACGCGATGGCGGCGAGTACCACGTCGCCGGCGGGCATTGGCCAGTCGTTGGTGTGGTGCTCGCCGATCCCGAAGAACTCGAGCCCCACCTCCTCGGCCAGCACACCCTCGTCGACCACCCGCCGGATCGTCTCGGCCTGTGACAGCGGCTTCTCGTCGGCGCCGAACGCCAGATCGCCGAAGGTGTCGACGCCGAAGACCAGCGGAAATGCCGTCATGTTCCTCCAAACAAGCATCGTGACTTGAAGGTTCAAGCTAATGTACGACGTGAGGGCATCATTCGTCAACTGGGATTGGGGTGGCTCGTGCATTCGGAGATGGCACGGACGAAACGACCGGCAGCGGCGCCCCAGGTGCGGTGGCTGTCCGCCGATGAGGAGCGGGGGTGGCGGGCCGTGGGATCGATGATCCACAAGCTGGGCTGGGCGGTCGGAAGTCAGCTGGAGCGAGACTCTGACCTGAGCTTCATCGAGTACCACGCCCTCGCCCGGCTGTCCGAGGAGCCCGACGGCACCCTGCGGATGAGCGAGTTGGCGGTCGTGACCAACGCGTCACTGTCGCGTCTGTCTCATCTCGTCAGCCGGTTGGAGAAGTGGGGGTTCGTGCGGCGGGAGCCGGACAAGACCGACGGCCGGTTCACGAATGCCATCCTCACCAAGGCCGGCATGGCCAAGCTCGTGGCCAGTGCCCCCGCCCATGTCGCCGCCGTGCGCCAGCTGGTGATCGACGAGTTCAGCCCTACCGAGTTGGACCAGCTGCGCCAGTTTTGCGAGCGGATCGTGGTCCGGATCGACGGCTCGGAGTGGCGCCAGCCACTCACTTGAGCCCGCCGAACCTCGCGGGCTCGCACACCTCCCGGTGCCTGATCGAGGCACCAGTGGCCAACTACTTGACCATTCAAGTCCTCTCACTTATGATGGCTTGAACGTTCAAGTCTACTGGTTTGGCACGGAGGCCGAGATGCCCGCCATGATCGTCGACACCCTGTTCGCCTTGCTCCGCCTCCCCCGAATGAGGCCCGATGGCAGCGTCCTTCGACCGGTCGGGGTGGTCGTGACCGCCCATGAGCACTCCGATGGTGTCGACATCTCGATCCGCAGGCCCTTCGCCGGCCAGCCTCTCCTCGCCGCCGCTGACCCGTTCTTGCCCCTGTCCATCGCCGACTGCCAGGCCGGCGGATCGGCACCATGCCGCTGACCACGTAGCGCCACGCAACGTCGCCTGACCAGGAAGGGATCATGTCCAAACTACAGATCATCATCGGCAGTACCCGCCCGACCCGAGCGGCCGACAAGGTCGCTCCCTGGGTCATTGAACGGGCAACGTCCCATCCCACCTTCGACGTCGAAGTGCTCGACCTACGGGACTGGCCACTGCCGATGTTCGCCGAGCACCAAGGCTCCATCGGCGATTTCAACGACCCGACCTACTCCGACCCGGCGGTCAAGCGCTGGAATCAAAAGATCAAGGCGGCCGACGCATATCTCGTCATCACGCCTGAGTACAACCACTCAGTACCGGGCGTGCTGAAGAACGCTATCGACAACATCTTCGTCTCCTTTGCATTTCGCAACAAGCCCCTCGTTACCGTCGGCTACAGCGGCGGGATCGCCGGCGGCGTGCGAGCCATCGAGCACCTCGCCCAGATCGCAATCGAAGCCGAGCTCGTCCCCCTCCGGGCCGCCGTCGTCATTCCCCAGGTCGCCGAGGCATTTGACGAATCCGGGCTGCCCATCAACCCGATCGCCGATATCAGCCTGGGCGTTGCTCTCGACGACCTGGCGTGGTGGTCTGCCGCTCTGGAGCGGGCCCGGGCGGCCGGTGAACTGGTCCCCTCGGCGTTCCGCGTCCAAGCAGCCGCAGCCGCCGTCAACGAGATCGAAGACGAGGCTGTGTAATGGCAGTGGCCAACGAGGAGTCATACAACCAGCAGATCATCGCCGAGTTCCGGGCCAGGGGTGGCGTTGTGACGGGCGCCCTGGCCGACACCCGCATGCTGCTCCTGCATCATGTCGGCGCCAGATCTGGCATCGAGCGGGTGACGCCGCTCGTCTGGTGGCCGGCCGGCGAGGCCGCAGTTGCGGTCCTTGCCTCGAACTACGGAGCCCCGCGGCACCCGGCGTGGTATCAGAACCTTCTGGCCAATCCGAAGACGATTGCCGAGATCGGCGCAGCGACCTGGACCGTTCACGCTCGCGTCGCGGTGGCGAACGAGCGGCGGGTGCTCTTGGACGGCATCATGGCTGCCAATCCATCTGCCGCCGCCGCCGTACGCAATGCTCAGCGCGAGATACCCGTCGTGGTGGTTGACCTCCTCGACACACTCGACGCCAGCTTCGAGGCCAAGGCCGGGTCCTTGCGCTCGGCGAGCGGCCGTTCCCGCCCTGTGATGGACGACCAGTGATGCATCTAAGCATCCAAAGCATCTTGGTCAACGTGAGTGATCTCGACCGGTCGGTTGCCTTCTATTCCGAGGTGTTCGAGTTTTCCATCGACGCGCTGGGGGCCGGGGTCGCGGCACTAAGGGTAAGTGAGTCCGACCGCCGCCAGGTTCTGGTGTTGCGGGCAACGAGTGTCACCCTTCACGCCGGCCGCGGCGCCATCGGACCGAGGCTCATCTCGTTCGAGGCGGAGTCACTCGATCAAGTCGACCTCGTTGAAACTCGTCTCGAGGCGCGGCAGAGTCTGGTGGGACGACGGCGCACAAAGGGTTGGGAGGCGGTGTTCGGAACCGACCCGGATCGGAACCAGGTATCGATCGCGGCCGGCCTGAGGGGCGAGCCGATCGGCGCAGACGACTGGACCATGCTCGACGAGGCGGTGTATGTGGTGGGCGAGTAGGCGGAGTACCGGTTGTCAAGGAACTCGCTTGCCTTGAACACCTCGCCCGGTGAGTGGTGCAAGGAGGCCGGAGTTCGATACGGACAGGTCGCCACCCAACCTCATCGAGCGTCCGCACGCGCTAATTCGGCCCAGGGGCAATGCCGACGTCTTCTCGGGGATCATCAATTGACACCGTCTGCACACCCGTTACCGAGCGACGCAGCCGCCCAGTAACGATCTCTTCCAGCAGTTGGCGCGGAAGGATGCAATCGGCGCAATTGGCCGTCTCGATGACCAAGCGGGTCCTGACCGTGCCGGTGGCATCGTCTATTCCGGTGAGCTCGAAGTCACCCCCGTCTGGCCGCACAAGGTCTGACACTTGATCGAGGGCTGCTCGCAACTCAACTTCTCGCAACGGTGGTCCTCCTGGCTTCATTGTGCGTGGTCCGGATGTCAGTTGATGGAGTCGGTCGACTCGGGATGATCGCTTTCGCGGTTCCCCTTGAGCTGGCGGCGTCCGATCGATGCCGTGGCGTCCGATTTGGAACGAACCTCATACTCATGTCTTGTGGTACATCTATCATGTCTAATATCATTCTACAAACACCTAACAAGCGTAGACTAACCCGGGCGGCCGGCAGGAACGGTGTCCGCAGTGCGGCGTGACGTGGGGACCATGACGAGGGGTGGGTTTCATGACGGAGTTCAACCTGGCGGAGATCGACCGACTGCTGAGCACGACGAAGTCAGTGCGTCGGCGGCTCGATCTCACGCGCTCGGTCCCGCGGCAGGTCGTGGTGGAGGCAATCCGGCTCGGATGCTTTGCTCCAAATGCGTCCAATGCCCAGGAATGGAGGTGGGTCGTTGTCGATGACGCCGAACAGCGTCGACTGGTCGGCGAGCAATACGCCAAGGTGACCATCCCATCGGTGACCCAGATGCTCGAGTCCAAGCTCTCGCACGGTGACGAAGTCGGAGCGCGCATCTCCCGTTCGATCATCTACCTGGCCGAGCACATGGCCGAGGTCCCGGTCATTGTGTTTCCCTGCTACGACGTGGAAGCAGCTGACCTCCGCTACCAGACGTTGATCACCGATCCGGCGTTGAGGGCGACACCATCTGGGATGAACTCAGGGATGTACGCGTCGATCTATCCCGCGGTGTGGAGCTTTCAGCTGGCCTTGCGCAGCCGTGGCCTTGGTTCGGTCTTTACCAGCGCCCACCAGCGAGACCAGCCGGCCATGGCCGAGATCTTGGGCATCCCCGGATCCTGGGACCAAACCTGCATGATCCCTGTCGCATACACGACCGGCGGGGAGTTCCGGCCGTCGCCACGAGACGACGTGAACGACCACATCTTCTGGAACCGCTACGAATCTTGATCGACGCAGTACTACGTCATTGAGGAGAGACCATGCCCCCTGAAGACCGATACGCAGACCGCCTCCGCTACGAACCGGGGCGGTTGGTCCGCCAGATCGACGAACCCATCACCGTCGGCAACATCTTGTGGGTATTCACCGACCCCCACCGCGGCTATGAGTTCTCCTATAACCGGTGGTACGAGCGGGACCACTACTACGCCGGGTGCATGATCGGAGCGGCTGACTTCGCCGGGAGCCGGTGGGTGGCCACCCACCGGCACAAGGAGGCTCGCTTGGCTCACGCCAAGAGCTGGCCCTTCGAGCCGACCGACGGGTCGTATGCTTGCGTCTATTACATATTGGGCGGCGCTTTCGATGAGTGGCTGCCGTGGGCTACCGACCAGGTGCGGCGACTTTACGATGCCGACCGCGGATTTGCCCACCGGACCCACTACAACACGGCCATGTACGACTACGAGTGGCGCGCCTACCGGGACGCCGACCCGGTGCCGCTGGAGCTCGCCCTCGACCGTCGTTTCGGCGGTCTGATCGCCCAGTTCGTCGAGCCGGCCGAGGCCTCCGACCCGGAGGCGGTCGACCGATGGTTCGACGAGACGCTGCCCGAGTGGTTGCCGGGGTCCTCAGTAGCCAACGTGTCGTCCTGGGCCCTCCACGCCGGCGGCGTCGCCGACGACGTCCCGGTACCAATTCCTGGCGATGCCAACGCCGCCGATCGAAAGCTACAGCTCTACTTCGTCGAGGGGGACCCATTGGCGTCCTGGGAACAGCAGCGCCAGCTGGTCTCTGCCCTTGAAGGCTCGGGTGTCGGCCGGGCCGTCATCACCATGCCGTTCATCCCCACCGTGATCGGCACCGACCAGTACATCGACGAGCTCTGGGCCGGTCCCGTCTCATGGTGAGAGCCCGGTTGCTCCGGCATGGTCCACCCGCCGCCCAACGAGCACGAGAAGAAGGGAGATCCGCCTATCGGACCTTCGTGGTGACCGTGTCGTTGGTCGGTGTCGGCAGGTGTGGCGCAAGATGAGTTGCCCGGACGGCCATGCCGGTCGTCCGGGTGAGCAACATCCCCACCGCCATGAAGATGAGCGCATCGGTGAGCGCGTTCGACGTGATGGCCTGGCGCGTCATCCAGTGGCCGAGTTGGGGTCCGAACCAATGGACGGAGCCGTAGGAGAATGCAGAGCGGGCACCGATGACGAGAACCCATAGTCCGGCGTAACCCCATCCAGCTCGTGAGACTGGTTTATCGGTTCGGGGACTGCGATAGACGGTCATGAGGCCGGTAGCCGCCAACCCGAGGAGGACGCCGGCAGCGGCCAGAGCCAGTTCGAGAACCAGCCCAGTGCCCTGAGTAGAGAGGCCCTTCAGGTACAGCGGGATGATGACCACTGCCGTCACAATTGGTCGGAGGACACGGAACTTCGTGATGTTGCGATGCGGACCAATATCGGCCTCGAGGACGACCGCTAACACGATCGCATTGATGATCATTGCCTGTTCGACCACGAGCCGACCTCCGGTTGAGAATGGTTCCTTTCTCCAATCGTGTGCTGAGTGCCATGTGATTTCGTCACCGCACAGGGCGATATCCGGTTCGAGACAGGTACCAGCTCAAGGCGACTCGAAGTCAGTGCAACTGGTACCAGGAATCAGCCCGGGGGCTGATGTGAGTCAACCCTCTTGGTTCGTACCGTGCAATGCATGAGGTCCGTCGTCAGGGATCAGATCGGAGTTGATTCGTGAGTGTCTTGCCCATCGTGACTCAAGTGCTACTCACGTCTCCGGGCCGCGACCCGTGACTCGACGGATCACAATGCAATCCGGCTTCTGGCTCGCCCGAGCTGCGGCCTACGTGCTCGTGTGCTTCCTCACCGTCGGCGCCGGCACGTCCGAGCATCTTGCTTTCGAGGTGTCGATCCTGGTGGCGATCGGCGTCTTCTTGGCCCTCTGGGGTCTCATCGACTGGCGCGCCAGCCGGTATGCCTCAAACCCGAAGTGGATACCCACCGTCGCCCTGTGCGGTCTCGGCGCCGCCGGCGGACTGGGCGCGGCCCTTGGCCCAGCAAGCATGCCGGTCGCGTTTGCGGTGGTGGCGGCAATTGGTGGTGGCAGTGAGCTCTCCCTCGGAGCCGCCTGCGCGGCAACCGTGGCGGGCATCCTGGGAATCGAGGTCAGCGGTTTGCTCTTCGGCTTCTCGGCCGGCACCGCCCTCGGACTGCCGCTTCTGCTCGTCGTCGCCCTGCTGGGCGGACGCTACCGCCGGGAGGTACGGGTGCGGGCAGAACAAGCGACCGCTCTCATGGTCCAGATGCAACAGACCCAATCCGAACAGCGCCGTGGCGCGGCACTCAATGAGCGCAACCGGATCGCCCGAGAGATCCACGACGTGCTTGCCCACTCTCTCAGCGCCCTCAGTATCCAGATCGAAGCGGCCAGCGCCGTGCTTCGCGACTCCGGAGACGTCGAGGCCACCCTCAAGATCCTCGACTACGCACACCGACTGTCCGACGACGGACTGACCGACAGCCGAAGCGCTATCCATGCCCTCCGCACCGACACGCCGCCACTACCCGACAGTCTGACCAGTCTGGTCGACAACCACGAGGGCGAGAACCGAAGACGCGTGGATCTCGCCGTCACTGGCGAGATCCGACCACTGCCGCCCGATGCCACTGTTGCGTTACTCCGCACCGCTCAAGAGGCGCTTACGAACGCGGCGAAACACGCCCCGGGGGCTCCCCTTGTCATCCGGCTCAATTACGAGTCCAACGAGACCACCTTGGTCATCTCAAATGCCATGTACCGACCAGATCGGAACCGCTCACATCCCGGCGGACCCGGCGTGCATGGTGGTTACGGCCTGGTTGGGATGTCTGAGCGGATACTGCTCATGGATGGATCCCTTACGGCTGGGCCCACGGAAGAGGGATGGACCGTGAGCGCTCGGATACCTCGATGACCGATGTCCAAGCTGAAGCGATCCGCATCGTTGTTGCTGACGACCAGACCGCAGTACGCGACGGTCTCGTTCTCATGCTCGACCTGTTGCCCGGGATCACCGTCGTCGGCTCGGCCGCCAACGGCGTCGAAGCCCTGGTCCTGGCCGAAGAACACCAGCTCGACGCGATGCTCGTCGACCTGCACATGCCGGTCCTCGACGGAATCGAGACCACACGGCGGCTCACCGCGGGGTATCCCGACGTTGCCGTCGTCGTGCTGACCACCTACGCAGACGACGTCTCCATCCTCGACGCGCTCCGAGCCGGCGCCCGCGGTTACCTCACCAAGAATGCCGGCCGAGACGACATCGCCCGCGCCATCCATGGTGCGGCCAGCGGGCAGTCCGTTCTGGACAGTCACGTTCAAGCCACCCTCCTCGGCATCGCTGGAGAACCCAAGAATGCGTCTGCGATTGCTCCGCAGTCTCTGCCTGATGACCTCACCGCTCGAGAAGGCGAGGTCCTGGTGCTCATTGCCCAGGGGCTGACCAATCGCGATATCGCCGCATCTCTATACGTCAGTGCCCACACGGTGAAGACCCACATCAATCACATCTTCGCCAAGACCGGAGCGAAATCCAGAGCTGAAGCGATCCTCTACGCACAGAACCACGGTCTGGGCAACGCCGGCCCCACCGAACACG
>DATMMO010000255.1:0-13344 GCA_035569695.1 Acidimicrobiales bacterium | reverse complement strand
ATGGTGGCTGCGGGCCTGTGCCACTCCGACGACCATTTGGCCACCGGTGACCTCAAAACCGCGGTGTTCCCCATGGCCGGAGGCCATGAGGGATCCGGGGTGGTGGAACGGGTCGGGCCCAACACCCCCGACTTCGAGGTGGGCGACCACGTCGTCTTCTCTTTCCTGGCCGCTTGTGGCCGCTGCCGGTGGTGCGCCACCGGCCATCAGAATCTCTGCACGCTCGGCGCCACCATCCTGAGCGGCGCCCGACCGCACGACCCCGCCAGCTTCCGGCTCCACACCGTGGACGGTGAGCGGGTGGGGCAAATGTCGGGTATCTCCACCTTCTGTGAGCACACCGTGGTGTCGGTCATGTCGGCGGTCAAGGTGCCCAAGGACCTGCCTCTGGAGACCCTGTGCCTGCTGGGCTGTGGGGTGGGAACCGGTTGGGGCGCAGCGGTGAACTCGGCCGAGGTCGCACCGGGCGACACGGTGATCATCATGGGCATCGGCGGCATCGGCATCAACGCCGTGCAGGGCGCGGCCCACGCCGGCGCATCGCATGTGATCGCCGTGGACCCGGTGGCCATGAAACGGGAGAAGAGCCTGGAGCTGGGGGCTACCCATGCCTTCGAGGGGATCGCCGAGGCTACGGCGTTCGCCCAGAGCGTGACCGATGGGCAGGGTGCCGATGCCGCCATCGTCACCGTCGGCGTGGTCACCGGCGAACACGTGGCCCAAGCGTTCGCCGCCATCCGAAAAGCGGGCACCGTCGTCGTCACCGCCATCGGCCCCATGTCCGACGTCGGCATCCCGGTGTCGCTGTTGGAGCTCACGCTGTCCCAGAAGCGCATCCAGGGATCGCTGTTCGGTGCGTGCAACCCCACGGCCGACATACCGCGACAAGTGCTCATGTACCGAGAGGGCCAGCTCAAGCTGGACGAGCTGATCACCACCACCTACGCCCTCGACCAGGTGAGCAAAGGGTACGAGGACATGCACGCGGGAACGAACATCCGCGGCGTCGTCCTCTATTCGTGACCACGACAGGAAGGCAGTCGAGAGCGACCGTGGACGGCGACGCGGCGCCACCGGCGCAGCCCCTCCAGCCCGAGGATCTCGCCATTCTGGCCCTGGAATCCGACACCATCGTGGGCCACGTCTGCCGGGTGATCGTGGTCGATGGTCGGTTGACCAGGGAAGCCCTCCTCGACCGGCTGGCCGGACGGATCGGTCGCACCCCTGTGCTGGCCTGCCGGCTGGAGGAACGGCCGGATGGGTACTTCTGGGTCGCCGATCCCCACTTCGATCTGGAGAACCATGTCTCGGGCCCGCCTCCGCAGGCCCCGCTCGACCGGAACGGGCTGTGCGCTGCGGTGGCACAGCTGTTCGAGCAGCACCTCGATCGCAGTCGGCCACTGTGGAGCATCTCCTTGTTTGCCCTTGAGGGCGGAGGCTCCGCGCTGGTATGGCGTATTCACCATGCGTTGGCCGACGGCACCACGGCCGCCATATTCCCCGAACGCTTGTTGTGGGACAGCACGGACCAGCCGGCAACCTCGGCCGGCTCCCACGCCCGGCACGATGAGGGCGATCGCGCCCGCCGGCGCAAACACCTGGGCGCCCTTCTGACCCGGGAGTTCGGGCGCCAACATGGTTCCTCACCATTCGATGGCGCGGTGGGGACCACCAGGGAGATAGGACTGGCCGAGACCTCGCTGATGGACCTGCGCCACGCGGCCAAAGCCGTTGATGGGGCGACGGTGAACGATGCCATCCTGGCCGTCGTGGCCGGAGCGCTCCGCCACTGGATCGAACTGCACCATGGCCGCCTGACCAACGTCCGGGTGCGGGTGCCCGTCAGCCTTCACGGAGAGGACGACGGGGCCCTCAATCGGGACTCGTACTTCTCCCTCGAGCTCCCGCTTCGCGAAGTTGACCCCGTTGCTCGGCTTCGGGCCGTGCACCGGGCAACGTCGCGCCGCAAGGCCGGGGCCGACGCCGAACATCTCGATTTGCTGTACCAGGACCTGGCCTCGCTCTCCCCTCGGCTCCAACGGTTCGCGGCCAACCTCGAAGACAGCCCGCGTCGGTTCGCCCTGAGCGTCTCCAACGTCGCCGGGCCTCGTTCTCCGGTCAGCCTGGCGGCCATGCCGGTCACCGGCATCTTTGGGATCGCCGAGATCGGCGAGCGTCATGCCCTCCGAATCTCGGTCCATTCGCACGCCGACCAGCTCTGCTTCGGGTTCTGTGCCGATCCGCTGCTGGTACCGGATTTGCAACGCATGGCATCGGCCATCGCCGACGAAGCCGAGGAGTTGGTGGCGGCGGCCACGTGATGGGGAGACGCACCCACGGGCAGTGAGCCTGGCGTAGAGGACCTGAAAGCGGGCTGAGCGGAGCGTCCCCATCTTCGCGAAACGTTCCATCGACGATCACTTCCCGTTCATCTGCCTTGGGTACCTTCCACTCATGCCTTCGACAACCCCGCGTCCTGCTCGTTCCCGATCCCGTCGATCAGGAGGCGCCCGCTTCCGATCCGTTGTCGTCGGGACCGTCTCGCTTGTCTCGCTTGGAGCCTGGGCCGTGGTGGCCGGGCCCGCTCCCATCGCCGCGGCGGCGACCCCCGCCGTTGCCCCTGCGCCCAATCTGGTGGTGTCCCCACCGACCGGCCTCTCCCTGCTCCCGGGCGTGACCTCCCATTCGTTGGTCGACAACGCCCCGGCCATAACCAAACCCGATGACATCGGCACCATGAACGGCGACGTGTACGTCGGCTACCAGAACGGCGTCGGTCCCAAGGGTGAACCGTCCCCGTCGGGCGGCACAACCAGCACCATCGTCGAGTACCGCATGGACGGCAGCATCGTGCAGACCTGGACGGTCACCGGGAAGTGCGACGGGCTGACCGCCGATCCGGCCACCAACCGCGTCCTCCTCACCGTCAATGAGGACGGCAACTCGAGCATGTATGTCATCCACCCGACGGCTGCCGCCGGCAACCAGGTCGTGCACCTCACCTACTCACCCGACCTGGCCACTGTGGCTGGTGCCGGGGGCACCGACGGCATCATCGTGCAGAACGGGAACGTGTACACCACCGGTTCGGCCCCCACGACGACCGCTCCTCCGGCCATCTACCAGATCGCCATCGATGAGACCGCCGGTACGGCCGGCCTGACCGGCATCATGAACGACAACGCGGCGGCGGCCGGTCCCAACGGACCGGTCACCCTGGCCCTGACCGACCCGGACTCGGCCAACGTAGTCCCGGCATCGAGCCCGGCCTTCGGGGGCGACATCATGTTTTCGAGCCAGGGTGACTCCCAGCTCCTGTTCATCCACAATCCGGGTGCCCCCGGCCAGACCATCACCCAACTACCGGTCGGCACCCAGGTCAACGATGTCGAGTGGGCGACGGCGTCGACCGGGACCCTGTACGTCACCGACAACAAGGCCAACAAGGTCTACGCCATCGACAGCACGTTCCCGGTGGGCACGGTGTTCGTCACTGCTCCCAGTGACTCGGGCGTCGCCGGTTTCGTGGGCACCCTCGACCTGACCACAGGGAATATCACGCCCATCGCCACTGGCTTCGGGAGCCCCCAGGGCTTGGTGTTCGCTCCTGGGCCGCCGGCTGCCGGCCCCTACGGCTATCACATGGCTGCGGCTGACGGGGGCGTCTTCTCCTTCGGCGACGCCGGCTTCTTCGGGTCAAAGGGCGGCCAGCCCCTCAACGCACCGGTGGTGGGCATGGCCAGTACCGCCGACCGGGCTGGCTACAACCTCGTTGCTTCCGACGGGGGGGTCTTCACCTTCGGCGACGCCGGCTTCTTCGGGTCAAAGGGCGGCCAGCCCCTCAACGCACCGGTGGTGGGCATGGCCCCTACGCCGAGCGGCCAGGGCTACTGGCTGGTTGCCGCCGACGGCGGTGTCTTCACCTTCGGTGATGCCGGGTTCTTCGGCTCGCTTGGTGGCAAGACCCAGAACCGCATGGTCGCCATGGCGCCCACGGCGTCAGGCCATGGCTACTGGCTGGTAGCCGCCAACGGCACCGTGACCCCGTTCGGCGACGCGTCCAACTTCGGATCTCTGACCGGTGCCCACGGCACCATCGTGGGGATGGCAGCGACTCCCTCGGGAGGCGGCTATTGGCTGGTGGCCTCCGACGGCAACGTCTTTGCCTTCGGAGACGCTCGTAGCCACGGCTCGGCGGCTGGTCAGCCCCTGAACTCCCCGATCGTGTCCATAACCCCGACGACCAGCGGCCAGGGCTACTGGCTGTTCGCCGCCGATGGCGGTGCCTTCTCCTACGGTGACGCGCAGTTCTGGGGCTCCATGGGTGGCCAGCCGCTCAACGCGCCGGTGGTGGGCTCGAGCACCTGAGCCTCAGGTCGGCTCGGGAGCAAGCCAGTCCGGCGCTCGCTTCTCGGCAAAGGCCAGCGGGCCCTCGCTCTGGTCGGGATGGCCCCACATGGACACCAGTTCCTTGGCCCCAGCCTTGCAGGCATCGGTCAGGCCGAGCTCGAAGGCACCCCACAGGGCCCGCTTGGTCGCGGCCATGGCCGCCGGCGAATTCTGGGCGATCTGCTCCCCCAGCTCCTGGGCCGCCTCCCGGAGGTCCTCGGGCGGATCCACGATCTGGCTGATCATGCCGAGCTCGAGCGCTCGCTGGGCCGTCATCCGCTCATAACGGCCGACCAGGGCCATGCGCATGACAGCTTCGGCCGGCATCCGACGGAGCAGGCCGATGGCTTCGATGGCGACCACCTGTCCGACCGACACGTGGGGATCGAAGAACGTGGCATCGGAGGCGGCGATCACGATGTCGGCGTCGGCCACCCAGTGCAGTCCGCCGCCGGCACAGATGCCGTTCACCGCGGTGATCACCGGTTTCCAGACCCGCTGATGCCAGGCCGTGAAATGGATGTCGAGGTCCTCGAGCCCATCCCGGTAGCGCTGCATGCCTTGCCCGTCGGTGGCGATTTCGGCCACGTCCACCCCGGTCTGGAAGGCGCGGCCCTCGCCGGTGTGGACGATCACCCTGACCTCGGGGTCGTCACGGAGCTCGATCCAGGCGTCGGCGAACTCGTCTCGCATGGCCGCGTTCATGGCGTTGAGCTGGTCGGGCCGATTGTTGATGAGCCAGCCCACCGGACCGTGTCGCTCCACTAACAGGTGTTGAAAGGCCATGGTTCCTTTTTCGTTGGTGGCTATGACTTGGACGTCGTGCCCGGTATGTCACTGCCACAGATCGGCTGGGGTGCAGCGGGCACGAAGCCCGTGGTCCTGGCCACCATGTAGTACTCGCACGTGGGCTCGGGGTTGTGGCCGAAGATCGTCGAGTAGTTGATGGTGTTGGGCAGGAGCCCGTTGGCATTGTAGGACTTCACATGGCGAAGTGCGCTGATCACGCCGGCATGGGTCGGGCTCTTGCCCGCCAACTGCAGGCCCTTGATCATGAGGTCGGCTCCCGTCCACGACTGGTACTGCGAGTAGTTGGGGAACTGCGATGCTTTGAAGTGCTGGTACTTCTTCAATGCGGCCGCCATCAGTTGTGTCGCGGCGTTGGGCAGCGAGAAGGGCCGGAACTCGGACAGGAAGTAGTCTCCCTGCACCGCGCTCCACGAGGAGGACGTGACCACCGTCGGGTCGTAGCCGGTGGGCAAGACCACCACCTTGGGACGCACCCCCGCCTGTTCGAGCGAGGTGACCAGGGCCAGATTCGAGTTGACGTCCATCGTCGGGTAGACCGAGTTGACGCCCTTCTGCTTGGCCACCAGCGCCTCCGTGGTGAAGTCGACGCCCCCGAACGGAATGGAGGTGTCCACCACGCTCACCTTGCCGCCGATGTGCTTGAACCCCAGGGCCGCGCTGTTGGCTTCGATCGACGAGGAGGGAGAGATGCCATAGCCGTAGACCCCGAGGTTCGTGCCGCCGTGGCTCTTCACGAAGGTTCCGATCCCCGGATTGGCGGGATACTTCGGGTCGACGCTGCCGTTATCCGAAGCGAACATGTTGGTATAGGGCTGCTCGCCCCACTCGGGACCGTCGAAGTACCCGCCGGTGACGGGCATGCCCTGTTGCTGTGGGTACTTGGCCGCCTCGAAGAACAGCGGTGAGTCCGAGACGATGCCGAAGGCGCCCTTGGCGATGGCGTTCTGCACGGCCGTGACCACCTGGGTGGGACTGGTCTCGTCGTTGATGACCAGGGGCACGATCCGGTGCCCGTTGACGCCCCCCTGGGCGTTCTGGAGGGCGATCCGGGCCAGAAACCCCGCCGGGGACTGCGAGAACTCGGCCGCAGCGGGACCGGTCAGCGAGGTGATCAGGGCCAGGGTGATGGGTTGTCCGGCCGCGGCAGCCGGAGGGGCGTCTCCCGTCACGGCCAGGCTGAACAGGGCGGCGCCAAGGAGAACGAGGGCGGCAGCCGACGAGAGAACGGGCACGAACGAACCTTCGCATCGCTACTCCCACGGCTCGAAGAGGCCCTCGAACTCCAGCGCGTTGTTCCGGACCCGGCCGTAGAGGAGCCAGTCGCCGCGGAACATCCCGTGCTCATGGGGAGCACAAGCGATGTGGGTCTGCCTGCCGCCGGTCGTGCTGGGCATGAACCGGATGCGCTCCAAGCCCGCCTTCAGCCCCTCCCCGCTCAGGATGGGGGCGCGAAACAGGCCCTCGACCAGCACCCGTGCCGTGTCGTAGGCCAGGACGGGTACGGCGTTGGGCCAGAGGGGCGGATCCTGCCCGTAACGGTCGACGAATTCTCGATGGAAGTTCTGCACCCGCGGGTTGGACGGGTCCAGCTGGTCGATCCCCACCCAGCCCTCGAACTTCTCGAAGCCCATCAGGTAGAACATGAACGCCGTCGTCATGATGCGGGGCGGGTCCCAGCCCAGCTCGTCCAGCGACGAGCGGAGCAGTCCTTGGGCGGCGAGCATGCCGTAGCCCATGTACACCAGGGCGTCCGGCTCGATCTGGCGAAGGTTGGCGAGGTGGGCGGTCAGGTCGGCGGGGGTCTGGGAGACGGTCTCCACCGCGGCCACGGCGATCCCTCGTCGCCGGCACTCCTGGCGGAAGTACCGGAAGTACTCCTCCCCATTGGGCGAGATCTCGCTGAGCACAGCGACCCGCTCGTGACCGTTCCGCTTCAACCAGGCCACGATCAACGTGGCGTCCCCGCCGCAGTCTCCGTTGCCCAACCGGAAGCAGTAGTCGCCATGGAACTGCTCGGTGCCGCACCAGCTGACTAGGGGCACGTGGAGCTGGTTGGCCAACGGGCCCACGGTGATGGCGTTGTCCGAGCTGTAGGCGCCGGCGACCCCGATGCAGCCTTCCTCGACCAGCCAGCGGAATCCGTCCGTGGCGTTCTTGGCTGATCCCCGGGGCAGGCCGTTCTCGGGGTGGATGACGAGCTCCACCGGCCGGTCCAGCAGGCCCTGCTCGGTGGCCTGGTCGAAGGCCATCTGATGGATCTTGTCGTAGCCCCCGCCCGGCCCGTCAAGGGCCGATCCGAGCCAGCCGATCCTGATTGGGTCCATGCCCACCCTCCCCTTTTTCGCCGTCGTCGCCCCCACGGCCGAGCAACCTGCTCACCCGGGCTCGAGCGGAGTCCCACTGGAGCGTGGATCCTGACCAGCCCCCCAAGGACGCCCCGCCCGTACCCTAGAACGGGATTCTCATTCTGACAAGGAGCCGATGGTTATTCCTCGACGAAGTCGCTGGTGGATCCCTCTTCGACCAGAAGGTGTTTGAGCACCTTCCCGGCGGCGTTGTGGGGCAGGGAGTCCACGAATTCGACGTGCTCGGGAACCTTGAAGCCGGCCAATGCGGCGCCAGCGAAGGAACGCACCTCCTCGGCGCTCACCTCGTGCCCCTCCTTCAGGACGAGGTACGCCTTCACCTGCTGGCCCAGGGTGTCGTGGGGCACGCCGGTGACGGCAACCTCGGCCACCGCCGGGTGCTCGATGAGGCGGTTCTCCACTTCCACCGGCGACACGTTCTCACCTCCTCGGATGATAAGATCGTTGCGCCGACCGGCCAGGTACACGAAGCCCTCACGGTGGGAACCAAAATCGCCGGTGTGGTACCAACCGTCTTCGATGGCCGCCTCCGTGGCCGCAGGATCCCGCCAGTACCCGCCAAACGTGGTGGCCGAGCGCAGCGCGATCTCGCCCACCTCACCTTCGCCCAGGGCATGGCGCGTCTTCGGATCACGGATCTCCACTTCCACCGTGGGCGACGGCTCGCCTACGGAGTCCGGGTGCAGGAATGTGGCCTCGCCGCCCAGGGCGGTACCGAGCCCGTTCGTCTCGGTCATGCCGTAGCCCAGACCCAGCGCGGGCCGGACCCACGGGAGGCGCTCCTCGAGCCGCCGCAAGAGCTCCGGGGGCCAGACCGCGCTCCCGCCTCCCACCGACCGGAGAGAGGTGAGGTCGTAGCGTTCGAAATCGGGCCAGTCCAACAGCCTCCAGAGCTGAGTGGGCACGAGCGACCAGTTCGAGACCTGGTGCTGCTCGGTCAGGGCCAGGTGGACGTCTTCCTGCCAGCGGCCCGGTTTCGGGTAGACGAGGGTGAGCCCGTTCATGGGTGCGGGCACCATGGTGCAGGTGAGACCGGAGACGTGGAACATGGGGCTGGCGTTCAGCGCGCAGGGAAGCGATGGTGCCGGCGGCTCGGCACCGGCTGCCGCCGCCCGGGCCCGGATCTCGGCTCCTCGCAGCTGGGTGGCCATGGTGAAGTGGATGATGTTGCGATGACTGATGGGAACGCCCTTGGGCCGACCCGTGGTCCCGCTGGTGAACAGGATGACCACAGGATCGCTCTCCTGGGAGGCCACCTCGGGCAACGACGTGCTCCTACCATCGGCCTCCAGCTCGGCCACCGTCTGCTCCAGGGGGACCACCGGGGCATCGAGATCGATCCCGATCAACCGCTCCCTGCGTCGCTGGTCGGCGAAGACCAGACGGGGCTCGGTGAGCTTGGCCGCGTAGCCCAGCTCCGGACCGGTCCACCAGCCGTTCAACCCCACGGCGATGGCCCCGAGCGCGGTGGCGGCCCAGAAGGCGAGGGCGTACTCCACGTTGTTGGCCGAGGCAATCCCGATGCGGTCACCTGCGCCGATGCCAAAGCGCGCCCTCATGCCCTCGGCCACGCGGGCCACCGCCCCCACCACCGAGTCGAACGTCAGCGTTCGTTCGGGAAAGACCAGGTACGGGCGGTCCGGAAATCGGGTCGCCCCGGTGGTGAGCACTTCGACCACCGACCTCGGGCGATGCTTGAACACCGACAGAGGGGCGTCGGAGCCCTCCTCCCCGGTGAGCTCGAAGGGTCCGCCCGGGCCCAGCAAGCGTTCGGCCACGCCCGCGGGGAGCGACTGGCTCGGCCAGGTCAGCGTGTTCACTTTCTGGTGGAGCTCCACGGCGCCTCTGTCCCCTCAGCTCGAGCGACCGGCGACGCGCAGGTGTGCGCTCTTGCCGGTCGTGTCCCGGTACGTGAACAGGAGCCGCAACGAGTCCTCGATGCGGCCGGCTGCATCTTCGATGGTCCGGCGCCCCAGGGCCCAGGCCCGCATCTCCGCCCCCAGCAGGTCGAGCGTGGCTTGCAGCAGTTGGGCGGCCGTCTCTTGGTCGACGTCGCTGATCGCCTCCCGATAGGTGTCAGCGGTCGCCCGGGCCATCACCTCATAGAGCTCACGGGCGACGGGGTCCTTGGTCGACTCGAGCATCAGCAGGACACGATAGAACTGCGGGCTCTTCTTGAACGAACTGATCGACCGCTGGAGCACATCGAGCAGGCGTTCGAGGTTCGAATTGCCGCGCAGGCCGCGCTGGGCCACCTGCCGGTGGAGGACCTCGACCCACTCAAGCTGTACGGCGGCGAAGAGTCGCTCTTTGGACGGGAAGTACCGGTACAGGGTGGCCAGGGCCACGTCGGCCGCCTTGGCCACGTCGCGCATCTGGATGGCGTCGTAGTCCGACTCGGACAACTGCTCCAGCGCAGTCCGGATGATCCGGTTTCGCCTCTCCACCCGGGATGGCGGCAGAGCAGAAGGGGGCCCGTCCTGCCCGTGCTCGTTGGCCACCCGCGCCGTCCTTTCGCCCCATGGTCCATCGTCACCCCACCGTACGAAACGAGAACCTGGTTCTAACGTAGCAGGCGAGACGTCGGCCCTCTCCGGTTCAGCAGAACACCGGGAGCTTCGTGGGTCCCCGGACGGTACTGGTGTAGAGCAGCACCGACTGCTCCCGGTCGACCTGCCACTCCGGCCACCGGATCAGCGTCTCCTCCAGGCCGATGCGACCTTCCATCCGGGCCAGAGCCGCCCCCAGACAGAAGTGGATGCCGTAGCCGAAGGTCAGATGGAGGTCGACCCTCCGGTGGATGTCGAGGACATCGGGTTGTGGATACTTGCGTTCATCGCGCGCGGCCGAACCGGTCAGGAGCACGGCCTTCGAGCCGACCGGGATGGTGGCGCCATGCAGATTGACCTCCTTGGCCACCCACCGGGCCTGCACCGGCGACGGCGGCTCGAAGCGGAGGATCTCCTCGATGGCGTTGGGGATGAGCGAGAAGTCCCGGGCCAGCTCGGCCCGTTGGTCCGGGTACTGGGGCAGAGCACTGGCCACCCAACCGAGATGCCGGGCCACGGTCTCCGACCCGGCGGCGAACAGGACGAGGCCGAATCCGGTCAGCTCGTCGTCGGTCATATGCCGGAGATCACCGGTCTCGTCGGTGATCTCGGCCTGGACCAACTCGGTGAACATGTCGTCCCTGGGGTGGTTGCGGCGCTCGGCGAACTGGCTGCCGAGATACTCGAACAGCTGGAGCATGGCCTTTTGGGCCACCTCCCCGGTCAGGCCCAGGCCCGATTCGTCAATGACGAACATGTCGTCGACCAGATGGCGGAGCGCCTGCTGATCCTGTTCGGGCACACCCAGGAGAGAGGAGATGATGGTGGGGGGCAGGATGGCGGAGAAGTCCTGCACGTAGTCGAAGCCGCCGGCGCCCACGTGAGGGTCGAGCAGCCCGGCACAGACCTCCCTGATCCGCTCCTCGAGCATGGACATCCGGCGGGTGGTGAAGGCCCGGGAGACCAGCCGGCGCAGGACGGTGTGCTTGGGCGGGTCCAGATTGATGAACATCCCAGTGTCCATGGGCTCTTCCGACATCAGATCGAGGGTGGTCCCATGGCTCGAGCTGTAGGTCTCGACGTCCTTGTGGGCATGTTCGATGTCGTGGAACCGGCTCAGGACCCAGAAGTCGTACTTGTCGTTGTGGTACACGGGTTCCTCGTCCCGCATCCGTTTCCAGAGCGGGTACGGGTCGTCCCGGAGCTCCGGGCTGAACGGGTCCCAGTACAGGTCGGTCATGGTGTTTCCCCCAGCGTCGCCGGCCCGAGCTTAGAGCTTCGTCCTGTGGCGCCAGGACGAGAGAAGAAGAAGTTCTCGGCGTTGCCGTAGAGGTAACTGTCCAGCACGTCGGGCGGGAGATCGAGGACAGAAGCCTCAGTGACCGTCCGGGTGATCGAGAGCACGGGTGAGTCGGAGGCGAAGATGATCCGGTCCTGGCCGCGGGTCCGCATGAAATGGAGCAGCGACTCGGGCAACCGCTTGGGCGACCAGGCCGAGGTCATGAGGCGCAGGTTTGCGTACTTGATCATGAGGCGAATGGCCGTGTCCCACCAGGGGTCGGCCCCGTGGATCATGGACAGCTTGAGCTCGGGGAAGTAACAACAGACCCGGTCCAAGTAGATGGGGTTCTGCACCTCGCCGGGAATGGGAGGACCGGGGAGCCCGGTGTTCATGCACAACGGGATGTCGAGCTCGCAGCACTTCGTGTACAACGGGAAGTAGACCGAATCAGTCGGCGGATAGCGACCGTCTCCCCAGAAGCTCGGGCTCACGGTGATGTAGGCCACCGGGTTGCTGGCCACGAACGACGCCAGCGCCTTGAGCGTGGGCATGGGCTTGAGCAGGTTGTGGCCTCCGAGCCCCAGGCTGAACCGCTCCGGGTGGGCCTCCACGAACTCCTGGGCCCGCGGGGACGGTCTGGTGCCGTTGGTCAACAGGACGGCCCGTCGCACCCCGTGGGCGTCCATCTCCTCGAGCATCTCGGGCAGCTCTCGGCTGCGCATGTTGAAGTTGGACTTGAACGTGTCCTCCTTCACCCGGATCATCCAATCCGGTTGCACGACGTCTCCCATGTCGACGTTGCACAGACAGTCATGGGCTCGTTCCACCGTGGTCATGAGGAACGCCCCGGCAGGATCGTCTCGACCGGCACGGGCTCGAACCGCACCGGCATGGCTTCCAGGCCACTGGAGAAGTTGGATGCCCGGCGGGGTAGCAAGTCGCCGGTGGCCAACTGGATGTCGGGCAGGCGACGGAGGAGCTCGGTGAACACCACCTTGACCTCCAATCGGGCCAACGAGGCCCCCAGGCAGTAGTGGCGTCCGAACCCGAAGGCAATGTGGGGGTTGGGCTGGCGGCGGATGTCGAAGACCTGGGGATCGGCGAACACGTCCTCGTCCCGATTGGCGGACGGGTAGAACAGCATGACCTGATCTCCCTCCCCCATCTTCTGGTCACGGAACTCCAGGTCCCGGGTGACGGTGCGAGCCATGTTCTGGATGGGCGACACCCACCGGATCATCTCCTCCACCGCGATCATCAGGTCGGCCGAACCGTCGCCCAGGTCGGCCATCTGGTCCGGGCTGTCCAAGAGGGCCAGCATCCCGCCACTGATCACATGCCGGGTGGTCTCATCGCCGCCGATGAGGATCAGCAGCGTCTCGTACACAATCGACTCGTCGTCGAGACGCTGGCCCCCTATCTCGGCCTCGCACAGCGTGGTCATGAGATCGTCCCGAGGATTTCGCCTGCGATCGGCGATGACCTGCAGCTGGCTGGCCCGGAACTCCTGGATGGCAGTCTCGCCCGAGGCGAGGGGCGCCGCCGGGTCGGGGCGCATCAGGACCTCCGACCAATGGAGCAGCTCCTCTTGCCTGTCGCTCAGGCCGAGCATGTCGGCGATGACCATGAGGGGGAGCCGGGCGGCCACATCCCACACGAAGTCGCACTCGCCCCGCTCGCAGACGTCGTTGATGATCGTTCGGCAGAACTCTCGCAGCTTGGGTTCCTGGTCGCCGACCCGCTTGGGGGTGAAGCCGCGGTTGACCAGTGACCGACGCTGTTGGTGATCCGGGTCGTCCATCGAGATCATCATGGGCAGTGCCTGACCGTGCGGCCGCGGCGCGGTACGACTGGAGAAGTCCTCGGGGTTCTTCTCGATGGCCAGGACGTCCTGGTAGCGAGATATTCCCCAGACCTGGCCCAGCGGGTCGTAGTAGACGGGCGCTTC
>DATMMO010000254.1:0-5882 GCA_035569695.1 Acidimicrobiales bacterium | reverse complement strand
CCCACCCGGTCAGGCCGCTTAGGCCTTGGCCATCTGGCGCAGCATGTAGGGGAGGATGCCCCCATTGCGGTAGTACTCGGCCTCCATGGGGGTGTCGATGCGCAGGCGGGCGCTGAACTCGACCACGCGGTCGCCGTCGACAGCCCGGACCTCCACCACTTTCGGCACCTCGCCGTCGTTGAGCGCCGCCACCCCGCTGACCTCGAACACCTCGTGTCCGGTGAGCCCGAGCGTGCCGGCATTCTCTCCGTCCCCGAACTGCAGGGGCAGCACCCCCATGCCCACCAGGTTGGAGCGATGGATCCGCTCGTAGCTCTCGGCTATCACCGCCCGGACGCCGAGCAGCGAGGTCCCCTTGGCCGCCCAGTCCCGTGAGGAGCCCGAACCGTACTCTTTGCCGGCGAGTACGACCAAGGGGGTTCCCTCTTCGGCGTAGCGCATGGCCGCCTCATAGATGCTGGTCTGCTCCCCGTCGGGGAGGTGGAGGGTGATCCCGCCCTCGGTTCCCGGAGCCAGCTGGTTGCGCAGGCGGATGTTGGCGAAGGTGCCGCGCATCATCACCTCGTGGTTGCCGCGACGGGCCCCGTACGAGTTGAAGTCGGTCCGCTGCACCCCGTGCTCGGCCAGATAGTGACCGGCCGGCGTGGCCGGGCCGATGTTCCCGGCCGGCGAGATGTGGTCGGTGGTCACGCTGTCGCCCAACACGGCCAGGGCGCGCCCCCCGGCCAGGTCGGTGACCGGCTCGGGCGTGGGGGCCAGGCCCTCCAGGAAGGGCGGCCGCAGCACATAGGTCGAGTCGCCGTTCCAGGCGAACGTGTCACCGGTGGCCGTCTCCACCGCCTGCCAGCGCTCGTCCCCGTCGAACACGGCCCCGTAGCGCTGCCGGAACATGTCCGAGGTGAGCGAAGCGCGGATGGCCTCGGTGACCTCGTCGGCGCTGGGCCACAGGTCGGCCAGGTAGACGGGCTGACCGTCCGTGCCCGTGCCGAGGGAGTCGGTATCCAAGTCGATGTCCATGGTCCCGGCCAGGGCGTAGGCCACCACCAACGGGGGCGAGGCCAGGTAGTTCATCCGTACCTCGGGGTGGATCCGACCCTCGAAGTTCCGGTTTCCCGATAGGACCGAGACCACCGACAGGTCCCCGGACTGGACAGCCTCGGACACCCCGGTCAACAGCGGTCCCGAGTTGCCGATACAAGTCGTGCACCCGAAGCCGACCAGGTCGAAACCGGCCTCGGACAACGGCTCGGTCAGTCCGGCCCGGTCGTAGTAGTCCATGACCACCCGGGACCCCGGGGCCAGGCTGGTCTTCACCCACGGCTTCGGGCGCAAGCCCTTGTCCACCGCCTTCTTGGCCAGCAGGCCGGCGGCCAACATGACTTGGGGATTGGATGTGTTGGTGCAGCTGGTGATGGCGGCCACCACGACATGACCGTCCTCGATCTCGGCTGTCGACCCGTCGCCCAGGGTGGTGGCCTGGGATTTCTTGTCCCGTCCCAGTGCGGCGCGGAACGCGCTGCCGGCATCGGTGAGCGAGACCCGGTCCTGGGGTCGGGAAGGCCCGGCGATGCTGGGCACGACGGTGGACAGATCGAGCTCAACGGTCTCGGAAAAGACGGGCTCCTCTCCACCGGCCGCGTGCCACAGACCTTGCTCCTTGGCGTAGGCCTCGACCAGGGCGACGTGGTGCTCGTCCCGCCCCGTGAACCGCAGGTACTCGAGGGTTACCTCGTCAATGGGGAAGATGGCGCACGTCGCCCCGTACTCGGGGGACATGTTGCCGATGGTGGCCCGGTTCTCCAGTTGCACGGCGGCGACGCCTGGCCCGTAGAACTCGACGAACTTGCCCACCACGCCGTGCTTGCGGAGCAACTCGGTGATGGTGAGCACCAGGTCGGTGGCCGTGGTCCCCTCGGGCATCTCGCCGAACAGGCGCAGCCCGACCACCGGCGGCACCAGCATCGACAGCGGCTGGCCCAGCATGGCTGCCTCCGCCTCGATGCCGCCCACACCCCAACCCAGCACGCCCAGTCCGTTGACCATGGTGGTGTGGGAGTCGGTGCCCACCAGGGTGTCGCAGTAGGCCCGGCCGTCCTCGGTGGCGAAGACCACCCGGGACAGGTACTCCAGGTTGACCTGATGGCAGATGCCCGCCCCGGGCGGCACCACCCGGAATCCGTCGAAGGCCTCCTGGGCCCACCGCAGGAGCTGGTAGCGCTCGATGTTGCGCTGGTATTCGATGTCCACGTTCTGGTCGTAGGCGTTGGGGGTTCCCGACACCTCGGCGATGACCGAGTGGTCGATGACCAGCTCCACCGGCACCAACGGGTTGACCCGGGCCGGATCGCCGCCCAGAACGCTCAGGGCGTCTCGCATGGCGGCCAGGTCGACCACACCGGGGACCCCGGTGAAGTCCTGCATGAGCACCCGTTCAGGGGTGAGGGCGATCTCGGCCGAATCGGCGCCGCCGAAGCCGTGCCGTTCGGGATGGCGGCCCCAGTCGGCCACCGCCTCGACGTCGCTGGCGTGAACGGTCAACCCGTCCTCGTGCCGGAGCAGGTTCTCGAGCAGGACCTTGACCGAATAGGGCAGCCGACCGACGTCGAACCGATCGGCCAGGGCGTTGATCCGGTAGATCTCATAGGTCCGATCACCGACGGTCAGGTCGGCGCGGGCATCGAAGCTGTTGGGGCCGGCGGATGGGGGAGGAGACTGTGCCATGGACCCCATTCTGCTCGCCCCGAACGCAATCGGCTACCTCACCACTCGCTCACTTGCCTGGGCGCTGCCGATCGGGTCGGTCGGGCCGGTGGGGAGGCTCAGGTCCGGGTCCGGTAGCGCCAGACGGCCAGCGGGGTGAGGATGACCAGGAACCCGATCGTCCAGGCCAGGGACTGGATCACCCAGGTCGCGGTCGGCCCGCCGATCATCAGGCCCCGGCAGGCTGACACCACCACACTGACCGGTTGGTAGGTGGCGAACCCCTGTAGCCAACTGGGCATCTGGCTGACGGGCACGAACGCGCTCGAGGCGAAGGTCAACGGGAACAGAAGCGGGAACGACATGACCTGCGCGGTCTCGCTATTGGCCGCCGATAGCCCGACGAAGGCGAACCCCCAGGAAAGGGCGTAGGCGAACAGCAGGATGATCCCGAGGCCGCCCAGGTAAGCAAGGACGCCGGTGCTGGGACGGAACCCGACGGCGAACCCGACGGCCGTCACGATGATCACCACGATGACGTTCCTGACCAGGTCGGCCGAGGTCCGCCCGGCCAGCACGGCCGATCGGGCCATGGGCAGGGCCCGGAACCGCTCGATCAGTCCCTTTTGCAGGTCCTCGGCCAGCCCGATGCTGGTGCTGACCGATCCGAAGGCCACGGTCTGGACGAAGATGCCCGGCATCAGGTAGTTGACGTAGGGGACCCCGCCCGGCGGGTGGATGGCGCCTCCGAACACATACGTGAACAGCAGCACGAACATGATCGGCTGCACGGTGGAGAAGAAGAGCGCTTCGGGGATGCGAGTGTAGGCAATCAGGTTCCGCTTGGTGATCGTCAACATGTCGGCGAACGCCCACTTCAGGCGGGCACCGGCGCCGGTGGATAGGGGTGTTCGGACGAGGGTGGGGACGGCGATGGAACTGGTGGTCATGACCTGCCTCCGGCTGGGTTGGTCTCGGCTGGTATGGGCGCCGACTCTGCCTCGGCGCTGGGGGCGGGGTTCAACGTGTCCGGGTCCGGCTCGACGCCGTTTTCCTCCTCCGCCTCCTCCGCCTCGGCCCGCCGCCCGGTCAGGGCCAGGAAGACGTCGTCGAGGCTCGGTTCTCGCAGCGTGAACGCGGTGGGGACAATTCCTTGCTGGTCGAGCGAGCGCAGCGCAGCCATGGCCGCCTGGGGACCGTTGTCCACGGTGACTTCCACGATGTTGCCATTGACGTTGGGTGTATGAGATCCAACAGCAGCCAACACCGAGGTGGCTCGGGACGCGTCGTCATGGTCGTGAAGGCCGACCTCGAGCACGGTGGTACCCAGGTTGGCCTTGAGGGCGGCCGGGGTCCCTTCCGCGATCACCCGCCCGTGGTCGACCACGACCAGCTGGCTGGCCAGCCGGTCGGCTTCTTCCAGGTACTGGGTGGTGAGGAGCACGGTGGTGCCCTCTTCGACCAGCCCCTCGATCACCTCCCACATGTCGTTGCGGCTCTGAGGATCGAGCCCGGTGGTCGGTTCGTCCAAGAACAGCACGGTTGGTCGCGCCACCAGGGCCGCGGCCAGGTCGAGGCGGCGCCGCATGCCCCCCGAATAGGTCTTGAGCGGCCGGTCGGCGGCGTCGGTCAGATCGAACTGGGCGAGCAGCTCTACGGCCCGCTGGGTCACCGCCTTTTTGGGGAGATGGTTCAGGCGCCCCACCATGTCGATGTTCTCGCGCCCGGTGAGGTTCTCGTCGACCGCCGCATACTGGCCGGCCAACCCGATCAACGATCGGACGAGCCCGGCTTCCTTGGTCACGTCGTGGCTGAGCACTCGGGCCATGCCGGAGTCGGGCTTGATGATGGTGGTGAGCACCCGCACGGCCGTCGTCTTGCCCGCGCCGTTGGGGCCCAAGAGCCCGAACACGGTTCCCTCCTCGACGGCGAAGCTCACGCCATCGAGGGCTCGCACCTCTCGCTTTCCGGAGAAAACCTTCTTGAGGTCCTGCGCCTCGATTGCGTCTGTCATGACCTTCCCGTCTCCGTGTCATTTGCGGCCTAGCCCTGCCGTACGCGCCGGACCCTGCTCCACAGCCCGAGCGGCTGCCGTGCCCGTTGACCTGTCCCTTCGGCCCGACAGGAGGTTCGCGCCCTGGTCTGGGTATGGCCAACCGAACCCCATCGCCCCGAAAGTCGCCCCGAAAGTCGCCCCGAAAGCGCCCTGCTCAGTGCCCGATCTCCTTTACTTCTGGGTATCTTAAAAACTAAGATACGGCTGTGTCAAAGCGACGAACGGGTGCTCCGGGGCCAACGAGTTCGGTGCCCGCGCACGAGCCCCTCCACGAGTCTGCCGTCGATGAGGGACGGGGAATCGTCGCCGACGGTTCGTTGGGGCGATCCCCTAATCCGGCCCTGGCCGCGGCGATGCGCAATTACCAGGTCGCCCTGGATGTCTTCGACGACGCGGTGGCCAACAAACTCGGGCTCAATCGGACCGACTTCCGTTGCGTCGACATCCTTGACCAGTACCAACCCATGACCGCCGGTGCACTGGCCCAGGCCACCCGGTTGACCAGTGGGGCCATCACCTTCGTCCTCGACCGGCTGGAGCGGGCCGGGTTCGTCCGCCGGGTCCGAGACGAGGCCGATCGCCGCCGGGTTCTGGTGGAGCTGGTCCCGGCCGCCCAGCGGCAGGCGGCTCGACTCCATCAACCGATGGTGCGGGATGCTCGCGCCGCCATGGCCAAGTACACGGCAGACGAGTTGGCGGTGATCTGCGACTTCCTCGTTGTGGCCCGCCAGATCTACGAGAAGAACGTCCCCGATTGAGCCCCGAAGCTTCACCCGTTCAGAGTGGCGACCTCTTCGGCGGTGAGGCGGAACTCGGCTGCGGCCACGTTCTCTTCCAGGTGGTCGACCGACGCTGTTCCCGGGATGGGGAGGATGGCCGGCGACCGATCGAGCAGCCAGGCCAGGGCCACCTGGGTCGGGGTCCGGTCATGGGCTCGGGCGATGTCGGCAACCGCTCCTGAGGCCAGCGTTCCCCCGTCGACCGGTCGCCAAGGAATGAAGGCGATGTTCTCGATCTCGCACACGGCCAGCACGGGCTCCGAGGAGCGATCGGCAATACTGAACATGTTCTGTACCGAGACGATGGGCACGATCCGCATGGCCGCATGGAGCTGCTGTTCGCTGAA
>DATMMO010000253.1:0-18284 GCA_035569695.1 Acidimicrobiales bacterium | reverse complement strand
GGCACTGGCACTGGCACTGGCACTGGCACTGGCACGCCAACCAATACGGGAAACTTCACGTTTGCCCCTTACGTCGACGCGACTGTTGACACCCCGCCGTTCGACCTTGTCAACGCCATGCACGCGTCAGGAACCAAGGACTTCACGCTCGGTTTCGTCGTATCCCAGGGCAATACCTGTGAAGCCAGTTGGGGCAGCTTCTACCCGGTCAGTACGGACTACTACGCGGCAGGTATCGCCGCCCTGCGCAATGCGGGTGGAGACGTCATCGCCTCCTTCGGCGGCCAAGCCTCCACTGAGCTCGCCGATAGCTGCACTTCGGTCCCCGCGCTGCAGGCCCAGTACCAATCGGTCATCAACACGTATGGCTTGACCCACATCGACTTCGACATCGAGGGCGCGGACGAAGGAAATACTGCGTCCCTGGCTCGGAGAGGGGCGGCCATAGCAGGGCTGGAGCGAGCCAACCCGACACTGACGGTCTCGCTCACCCTGCCCGTACTCCCCACCGGGCTCGACTTCAATGGTCTCAACGTGCTCAAGACCACGATCGGTGCCGGCGCTCGGGTCGACCTGGTCAACGTGATGGCGATGGACTACGGCGGAGCGGCACCGAATCCGAGCGGGCAGATGGGCGCCTATGCCATCCAAGCGGCCAAGGCGACGGAAGGGCAGCTGGCCACCCTCTTCCCGTCTGACACAGCGGCACAACTCTGGAAGATGGTCGGGGTGACCCCGATGCTGGGAGTCAATGACACGACCAACGAGGTCTTCGGGCTCACCGATGCGCAGCAGCTCGAGGCGTTTGCCTCGCAGGTCGGAATGGGCCGGCTGGCGATGTGGGCGGCGACTCGTGACGTCTCGTGTCCGGGTGGTGGTCAGGGATTCGCCAGCGATACCTGCAGTGGCATCACGCAGCAGCCGTTTGCCTTCTCAACGGTCTTCGCTGCCTTCGACGGGTAACCGCACGGTCGCCATGGGTGCAACCGGCCATCCGGGGAGGCCGGATCAGTTCGGGGTAGTGGGTCGGTTCGAAACTGGCCTGCAATCCGTTTTGGTGTCCGGAGAGCCTCCATCGCCAGCGCAACCTGGTGGCCGGCATCGCAAGGATAGGTGCGTCCGTGCGTTCTTCAGAAGAGCGTGCACGTCCGGCGACGTCCATTGTTGCTGGTCACGGAACAGGAGGCACCAGGACCCCATATGCGGACACCCGGGATCGGTCCCCTACTCGCGGCCGCAATGCTTTGTACGACCGGAATCGTCATGGCCGGCGGAGCGACCATGACGCCTGCCAGTGCGGCGTCGCCGCCCCCGTCCAGCAATGGCTCTTCGCCCAATTATCCGGTGCCTTATACGTTCTTAGCCAACATCGCCGCTGCTCCCAAGGGGCCCGATACGCCTCCCCCCGGCGCCAACGACTGGACATGCAAGCCGACGGCCGCCCATCCCGAACCCGTGATCCTGGTTCACGGCTTGCTAGCCAATGAAACCGACAATTGGCAGACCATCTCGCCCCTCCTGGCCGACAACGGATATTGCGTGTATTCCCTCACCTACGGCACCAATCCCTACTTCACCTCGCCTCCGCTTGACGAGTTAGGTGGCTTGGTACCAATGGAGCAGAGTGCCGCGGTCCTGGGTACGTTCGTGAACAAGGTGCTGGCTGCCACGGGCGCGGCCAAGGTGGACTTCGTCGGTCATTCCGAAGGGGCCACCATGCCCGATTACTACATCAAGTACTTGGGAGGAGCGGCTCACGTCGACAACTTCGTCGGCCTCGCCCCCGTTGTGCACGGCACCGATGTTGCCGATCCGCTCATGATCCACGAGATCGCCGATGCCTTCGGATTCGGAGCGTCTGAAGCACAGTTGCTGGGTCCGATCTGCTCGGCCTGTGAGGAGTTCGCCCCCAACTCGGATTTCACCCAGAAACTCAATGCTGGCGGCGTTGCCGAATCCGGCGTCCACTACACGCAGATCATGACCCAACATGATGAGTTGGTGGTCCCGTATACGAATGGTGAGATCGCCGGGAAAACCAGTACGAACATCGTCGTCCAGGATCGGTGTCCGCTCGATCTCGCCGACCACGTCTCCCTGGCCTCAGACCCGGTGGCGGCACAGGATGTGCTCAACGCCCTGGACCCGGCCCAAGCGCAACCGCCTCCCTGCACCCTGGTCGCCCCTGTCGTGGGCTAGGAGGCAGCCCAGATGCCGGGGGTCCCGTAACCGCAGAGCCTTCCTGGTTTTGCCCGATCGGCCACGGGGTATTTCCTCTCCGGGAAGGACAGAGCGTTCAGTCGGTTTGCTCCTCCCGTGGACGAGGAGAGGAGTCGCCATGACGACGACGATCGGTCAGACGACCGGAGGGGATGGGTATGGGCTTCATCGGCGAACAGCGGGGAAAGAGGCCCGCCCCGCAGTGCGATCTTCATCTATCAGCTTGGCCACGGTCGGCTTCATCGCCCTCATCGTCTCGGCCTGGGGTGGGATCGTCGCGTTCGTGGGACCGACCTTCGGGTTCAGCGCCGACGGGGCCGCCTCGTGGCATTGGGATCTCAGCCATGCCCTGCTGGCACTGATTCCCGGTGCGCTCGGCTGCATTGCCGCTCTCACCTTCATGGCGCCGGCCAACGCCAACGTCACGAGTCGACGCCTGGGCCTGACCACGGCCGGCGTCATCGGGATCGCTAGCGGGTGCTGGTTCGTCATTGGGCCATTTGCATGGCCGGTGTTGGTGAACACCCACTCGTACTTCGTCGTCGCTAGCCCGCTGCGATCGCTGGAGAACCTGATCGGCTACGCGCTCGGACCGGGGCTGATCCTCGTCATGTGCAGCGCCTTCGCGATGGGTTGGGCGGCCCGCCACAATCGGCCGCTCGAGGCGATGGGGGCGAGTCGAGACGTTGCGGGCACGGCTGGGCCAGCCCTGGTCCGAGATCCCGTCATGGCAGCTGAGCCCGCAGCCGCACCTCAGCCCGCAGCCGCACCTCAGCCCGCAGCCGGGGCCGATCCGCCGAGGCAGCACTTGGCCTCGGAAGGAGAGGTCTTTGGGGAGACCCGGACCGGCACCGCCCCTGGCCCAGCCGAAGCCGGGTCGGGCGAGCCGGGGCCAGGCACCGATCCCGCCGTGGGGTAGTCCTGGTCCGTTGAGGAGCGGGCATGTGCCCGCGACCTGTCCTCCGCCGGTGCCAGCCTCGGCCGGTGCCAGCCTCCGCCGGTGCCAGCCTCCGCCGGTGCCAGCCCTTACGTAGAGTTTGGTGCCATGATCTGATATTCAGATTGTGGGGATCGTAATAGACTGTTTGACAGATATACTCCATCTAGGCACAATTGAATTGGTCGAACACCACCCATTGGCCGAGGAAGATGGAGGTCAGCGATGAGAAACAGAAACCACGCATCGAATACATTGGGGCATCTGGAGCTCTTCGCGGACTGCACCCCTCGCCAACTAGCCCGGGTAGATTCGCTGCTCACGCAGGTGAACATCCCCGCGGGCAAGGTCCTCATCCGGGAAGGGAAGCTGGGAAGCGAGTTCCTGATCATCGTTTCGGGGCAGGCCGAGGTGACCAAGTCCACCGCTGTCGGCATCTCCAAGGTCGCCGAGCTACACGATGGCGCGTTTGTGGGTGAAATCTCCCTCCTCCAGGGCGTGCCTCGTACGGCAACCGTCACTGCCACCACCGACCTGACTGCCTATGTGAGCAACCCCAGTGAGTTCCGGGAGCTCCTGCGAACCGCCCCAGCTGCGGCGCACCGCATCGCCGAGGCGTCGAGTCTCCGGTCCGGAGACCTGGCCGTAGCCGCCTAAACCAGATCTGGCTGCGCCTAACGCGGGTCGAGCGCCATGATGTCAATGGGTCGGTCTCGGATCCGGCGGCCGTAGGCCTCGTATCCGGCGTAGACCTTTCTGGCCTCAGCCCAGGACGCTGCCCATTCGTCACCCTCGACCTCACGGGCCCGAGCGGGGATGATTTTCCCTCGATAGGCCACATCCAGCTCTGGATGGGCCCGCAGGTTGTAGTACCAGCCGGGAGTGCCCGGTTGCCCAAAGTGGGTGCCGATCACGACCAGATCATCACCAACGGGCACGCCGAGCAACGGGGTCTCTCGGCGTTGTCCGGTGCGGGCGCCCGTGGTGATGATCGTCACCACTGGGATACCGGTCAGAACCCCGGGAACCGAGAACCGGCCGCCGCTGGCTCCGAGCACGAACCTGTCGATTCGGTGCAGGACTTTGGCGAGCAGCCACGCCCCCGGCGGCGAGGCCGACACGTGCCACATGGCCCGCTGCGCCACGTTGGGTTGAGGGACCTGATAATCGAGCGCTTGGATCATGCCCATTGCCGAAAGAACCTACGGCACCAACCGGACCGGCGCAGGACCAGACCCAGGACACGCCACTACGCTCCACGGATGCCTCCCGGTGCCAAGATCATCACCGTCTCCGACTCGACCTACCGGGGGGATCGCGAGGACCGGTCGGGGCCGGCCCTTGTCGCCAGGTTGGAGGGACACGGGTTCGACGTGGGGGAATGTCGTGTCGTTCCCGACGGAGCAGAGCCGGTGGCCACCGCCATCCGGGAATTGGCGGCAGGCTTCGTGGGCGCCATCCTCACCACCGGAGGGACGGGTTTCGCCCCCACCGACCAGACTCCGGAAGGAACTCAGGCTGTACTCGAGCGTCTGGCCCCGGGGCTGGCCGAGGCCATGCGGGCCGTCAGCCCACTGGGGCGACTCTCCCGCGGAACGGCCGGGACTGTCGGGCAGTGCATCGTGCTCAATCTGCCCGGGTCGACAACCGGCGCAGTGGAGTGTCTTGAAGCAGTGATCGACGTCCTTCCCCATGCCCTGGATCTGCTCGCTGGTGGCTCCCCGCACTGAGGGCGGAGAGGGCGCGGGCGCACGTCGGTCACATTCCTGCGGCTGAGCGCTCCCACCGACCGGAACGACCGCCCTCCTTCAACCAGAGGGTCACCTCGTCGAGGTACGCCTCGGGATCCGTTCTGCTCAGGACGCAGACAATGGTCAGTCCGGCCACCGTGCACGCGGTGAGGGCCTCCATCTCGACTCCCGTTCGGTCCACGACCTCGGTCACGGCCGAGATGTCCACGCGCCCGTGGTGGGGGACCACGTCAACCTGCACGTCGGTCAGCCGGATGGGATGGCAGAGGGGAAGCAGCGCCGACGTCTGCTTGGCCGCTTGCACCCCGGCGACCCGAGCTGCTTGTACGGGATCCAGGTCGCCGGGCGACCCGGCCAATGCTTCGAGGGCGTCGGCGACGGTACGAACCGTGGCGCGGGCGACGGCACGGCGCACCGTCGGCTCCTTGCCCGTGATGTCGACCATCCAGGCTCGGCCGTGCTCGTCGAGGTGGGGGAATTCGGGGTGGCCGGTCACCAGTCAGGATCGATCCCAGCGGGGGAACCCGTATCGGCACTGGCCAATACACGGGCAAGGTCCTCGGGCGTGTCCACGTCGGCGAAGCACTGCTCGTCGGCGACCTCGGTCCACACCTCGGGTCCCAACCACACGACCGGGGTGGCGTCGAGCAGCGCCATGAGCGAACGCCGCCCCTCGGCCACCAGCCGCTGGCATTGGTCGAGCGAGACCGGAGCGAAGCGAGCACAGAGGGGTTGGGGCCGTCCGCCGACGACCGGCACGACGGCGCCATCACCTGACGCCCGGGCCAACAGCTGGAGCAAGGGGACGGTGACCCGAGGGAGGTCGCAGGCCAGGACCAGCACCGGTCCCGCGTGGCCCGAGTCGACCAATGCCGCCCATCCCGTGGCCAGAGCAGCCAACGGGCCGGCGCCGGGATCTTCGTCGGGGACGGCTCTGAGACCCGAGGTGCCCGGTCCGATCTCCAGCACCGGATCGGCAACCTGGGCCAGGCGAGCAGCCACCGTCTCCGCACACGTGCGCCCGTCGGCCAGCACGATGGAAGCCTTGTCCTTGCCCATCCGCCGGCTGGAGCCGCCGGTCAGCAGCAGTCCGGCCACCGATGGGCGCGCCGTGCTGCCCCCAGTGGCCAGCACCGTGTCCATGCCCCTCACGCCTCGACCGATGGTCTGCTCTCCCGTCCGATTTCAGTCACGTGGGGCCCCGGTTCGGCCCCCAACCGGTGGCGACTGATTGGACCACCCACGATACCGAGGCCATCGGTCGTGGGCGGAGCCGTCGCCATCGATCGTGGGCGGAGCCATCGCCATCGATCGTGGGCAGAGTCGTGGGCAGAGTCGGAGGCAGAGGCAGAGTCGGTGGCACAGCCGTGGGCAGAGTCGGTGGCAGAGGCAAAGTCGGTGGCACAGCGGTGGGCGAACCCAGCCGAGACAGCAGATGCGCCCCAGAGTGGACTTACAGAGTGTATCTTCGACACCCCAAGCCGATTTCTGCCGCAAATCGCTTGTTAGGATTTGGGCGTGACACCAAACCAGAGGGGCAGGGTCCCCGCAAGGGCCCGTTGGTTTCGCCCTCTCTGCCTCCTGGTCGTGAGCCTCGGCTTGGTGGCCGCCACACCGGCCTCCGCCAGCAGCGCGACGACATCGACCACCCTGGCCAAGGGACCGGTCAGCGTGCTCTACGCCGGATCGCTGGTGCGGACCATGGAACAGATCATCGGCCCCAGATTCGACGCCACTACCGGCTACACCTTCACCGGATTCTCGGCCGGCTCCGATGCACTGGCCACCCAGATCAGAGACGGCGTGCAAAAAGGTGATGTCTTCATCAGCGCCAGTCCCGCCGTGAACCAGAAGCTCCAGGGCCCAGCCAACGGAAACTGGGTCACCTGGTACATCACATTTGCCACCGCACCCCTGGTCATCGGATACAACCCCAAGGGCACATTCGTCCACGATCTGAAGACCCAGCCCTGGCCCGACGTCGTCCTCAAACCGGGATTCCTGCTAGGTCGGACCGATCCGGCGACCGACCCCAAGGGCAAGCTGGCCGTCACCGCCATGCAACAGGCAGCAAAGCGCTACAAGCTGCCTACCCTGGCCGCGCTGGCCACCACCGACACCGGGGAGTTCGCCGAAGAAACGTTGGTCGGTCGACTGCAAGCGGGCCAGCTCGATGCCGGCTTCTTCTATTCGGCCGAGGCCAAGGCGGCCGGCATCCCCACCGTCTCGTTGGGCCCGATCAAGTTGTCGGCCACCTACACAGTCACCGTCCTCAACCAGGCCCCTGACCGTGCCGCGGCTGTCGCCTTTGTGTCGTACCTGTTGGGCAAGAAGGGCCAGGCCGCACTGGCCTCGCAGGGATTCAAGCTGGTCAAGCCGCCCACGGTGCACGGGCCGAAGGGCAAGGTTCCCACCTCCCTCCGCTCGGCGCGTTCTGGGTGAGCCGTTCGGCGCTGCGCAGTCCGCTTCCCTGGCTGGGCGCCCTCCTGGGCCTCTATCTGGTCGTTCCCATCGCCGCCTTCGTGGCCCGGATCGCCGGCTCCAACAACCCCGGGTTCTCGACCCCCGGGCTCCTGTCCGCCCTCTCTATCTCGCTCGTCACCGCCACCATCTCCATGGCCATCGTCGCCCTGTTGGGCATCCCCCTGGCCTATGTGCTGGCCCGCTCCCGTAGCCGGCTCTCCGCCATCGTCGGGTTGCTGGTGCAGCTGCCCCTGGCCCTACCCCCGTTGATCAGCGGCATCCTGTTGATCTACATCATCGGGCCTTACACCACCATCGGCCGGGCGTTCGGCAGCCGCCTGACCGACTCGATGATCGGGATCGTCCTGGCCCAGATGTTCGTCAGCGCCCCATTCGTGATCGTGGCCGCCCGGGCCGGGTTCGCCACCGTCGATCCCGAGCTGTCCGACCTGGCCACCACGCTCGGCCATCGGGAAGCGTCGCGCTTCTGGCGGGTAAGCCTGCCCTTGGCCGGTCCCGGGGTTCGAGCCGGGCTCGTCCTCGGCTGGCTGCGCGCCTTCGGTGAGTACGGCGCCATCGTCATCGTGGCGTACCACCCCAGCACGCTCACCGTCTTCACCTACAACCAGTTCAGCGCGGCCGGGCTCACCACCACCGAGGCGCCCACCGCCCTAGCCCTGGCCGTGGCCGTGGTGGTGGCCATCATCGCCGCCCTGGCCGCCCGATTTCATCCCTTCCGCCGCCACCGTGGGTTGGATCCTCTTCGCCCGGCCGAAGAACCCCGGGCCGGCGCGCCCACCCCGGTCGCCTTCGACCTCGACCTTCGACTGGGGGCGTTTCACCTCCACCTCGATCACGCGGCCACCAGCGCCTCACTGGCCATCCTGGGCGCCTCGGGCGCCGGCAAGTCGATGACGTTGCGATGCCTGGCCGGGCTCCGCGGCAGCCGGCCCGGGCCCGTTCACTACGGAACGCGTGCCGTCACGAACATTCCCCCCGAGGACCGCGGCATCGGATACGTACCCCAAGGCTCGCCGCTCCTTCCCCACCTCAACGTTCGCCAACAGGTCCTGTTCGGAAAGGATGCCGACGAGGCGCTGGCCTCGTACTGGCTGACCCAGCTGGGCATTGGCGGATTGGAGGACCACCTCCCCCATCAGCTCTCGGGGGGCCAACGCCAGCGGGTGGCCCTGGTCCAGGCGCTCTGCCGGCGACCCGAGGTGCTCTTGTTGGACGAGCCCTTCTCCGCCCTCGACGCCCCGGTGCGCGATGCCCTCCGCTTCGACCTGCGCCGGCTCCAGCGCGAGGCCGGGCTGTCCACCGTGCTGGTCACCCACGACCCCGAGGAGGCGGCGCTGTTAGCCGATGAGGTCATCGTGCTCGGACGCGGGCAGGTGCTGCAGGCGGGGGCGTGCGCGGACGTCATGACCCGCCCGGCCAGCGCCGAGGTGGCCCGTCTGGTCGGCATCCACAACGTGCATCCCGGCCGTGTCCTCGCTCCGGGACTGGTCAGGGTGGGACGGGTGGATCTCGAGCTGGACACCGGAGCGGTGGCGCCGGGAGCAGAGGTCCTCTGGTGCATCCGTCCCGAGGAGGTGCGGCTGTCCGAGGAGGTGCGGCTGTCCGAGGTGGGTACCCACCGCGCCACCGTCGTCGACACGGCTGTCCTCGGCGCCGTGGTCGAGTTCGTCGTCCGCCTCGATGATGCCGGTCTCGAGCTTCGGGTCCGGGCATCCCGCTCTCCCATCTTTCCTCCGAGAACGCGCTGCGCCGTCGACATCCCCCGGGAGGCGGTGAGCGTGTGGGCCAACGACCAGGCGGCGATCGAACAGCCGTGAGGCGCGTTACTCGCCGACGGCCAGCTCGACGCCCACGTTGGTCGCCTTCACCACGGCCTCGGCCAGCATCCCGGGGGCCAGGCCCAGCTCCTCGACGGCCTCCCTGGTCACCAGGGCGACGAACCGGTGCGGTCCGGCCTGGATGTCGACCTGCGCGGCCACGGTGTCCGCCACCACCTTGGTGATGATGCCCGGAAAGCGGTTGCGAGCGGACTGTCCACCGATGACCACCGGCTCGCGGGTCCCGGCCAACTCCACCGCCAGGCGGGCCAGGTCGGTGCCGTCCACGGCACGACGGCTTCCACCCGACGGCACGGACTTCACCCGACCGGCGTCCACCCACCGCCGCATGGTGTCGGTGCTGACCCCCAGCAACTCGGCAGCCTGGGCGATCCGGTAAGCGGGCACATCCACAAAGTTAGTGACTCGGGGTCGCCTGGTCGGATGTCCAGCCCCGAGCCAGATGATCAGTCGGGGTCGGGATCCAGGGTCAGGGCCAACAGGGCCACGTCGTCGACTCGCTCGGTGGCGAGGGCCTCGATCACGCGTTGGCACACGGCCTGAGGCTCCACCTCCCCGTCGGCGACGATCCGGGCCAGGCGGTCCATGCTGGCCTCGGCCCCAATCCCGCGGTCGTCGATGACGCCATCGGTATAGAGCAGGAGGAGTTGGCCGGGTCGGATCAGGCCGTGCCATTCGGCCACTTCAGTCTCGGGTGCGCCCAACGGACTGGCCGGCGCCACCGGGAGATACCGGGTCCCACCCGCTTCGACCAGGAGCGGGGGATGGTGTCCGGCCGAGGCCAGGATCAGTTCGCCGGTGCCGGGATCGAGCTCACCGAACAAGCCGGTGGCTAGTCGCTCGAAGCCGAGGAGGTCCCAACTCCACTTGAGCGCGGCAACCAGCTCGCCCGGACTGGTTACCTGGCCGGCCAGCGCTCTCGCCGCGCTCCGGAGCTGACCCATCATGGCCGCGGCCGATCGGTCATGACCGGCGACATCGCCGATCATGAAACCCAGTCGCTGGCTGGGCAGCACGACCAGGTCGAAGAAGTCACCGCCCACGTTGAGCCCACGGGTGCTGGGTAGGTAGCGGGTCGCCGTTCGCACTCCGGGAATCTCCGGGGGTCGCTGTGGGAGCAGGCTCTCCTGCAAGACGTGGGCGGTCTGGTCGGCCCGCTCAAAGCGCTGGGCATTGGCGACGACCGCCGCCACTTGCTGGGCCAGCTCCTGGGCGAAGGCCACGTCCGAGCCTCCGAAGCTGCGGCTGGCCGACACGAACGTGATGCTTCCGATCACATCCTTGTCGGCGGCCAGGGGCACGGTCAGGTACGAGCTGAACCCCAGGGCCTTGGTGATCAGGAAGTGATCTTCGTCGTGGGTGGTCGACCGTAGGAAGTCGTCGGTCATCTGGCGTGCCCAGCTGGGCTTGCCCGTGCGTACGACCCCGGCCGCTGGATGCCGTCCGGCGGCGTCGGGCGGGTATCGGCTGTGCAGCTGGTCGACCAGGTGTTGCCGAGCGGGGTCTCGATGGCGGGCGACCATGCGCTGCAGGCTGTCGTCGTCGTCGAGCACATCGATGAGGCAGAGGTCGCCCAAGGCGTCCAAAGCCAGCGTGGCCAGGCGATCGAGCGCATCCTGGAAGTCGGGGGCCTCGGCCATGACCTTGGCCGCGTTGGCCAGAAAGGCGCTGATGGTGGCCAGTTGCGCCTGTTCCTCGTAGAGCCGGGCCTTGTCGATGGCCTGGGAGGCTTGATCGACCACCGTGGTCAGGAACTCGCGCTCGTCCAGTTCGAACGAGTGCTCGCCCGGGTAGATCACGGCCAGGATGCCGACGCATTCGTCTTTGATGGACAGCGGGAGCACGACAAACGCCGTCCTGGCCAGACGTCTCGACGACCACGCCGGGAACCGGGCTTTGCCGTCTTCGGGCGAGGCCACATAGGCCGGCTCGTTGGCGCGGAACACCACGGCAGCGGGCACGTCCGAGTCCAGAGGGATCTCGTCGAACTCACCGTTGCCCAACGGCTCCTCCAGGGTGCGAACCAGCCGGGGTGGATCGTCATGCATCAGCCACACGTCGGCTCGGTCGAGCTCGCTGTTCGGTCCCTTCGAGCTCATGGCCCCGGCCAGGACGGTGGCCACTTCCGACGGAGACGAAGTGCCGGCCAGCAACGAGGTGATGCTCTGCAACCGATCCAGACGATCGGCCATCTGCTCTGCTCGGAGCCGGGCGATCCGCTCGGTCTCGAAGAGCTGGATCCGGCCCAGCGCGCCAGCCATGCGGTCGGCCACCTGCTCGAGCATCCGGGCGTCCATCTCAGTAAAACGATCCAACTGGTGGCTTCCCGCGTGCAAGACCCCCAGGATCCGGCCGTCGAGGAGGATGGGTACCGCGACCACCGACCGGATGCCGCTCTCGGTCAGGAGCGGTGAGGCCAACCGGATCCGGGACAGATCCCCGACCACCAGCGGCTTCCGACTGGCCAGGACCCGGCCGGCCATGCCCTCACCCGCCCGGATCTGCAACTCCAAGGAGACCTCCTCATCGAGGCCGACCGCAGCACGAGCGATGAGCTCGTCCTGGTCATCATTGGCCAGCAGCACCGAGACGGCGTCCGTACCCAGAGCCTCCCTCATGGTGGCCAGGGCGTGTCGGAAGAGGTCATCGAGCGAATTGCGGCTCATGAGGCTGTTGGCGGAAACACCCAGCTCGTTCCACCATCGAGCGACGGACTCACCCACAGCCAGTCCGGCCTGCTGGGCGGCGACCAACGTCTCGAACTCGTTCCGGCTCGTCCGGTCGACAGGGCTGGACACCGGGTCACCACCGGGGGCGTCGACGGGATTCACCACGACGCCAAGCCTACGGCCCAAACGACCTGCCGGCCCCGGTCCCGAGGCCGTGGCCGTTTAGGGCGGAGGATCGAGGGTAGGAGCCACAGCGCACCCAATCCGAGCCCCACTGATCACGGGACGCCGTATCCGGTGCAAGGAGGCCCTATGACCCTGCCTACGCCACCTGCCAAGCTCCTGGATGAAGCCAAGGAGGTCTGGGCCTCGATTCCCGATCCGGCTCCTCCGGGACCCGCACCGCTCCCGCCTGATCCCTTCCCGGTGGATCCTCCACCAGTTCCACCCGTGCCCGAACCGCAGCCGATCGATCCGCCGTTACCCGCACCCGAGCCCGTCTAGCCCTCGATTCCGGCCACGCCGTCGGCCCACACGGACGACGATGGAGCTCGCGGTGGGATACCGACTAACTCGGGATACCGACTAACTCGTGGTGGATTCGGAGCTCTGGCGTGCCTTCTCCACCGGGCCCCGGACCAACATCGGGTACATGCCCCGGTCAAAGGCCACGATGAACTGGCGCACGGGCTGGGGAAGCGGGACCCGAACGATGACGGGGGGAAAGAACCTGACGGGTCCGTTGACGACGATCTTGACCTGACTCTGTCCGGTGGTGAGCGAGCGAACTCGGGGATCTGCCCCCAGCACCGCGCCCAGGTAGGTCGCTACGGCGCAGCATCTCGGATCGTTGCGGGCCCCCCAGACCCCGGCATCGCACAATGACGCTGCGACCTCAGAACGGTTTCCTCCCAATCCGTCCAGGAGCTCCGCTGTTTGGTCCCTGAGCTGCCGATTTCGCCTCATGTCGACCCCCTAACCGTGTCCGCCTCGGGACTGGTGCTTGGGAGCTCAAAAGGGCTCGAAGGCGCCTACTCGAGGCATGCACCCATCTGATACCCAGCGTGGGGCATCACGCAAACCGCTTGCCCTGCATTCACTTACAGTGAGATGACGAGCCGGATCAGTGTTTTCGGGTCAGGGTGTCCCTGGGTCAGGGGTGTTGTCGTTCAATCGGACTTCGGTGGTGCCGGGTCGGTCTTCGTGTTCGTCCCCTTCGCCATCAGCTCGGCCAGTCGATCGAGGGTGCGTTCCATATCCCGCTTGGTCTTGTTCGAGTAGATGTCACCCAGCTTCAATAGGACGCGCATGGGGTCCGGGGTGATGTCCCAGCTCTCCCGGACCAATGTGCCCTCGACAGCTGGCTCCAGTTGGTAACGCCAGATCCTTCCCCCCATCAGACGACCGGCGAATCCCTCGGGGCCGGTCTGCCAGGCGATGAGGCGGTTCTCCTCGAACTCGACCACCTTGTTCACGGTTGAGTACCGGACTCCGAGCTTCATCCCCATGCCGAACTTGGAACCGAGAACCAGTCGTTCGGGCTCTTGCTCCTTGGCCCCTTGGAGCATGCCGGAGCCGTCGATCAACGTGTGCTTGGCCGCGTCGGCCAGTATGTCGAAGATCGCCTCCGGAGGGGCGGGGATCATATGTTCCACCGTGAGCACGTAGCCCTGCATCTCGACTCCTCTGGCTAGCGGGTCCAACCACTGGGGCTAGACCCTAGGTGGTGGTCGACGCCATGACACTCGATGTCTGCGGGTGCACCTCACCCCGGTCCCCGACTTCGACGGGCTTTCGACCCCTCCACGCCGGTATCGACCCCGGTGCGAGCCCACCTGGCTAAGTTCGCGATCCATGTCTGGCCATCCGCAACCGTTACCCGCAGGCGCACGCTCGCCCCTGGGCACGTTCGCCGAGTGTCCCCACTGCGGGGCCGAGCTCCGGCCCGAGCATGCGCACTTCCGATGCAGGGGCTGCGGTTGGCGTGACTCCTGCTGCGACTGATCGTTACCGATAGACCGGTGTCGGCGACCGAGCTCAGGGATCGATGCGGGCCGTGGCCGTGCCCGTGAAGACCTCGGCCCCATCCTGGTTCACGGTGGTGATCACCAGTTCGACCTCGTTCTCGCCGGTGATCTCAGTGATCTCAGCTCTCGCCGTCAGGTCGTCTCCCGGCCACACCTGGGCGCGGAACCGCCCGCCGAAGCGGACCAGGCGCCCGTCGCCCACGTAGTCGGTCAGCATCCGGCCCGTCAGGCCCATGGTCAGCATGCCGTGGGCGAAGACCGAGGGGTATCCGGCCACCTTGGTGGCGAATACCTCGTCGGTGTGGAGCGGGTTGTAGTCGCCCGATGCCCCCGCGTACTGGACGATCTGGGTACGGGTCAGATTCTCCACCACCACCTGCTCGTGGACCGATCCCACCTCGAGCTCGCTTCGACGAAGAGCCATCAGCCGTTCTCCACCGTCTTCGACGTGCGCACGCCGACACCGCGGGCCGTGACCACGAGTTCGCCGGCCGCGTCCCGGTACTCGACAATGTTCTCGGCGAAGGTCATGGTCCCTCCCCGCCGGCCTTCCTTGGTCCAGGTCTCGCCCTCGCGCAGGGTCGGGGTCAGCACCTCGCCGGGCCCGAGGGGCCGGTGGTACTCGAAATGCTGCTCGGCGTGGAGACCGGTCCCGCCTCCCCCGCTCCCGGGCGCACGTTGCACACCGGTGGGCTCCTTCCCCGAGCCGAACCAGGCTTGGCCGATCCGGGGGCGGAGCGAGTAGTCGGGGTCGAATTGGGCGCTCGACTGCACGAAGGTGGGAGGCGCCACCACATGCCCTACTTCGGTGGTGGCGGCATAGGCGGCGTCGGAGTAGATGGGATTGGGATCCCCCACGGCGCGGGCGAACATCATGATGTGCCCCGCCTCTACCGGGAACTCGTACGAACTCATCGGCCCTCCTCCGTCGACGTCGCCCTAGGGTCTACCGCAAAACCAGTCGCACGTACCACGACGGCAAGGCCCATCGCCCCGACCCGGACCGATCGGCTGGGTCAGACATCAGTGCGTTCGACGTCGAGCGGTACTTCCGCGATGCTCCTCCCATGATCGTGGAGGCAGGCGCCGGTGAGATCCGGCCCAGTGAGGGAGAACCGAGCACTCGAGGCTCGATGGGGGCGGCGATGACCTCCCCGGTGATGGACGAAGGAACCGTGCTGTGGGAGCCCCCGGCAGAGCGGGTCCGAGCGGCCAAGATCTCGGCCTTCATGGACTGGCTGCGAGCCGACAGAGGCGTCGACGTCGAGGACTACACCGCCCTGCAGCGCTGGTCGGTCAACCAGCTCGAGCAGTTCTGGGCCGCGGTCCGGCACTACTTCGACGTGGGCTCGGCCGACGGCGCCGAACCGGTGCTGGTTCGAGGCAACGGCGCCGAGCACGCCCGGTGGTTCCCGAACCTCAAGCTGAACTACATCGACGGCCTCCTCGCTCCACCCGACGACGACATCGCCGTCATCGACTGGGGCGAGGAACGTCGTCCCGCTTCGCTCACCTACGGCGAGCTGCGGGCCCAGGCCGGGGCCATGGCCCGCGCCCTGGTGGCACTGGGGGTGGGACCGGGCGACCGGGTGGCGGCGGTCATGACCAACTCGGTCCCCGCCATCGTCGCCTTCTTGGCCACGGCCTCCATCGGGGCGGTGTGGTCGACCTGCGCGCCCGAGTTCGGGACCGAGGGCATGCTCGACCGGTTCACCCAGATCGAGCCGACGGTGCTGGTGGCGGTGGAGGGCTACCGGTACGGCGGTCGGTACTACTCGCTGAGCCAGAAGATCGAGGCGTTGGAGGCATCGCTGACCACGGTGACCGCCACCGTCGTCGTCCCCTCCGAGCCGGATCCGGACTCCGAGCTCGCCCCGCCGCCCACCCGGGTCCGCCGCCGTAGCTGGGCATCGATGCTGGCCGAGCCGGCCCCCCTGCAGCCCACGCCAGTGGCCTTCGACCATCCCCTTTGGATCCTCTACTCGTCGGGCACGACCGGGCTGCCCAAGCCCATCGTGCAGGGGCACGGCGGCATCGTCTTGGAGCACGTGAAGTCGGTGTCGTTGCACTGCGACCTCGGCCCCGATGACCGCTTCTTCTGGTTCACCACCACGGGCTGGATGATGTGGAACTTCCTTCTCGGTGGGCTGCAGGTGGGCGCCACCATCCTCTGTTACGACGGCAATCCCGCCTGGCCCGACCCCGGCGCCCTGTGGCGCATGGCCTCCGAGCTGTCGATCACCTATTTCGGCACCAGCGCGCCGTTCATCGAGAGCTGCCGGAAGGGCGACATCGTGCCCCGGCGCGACGCCGGAGCCAATTCGATTCACACACTGGGCTCCACGGGTGCGCCGCTCTCGCCTGAGGGGTTCGTATGGGCCAACTCGGCGGTGGGCGACGACGTGCTGGTGGCCTCGATGTCGGGTGGCACCGACGTCTGCACCGGGTTCCTGGGCGCCTGCCCGCTCCTTCCCGTGCGGGTGGGCGAGCTGCAGTGCGCCCAGCTCGGCGCGGCGGTCGACGCCTACGACGAGAACGGCCGGTCGGTGGTGGGCGAGGTCGGCGAGCTGGTGATCACCCAACCCATGCCGTCGATGCCCACCGAGCTGTACGGCGACGAGGACGGCTCGCGACTGCACGACAGCTACTTCGCCACCTTCCCCGACGTGTGGCGACACGGCGACTGGGTGAAGCTGACCCCAAGTGGCGGTGCGGTGATCTACGGGCGATCCGACGCCACCCTCAACCGGGGGGGCGTCCGCATGGGCACGGCCGAGTTCTACCGGGTCGTCGAGGCACTGGCCGATGTCTCCGACTCCTTGGTGGTTGACACCTCCGAACTGGGTCGGGAAGGCGAGCTGGTGCTGTTGGTGGTACCGACGGCCGATCCGTCCGCCGTGGCCACCAGCGGATTGACGGAGGACATCGTGACCCACCTGCGCCAGGTCATCCGGGAACAGCTCTCGCCCCGCCACGTCCCCAACCGGATCATCGGGGTCGCCGCCCTGCCTCACACCATCAACGGCAAGCGCATCGAAGTACCGGTACGCAAGATGCTGCTGGGCACGCCCATCGAGCGGGCGGTGGCCGCGTCGGCCCTCGACCGCCCCGACGCGCTCCAGGGCTTGCTCGACGTCCTCTCGGCACACGACCTGCTCCCCTCGGCCACCCCCTCGGACGAGGGATAGCCATCGAAGCCGGCGCCGGTCAGATAATGGCCAGGGCGTTGGGCGGCGAGGCCACGCCGGCGTGCGCGTTGAGGGGAGCCGAGGTGAACAGGCAGTCGTAGCGGCCTGTCTCGTCGCAGTCGGCGGCCAGGGCACCAAGATCGAAGAGCTCTCCGATGGGTAGCCCGAGCAGGGGCAGCAGTGCGAAGTGAAGGAAACCCCCGATCAGGTCCTCGGGTGTCGCCGTCTCCGGATCGAGGCGGGGTCCGGTGAACAAGGGCGGGGGCCAGACCTCGAGGGCCGGGTTGTCGGCGGCCACGGCGGCGATATGGAGGTCCCACAGGGTGGCGGCCATCGCCGTCCCGGCCCGGAGACCGCACGCCGGCGAGGACCGGTCGGCCTGGGTCCGGCGGCCGGCAGTGTCGAGGCTCCGGTACCAGGCCAGCCACCCGGTGCGGATGAGGAGGATGTCCCCCACCTCGACCGTTACTCCCTGGGCCGCCAAGGTGCCCAGCAGGTCTTCGGCTTCGATGGCGTCGGTGGAGCCGGGTCGGAGGGGTCGACCGACCGAGGACCGCCACCGCCCTACGTCGGCCAGGACGGCCCGACCCACGATGCCCCGCTGGGCCCACAGGTGGATGCCGTGCTCCTCGTCGGGACGGCCGTTGTAGAACCCGTAGCGGGGGTGTTGAATGTGGCGAAACCCGTCCCATTGGCTCGAGCTCTGGGTGTTCCAGTGGTGAAGCTCGTCGTCGTGGCCTACGCCCGAGCCCAGGCCGCTCACCACGTGCTCGAAGGCGGCTCGACCGAACAACGGCGGTGAGGGCAGCTCGAGCTCGAGGTTCAGATTGTGGACGCGGCCCACTGCCGGGATCGACTGAGCCCGCCGCACCCGCTCAGGGGTGAGGAGGTTGAGGCACCCCAGCGCGCCGTCGTCGTCCCACACACCCCACGAGGATCCGGGCGGGGCATCGGTGGTGATGGGCAACTGGGCGTAGGTCGGCATCGGCTCGGTCATGGATGGCCCCTCCTCACTGCTGGTGCGAACTGTAGAGCACCGCCCCTCCGAAGTTGGGGGTGGCCTGACAGGCCAGGGCCACGTCGGCTTTCTCCAGCTGCCGGGGCCCGGCCCGTTGGGACAGTTGCAGATAGCACTCGAGCATCTGGGGCACGCCGTGCATCCGCCCATTG
>DATMMO010000252.1:0-18514 GCA_035569695.1 Acidimicrobiales bacterium | reverse complement strand
GCTGTTTGGCCACCTTGCGGGGACCGAACCGATCCCGCTCGGGGCGCAGGTACTGCTTAGACCCGGAGAAAGGGTGGCGGAAGGAGCGTTTCACTGGCGCCTATCCTGGCGGCCCCGCCGGGCAAAGTGGGCGCGGCCCGGCCCGGCGGCGGTCCGGCACCGCCCGGTCAACGGACGCTCCCGATTGCGCCGACCGACCCAGGCATGCCCTCGGCCGACACCTTGGGCAGGGCCCACCCAACGAGGCGCACGGCGGGCACGGCGATGATGGCGTTGGTGATCGACACCACCAAGACGATGCCCACCACGTCCACATGCAGCATCTGGGGCTGGCCCAGGATCGATCCCACCGCGGCGTAGGCCACCTCGTAAACCGCGCTGGCCCCGAGGGCGGCCAGCGGGGGCAGCCACCAGGCGGCCCGGTCCAGGGCCACGGTCGAGAGGCCCACCCCGAACCCGACCAGGCAGCCGATCAGCGCGGAGAGACCGAAGGGCGTGGGGAGGAAGAGGTCGGCCACCAATCCGGCCCCGAATCCCATGATCGCCCCCCGGGACGGTCCCCCGATGATCCCCGCCGCGATGGGGAGCATCACCATGATGTCGGGGTGGATCCCGACGAAGTGGATGTCGAGCATCAACGTCTGCTGCACGGTGACGAACAACAAGACCACCAAGATGACCTTGGCTGCGTCCCTGGCCGTCATGGGCCCCCCGCCGACGTGCCCGCCGCGTCCGGCCCCCAGATGAGGACGGAGACGTAGCTGAGGTGGGCGAAGTCGGCCACCGGCTCGAGGGTCACCGTCTCGTCGTTGGCCGAGTTGCCGTTCTTGACCGAGAGCTTCTGGGCCACCGGAAGCCCGGGGGGGAACTCTGCGTCCTGGAGCCCGCTGGTGACGAAGGCCGGCCCCGGGGGTATCGGCGTGTTGGCCGGAATGTACTGGGCGATGAGGGGCTTACCCGCTCCCTGGCCCTGGAGGACGGCGTAGAGATTGGGGCCGTAGGCCACGCCCACCGTCGACTGCCCGTCGGTCAGCAGCCGTACCGTCGACGTGTTCTTGTACGCCTCGACCACCTTGCCGATCAGTCCGCCCGTGGCCCCGCCCGACCCCATCACCGGCATACCCAGCGTGACCCCCTGGTTGCGGCCGACGCCAATATCGATGGTGGAAGCGAAGTTCGAGGTGTTGAAATCGATCACTTCCGTCTTCACCTGGTGCAGGTTCTGCACCGACGGCAGGTTGTTCAGGGCACTGAGCGCCTGGAGCTGCTTGAGGGCCTTCGCCGCGTTTGCCTGCTCGACCATCTGCTGGCGCAGCGACCCGATCTCGGTCTGCAGCTTCTGGTTCTGTTGGCGGACCGAGCCGTAGTGCACGCTCCCGGCCAAGAAGCTGCCGATCGGTCGGACCACCGCGTTCACCGCCGACTGGATGGGCGAGAAGGCGTCAGAGGCGACCGACTTCAGTCCGGAGGTGAAGCTGCCCAGGTCGCCCCGGGCATCAAGGGTGATGATGGTGATCGAGATGAGCACCAGGATCAGGAGCGTTGTTCTGGGGCGGCGGAGCCGCCGCGGCTTCGCCACGAGTTACGAGCGGCTCGATCAGCGGGCTGACGACGTGATCAGTACCTGCTTCAGTGCTTCGAATTCCTCGAGGCACTGGCCACTGCCGATGGCCACGCAGTTCAACGGGTCGCGGGCCACCACGATGGGCATCCCGGTCTCGGACTGCAGCCGGCTGTCCAGGCCGTGCAGGAGCGCACCGCCACCGGTCAGGACGATGCCCTGTTCCATGATGTCGGCGGCCAGTTCCGGAGGGGTGCGGTCCAGGGTCACCTTCACCGCGTCGACGATGGCCGACACCGGCTCTTCGATGGCCTTGCGGATCTCCTGGGTGGAGATCACCACCGTCTTGGGCAGACCGGTCACCAGATCGCGTCCCCGGATCTCGGCGTGCAGCTCCTCTTCGAGCTCGTAGGCCGAACCCAGGGCGATCTTGATCTCCTCGGCCGTACGCTCACCCAGAGCCAGGCTGTACTCCTTCTTCACGAAGGAGACGATGGCCTCGTCCAACTCGTCGCCGCCGATGCGGATCGACTGGCTGGTCACGATCCCGCCCAGGGAGATGACGGCGACCTCGGTGGTCCCGCCACCGATGTCCACCACCATGTTCCCGGTCGGCTCGTGCACGGGCAGACCGGCTCCGATGGCCGCGGCCATGGGCTCTTCGATGATGTAGGCCTTGCGGGCGCCGGCGTACTCGGCTGCCTCCATGACCGCCCGCTGCTCCACCCCGGTGATGCCCGAAGGGACGCAGATCACCATGCGGGGCTTGGCAAAGCGCCGCTGGTGAACCCGGTGGATGAAGTAGCGGAGCATCTTCTCGCAGATCTCGAAGTCGGCGATGACCCCGTCCTTCAACGGCCGGATGGCCTGGATATGGCTGGGAGTCCGGCCGATCATCCGTTTGGCCTCGGCCCCCACGGCCAGGGGACGACCGTCCTTCACGTTCACGGCCACCACCGACGGCTCGTTCAGAATGATGCCCCGGCCGCGTACGTACACCAAGGTGTTGGCGGTGCCGAGATCGACTGCCATGTCTCGACCCAATAGAAAAAAGCGGTTGTCGGCCATCAGTGATGAACCCCTCCGTCGGAGTGCGGTCGGGTTGACGTTTCGCCCTGTTCTATCGCCCCGGATCCGCTGTTTTCGCGGGGCGCGCTACAGGACATCGTGGAGTCAAGGCTACGGGAAGGAGCGGGTGGGCACAAGGCGCTCTACCTTAAGGGCCTCGAGGGCCCGGCCAACCAGGGCCCGGCCGGATCAGCCCAGGCCAGGGAAGAAGAGCCCGATCTCCCGGGCAGCCGACTCCAGCGAGTCGGATCCATGGACGAGGTTCTCGCCCACTTCGAGGGCCAGGTCACCCCGGATGGTCCCCGGGGCGGCCTCGACGGGGTTGGTGGCCCCCATCAGGTTCCGGACCACGGCAAAGGTGTCGTCGGGGCCCTCGACCACCATGATCAGGGCCGGCGAGCGGGTGATGAACGCCACCAGGTCGGTGTAGAACACCTTGCCCTCGTGCTCCTCGTAGTGGCGACCGGCCACCTCGACCGGGATGCTGCGCAGTTCGGCCGCCACCAGGCGGAGCCCCTTCGCTTCGATGCGGCGGATGATCTCGCCCGACAGGCCTCGCTCGACGGCGTCGGGTTTGCAAATGACAAGTGTGCGTCCCACGAGGCGGGCAGGCTAGCCGACATCCGCCGGGTCATCCGACGGCCGGCGGTTCGCATCGGCATCCGGCCGCTGCACGGTCACGGGGACGGCGCCGTTCAGGGCCCGTCGCCCACCAGCCGGCGCCGGGCGTCGGCCACGACATAGAGCGACCCACAGATGATGCAGCGGTCGTCGGGTCCGGCACCGTCGACGGCAGCCGAGACCGCCTCGGCCACCGTCGGCGCTGTCCGTACCTCCATGCCCAATCCCAACGCGGCCTCGGCCACGATCTCGACGGGCAGGGCCCGGGGCGAGACGGGAGCACAGGCCACCAGCGAGCGAACGCCGGCAGTCTGGAGGGCCTCGAGCATGGCGACAGGGTCCCGACCGCGCAGCATGCCCACCACGGCCACCGCGTCACCCTCCACGGTGAACTCCTCGATCAACGTGCGGGCCAACACCGTCATGCCGGCGACGTTGTGGGCACCATCCACCACCACCAGGGGATGGCGGCCGATGACCTCGAGCCGGCCGGGAACCGAGACCGAAGACAGGGCCTGATCGACCACGTCCTCGTGCAGGGGCGAGCCGAAGAAGGCCTCCACCGCGGCCAGGGCGGTGGCTGCGTTGTCACCCTGATGGGCGCCGTGGAGAGGGACGAGCACCTCGCCGTAGGAACCCTGGGGAGTGCGCAGGTCAAGCAACCGCCCGCCCACCGCGACCCGGTTGGCCGTCCATCCGTAGTCCTCGCCCCGGACCCAGATCTCCTCGGCGCCGGCCGCAGAGGCCCTGGCCCGGAGCAATGCGACCAGCGATGGGTCCGTCTCCCCGATCACCACCCGACTGCCCGGCTTGAAGATCCCCGACTTGTCAGTGGCGATGTCGACCAGGGTCGGACCCAGTACCTCGGTGTGGTCGAAGCTCACGTTGGTGATCACGGCCACATCGGCGTCGATCACGTTGGTGCTGTCCCACGTGCCTCCGAGGCCCACCTCGACCACGGCGACGTTTACCGCCTCCTCGGCGAACCAGGCGAAGGCGGCTGCGGTCAGCAGCTCGAAGCGGGTCGGCCGATCGGACAGCAGCCCCTCCAGGCCGGCCAGGGTCTCCAGGACGGCCAGGAAGGCGTCGTCGTCGATGGGCTCCCCGTTTCGGGAGATGCGCTCGTTCACCCGGTGCAGGTTGGGGCTGGTGTAGGTGCCCACGGTCAGCCCCTGGGCCCCCAACAAGGCCGTGGCCATGGCCGCGGTGGAGCCCTTGCCGTTGGTGCCGGTCAGGTGGATCGACGGGTAGGCGCGCTGCGGGTCGCCCAGGACCTCCATGAGCTCGCCGATGCGATCCAGGGTGGGCAGCGCCCGCCGGGTCGGGGCGATGGACTCGAAGTCGATGTGCGAGTCGAGCCAGGCGATCGCCTCGGGAAGATCGGTGAAGGGCATGGTGCGTGGAGGCGGGGTCGCCGACGGCGATGACGCGGTCGGCCGGTCGATTCGAGGTGGGTCCGGCCCGGGCGAGGCCCGGTTAGGACGCGGCCCGGCGGGTGCGGGTCGACTTGGTCGGGGGGTTGAGCGGTACCAGCGTGGGATGCACCTTCTCGAGGACCACAGCCCGGTCGACCACGCACTTCGACACATCGGTCCGGCTGGGAAGGTCGTACATCACCTCGAGCAGCACCTCTTCCAAGATGGCTCGCAGGCCGCGGGCCCCGGTGCCACGGAGCAGGGCCTGCTCGGCCACCGCTTCGAGGGCATCATCGGTCAGCTCCAACTCCACCCGGTCCAACTCGAAGACCCGCTTGTATTGCCGGGTGAGTGCGTTCTTGGGCTCGACCAGGATCTGGATCAGCGCATCCTTGTAGAGGTGGGATACCGCCCCGACCATGGGCAGGCGGCCGATGAACTCGGGAATGAGCCCGAACTTCATCAGGTCCTCGGGGAGCACGAGCCGAAGGAGCTCGGAGTCGTCCCGCTCCGATGCCTTGCGGACCTCGGCCCGGAAGCCCATGCCCTTGCGGCCGATGCGGTTCTCGATGATCTTGTCGATACCGGCGAAGGCGCCACCGCAGATGAACAGGATGTTGGTGGTGTCGATCTGGATGAATTCCTGGTGGGGATGCTTGCGGCCGCCCTGGGGCGGGACTGACGCCGTGGTCCCCTCCAGGATCTTCAACAGGGCCTGCTGCACGCCCTCACCGGAGACGTCCCGGGTGATCGACGGGTTCTCCGACTTCCGGGCGATCTTGTCGATCTCGTCGATGTAGATGATCCCGGTCTCGGCCCGCTTGACGTCGTAGTCCGCCGCTTGGATCAGCTTCAACAGGATGTTCTCGACATCCTCACCCACGTAACCGGCCTCGGTCAGGGCGGTGGCGTCGGCGATGGCAAAGGGGACGTTGAGCATGCGGGCCAGGGTCTGGGCCAGCAGGGTCTTTCCACATCCGGTGGGACCGAGCAGCAAGATGTTGGACTTGGCCAGCTCGACCTCGTTGTCATGGGTACCGTTGTTGCCCGCCTGGACCCGCTTGTAGTGGTTGTAGACGGCGACGGACAGGATCTTCTTGGCGTACTCCTGGCCGATCACGTAGTCGTTCAGGAACTCGTAGATCTCCTTGGGCTTGGGTAGCTCCTCGAAGGAGAGCTCGGTGGTGTCGGCCAGCTCCTCGGCGATGATGTCGTTGCACAGCTCGATGCACTCGTCGCAGATGTACACGCCCGGTCCGGCGATGAGCTTCTTGACCTGCTTCTGGGACTTGCCGCAGAAACTGCACTTTACGAGGTCGCCACCGTCTCCGAACTTCGCCACGTCGGTTCCCCTTGTCCCTTTTCCCTTGGTCGCCATTGCCTAGTGAACGTCGAATCCAACCCTACTGGCTGCGCCGCTCGAACCTGTCTCTACGCCGCGCCGACTGCTTCGATGCCCACCGCGTCCCGGGCCGAGATGACCTCGTCGATCAGCCCGTAGCTCACACACTCCTCGGCCGTCATGATGAAGTCCCGATCGGTGTCCTTGGACACCTTCTCCATGGTCTGCCCGGTGTCGGCGGCCAGCATGCCGTTCAGAAGATCGCGCATGCGGAGGATCTCCTTGGCCTGCAGCTCGATGTCGCTGGCCTGACCCTCGACCCCGCCGAAGGGCTGGTGCAACAGGATACGGGCATGGGGAAGGGCGAACCGCTTTCCCCGGGTCCCGGCGGCCAGCAGCACGGCCGCGGCCGAGGCCGCCTGCCCGAAGCAGAAGGTGGACGTGTCCGGCTTGATGTACTTCATCGTGTCGTAGATGGCGAACAGTGCAGTGATGTCGCCACCGGGCGAGTTGATGTACAGGTGGATGTCCTTGTCTGCCTCCTCGGACTCCAAGAAGAGAAGCTGAGCACAGACCAAGTTGGCCACGGTGTCGTTGATCGGCGTACCCAAGAAGATGATCCGCTCCCGCAACAGGCGGGAAAACAGGTCGTAGTTCCGTTCGCCCCGACTGGTCGACTCGACCACCCACGGGACGCTGTAGGCCTGGGCATCCACCGTACTGATTCCCTCTGTCACGCTCACTCTGAGTCCTCCTCGCCCTGATCTACCTTCAGGTCGTCCCGTGACACGGGATTTCCCTCCTCATCAACCAGCTCGACATTGTCGAGCAACCAGCGCATGGCCTTCGCCTTGCGCTGGTCCGAGCGTACTGCCGGCAAACGCCCCGCCCGGTCGAGTTCGTCGCGTACCTGGTCGACGTCGGTATCGAGGCGCTCAGCCATGGCGGCCAGCTCGGTCGCCAGCTCCTCGTCGCTGATCTCGATGTGCTCGGCCTCGACCAGGGCCCGGAGGGCCAGGTCGGCCTTGACGCCGCGGAGGGCACCCTCTTTCAACTCGTCGAGCAGCTGTTGCTCGTCACGGCCGCTGGCCATGAGGAACTGCTCGATCCCGATGCCCTGGTGCTCGAGGCGATGGTTCAGGTCGTGGATGCGCTCCCGGAGCTCTTCGGCCACTAGCACCTCGGGAATGTCCTCGGTGACCAGCTCGACCAGGGCGTCGATGCCCTTTTGCTGGAGGGCCATCTGGGCCTGCATGATCCGCATCTGGGACAGGCGCTTGGTGATGTCCGCTCTGAGCTGGTCGGCCGTGTCGAACTCCGAGGCCTCGGCGGCCCACTCGTCGGTCACCTCGGGCAGCTTCAGCTCTTTCACGTCTTTCACCAACACCCGGAACGACACCTTCTGATCGAGCGCCTCGACGGTGCTGTCAAAGGTGAGGATGTCACCGACCTTGGCCCCCCGAAGCTGGTCGTCGAGCTCGGGGACGATGCCGCCGCTGCCCACCTCGTAGAGATAGTCCTCAGCAGAGAGGTCGTCGTCGTCGGCCCCTGGGCCACCGGCAACGGGGGCCGAGCGGGTCCCGTGGATGTCCACCGTCACCCGGTCACCGTCCTGGGCGGGGCGCTTCACATCGGTGAGCTCGCCCGAGGTCTCCCGGAGCCGATCGATCTGGCTGGTGATGTCCTCCTCGGGGACGGCCAGGGAGGGAAGCGTGACCACCAGACCCTGGTAGCCGGGGATGCCCACCGTGGGCCGCACCTCGACCACGGCGTCAAAGGCCACGGCGCCCGAATCATTGCCGGAGGTGATATCGATCTCCGGCGCGGCAATGGGGTCCACCTCGGTGTCGGTCACCGCCTTGGCATAGAAGTCGGGGAGCGCCTCGCGCAGGGCCTCACCGCGAACAGCCGAGGCGCCACCCATGCGGGCCTCGATCACCCGCCGGGGCACTTTTCCCGGCCGAAAGCCAGGCACGCGCACCTCTCGGGACAACCGACGCATGACCTCGTCCAGGGCCTCGTCGATCTCCGCCTCGTCGATCTCAATGGAGAGACGGACCTTGTTGCCCTCTTCGGGCTCTGCTGTGGCTCGCATACGAATACGTGAGTCTAGGGTCTGCCGCTGGGCCCGTCGCGCGGGTTCACGCCGCTCGTTCGACGTGGGAAGCCGGCTCGATCAGACCATGAAGGGCATGGCCTCGACGACCCGACGCCCCAGATCGAGGTCCCCGTCGAGGTCCACGTCTCGGGCGGCCAACGCCTCGCTGCCGGTGTACCGGCCCAGTCCCAGCCGCCAGAACGTGGTCTGGTCCATGGTCAGCGCGGCCGTGGGCGCCGCTGGTGCTTCGTCCAGGGCAACGGCCCGGCCCCCCTGGACCCGTACTGCCTCCTGGCGCCCGAGCGGCCCGGTCACGGTGAACACCACCGTCGTCCCGTCCGGAGGGGCGACCTTCTTGCCCACGGTGTAGCCCACGGTCAGAAAGCACCGATCCAAGGTGACGGCCTCGCCGGCGCCGCCTCGGCCGCCCGGTCGATCGACGGCGAACCGGATGTCCTGTTCGTGGGCCCAAGAGTCGAACACCCTGACCGTCATGAACGTCCGATACGGGACATCACCGATGGGGCTCCAGCCCACGACCTCGAACTCCTCGGGGGCGAGGTTCGAGAGCACCTGGAGGCGCCGGGCTGCCGTCTCTTCGAACTCGGCCAGTACGGCAGGGCCCGGTCGGCCCCGGCGTTGCTCGATCCACGTCTCGTTGATCTCGCCCATGGGGTTCTTCACGTGCGGGGGTGACACGGCCAGCGGGGGCGGCGCCGGATCGCCGAGCATCGACCGCTCGATGGAAATCAGATGGGATACCTGGTCGCGAACTGACCATCCCGGGCAGTCGGTGGGCAATTCCCACTGCTCGGGCAGCAGACCCTCACAGGCAGTGGCGACCGAGGCCCACACCTCGGCCAGCTGCCCGACCACCACCTCGTCGTTGGCCACGGCTCAGCTCGGCAGGGAGGCCTCGATCGCGTCGATGACCTCTGGTGCCTCGGGGTCGACGGTGGGTCGGAAGCGCTTCACGATCTCACCGTCGGGCGCCACCAGAAACTTCTCGAAATTCCACTGGATATCGCCGGCTTCGCCCTCGGCGTCGGGGACCGCGGTGAGCTGGTCGTAGATGGGGTGACGGCCGCCCCCGTTCACATCGACCTTCTCGAACAACGGAAAGGAAACTCCGTAGGTGGCAGAACAGAATTCGGCGATCTCGTCCGAGGTTCCCGGCTCCTGCCCCGCGAATTGGTTGCAGGGGAATCCCAGCACGGAGAACCCCCGGTCACCGTAGGTCCGCTGCAGCCGCTCGAGTCCCTCGTACTGGGGAGTGAGGCCACACTTCGAGGCCACGTTCACCAGCAGCAGGGTCTTTCCCTCGAAGTCGCCGAGGGACGCGTCCTCTCCGGAAAGGGTATGAATGGTCGGTTCGTAGATGGTGGTCATGGCTTGAGCTTAGAGCGGCGCGGGCTCGACGATCCGGGTCGACGGGGGACGCGAGTGCACCCGCTGACCGCGTCCGAACCAGTCCATGGAGGGCAAAAGTCAGCGCGAGCAGAATTAGCTGGGAGCTAGCAAAACCGCCCTCCATCCCCCATCCGGCGATCTTGCCCCGATACGTTCAGATCGTCCATATCGGGATCGTTCCCATACAAGATCTGAGGGAGGAAGCAATGGCGTTATTCGAGGGTTACTGCGTCAAGTGTCGAGAAAAGCGTGAATTCGACGGTCATGAGGTCGAGTTGGCCAACGGCCGCCGTGCCGCGCAGGGCACGTGCCCGACCTGCGGTACGAAGATGAACCGCATCCTGGGCAAGAAGAAGGACTGACCGGCGTCACTAGGCCGTCATGTGCAACGGGCCGTCCGAGCCCGTGGTGAGCTCAGATTGAAGCGAGAGGGCGCCGAAGACGGCGCCCTCTCGTAATCCCCAGTCACTGACGACCAGGCGGCCCAGGTCCAACACATCGACCAGGGTGGCCAGCACCACGGCTCCGATTGGCAGCAACGGGGCGCGTCGGGCCTGTACGCCGGGAAGCTCCAGACAGGCGGTGAGGTCGAGGGTCGACAGCCGATCGGCGAGGTCGTGGAGCTGGCCGGCGGGCAGCTCCACTTGATTGACCTGGACCGAGGAGGCGTTGGGCGCCGGTGGGCGATGCAGACCCATGGCCAGGCGGGCCAGGGCCCGCACCGTTCCCCCGCTGGCCACGGCTCGGTCCCCCGCCGAGGCGTGCTCGGACAGGATCTTGGTGATGGGCTGAGATCGGGCAACGGTCATGGCCTCGATGGCCTGGCGGTCCTTCGACGTCAGCGGATCGCCGGTGGCCAGCTCCCCCCGGAGGCGAGCCGTGCCCAGGGCCACGCTGGTCACGGCCAGGATGTCCTGGGCGTTGCCGATGCCGGCTTCCAGGCTCCCGCCGCCCAGATCGAGCCCGAGGACGGGATCGGCTCCCATCCACACGCCGGCCCGTTGGCCGAGGAAGCACAGACGGGCCTCCTCTTCGCCGCTCAACAGGCGGATGGGGCTGCCCACGATGGCCTCGAACCGACTCAACAGGGCGGCACCGTTGGACGCGTCGCGTAGCGCGGCGGTGGCCAATGCCACGATGACGTCGACGCCGGCCTCGTCGGCGGTCTGTCGGAGGCGGCGCACCACCCGCGTGGCCACGGCGGCCCGATCGGCGGGCACGCTCCCGGTACGGGCCACTTCGGTCCCGAGATGGAGGAAGGAGCGGCGCCGGAGCACGGGGACCAACATGCCGTCACGGGTGGCGTCCACCACCATGAGGTGGAACGAGCTGCTCCCGAGATCGAAGACGGCAACACGAACGGACGGCATCGGCGTGACGATATCCCGCGCGTCCCGCGTTACACGAGACGGGGGCCGGCCGACGCGAGCTGTGGCGACGACGGCGAAGCCGTCGAGCCCCCGCTGGCCTAACCTGTCTGCCTTGGAGTCCCGGCCACAGAGGCCGATGACAACATCGGGGCGTAGCGCAGCTTGGCAGCGCGCCTGCTTTGGGAGCAGGAGGTCGCGGGTTCAAATCCCGCCGCCCCGACCGGATCGTGTTCGAACTACGTCGGATACGCGGACGGCCATAGGGATCTGCGCACTGATCGGCATCATGCGCCCACGGTCAGAGCGGTGCCCTGCTGCGCTGACACGCCGCTCCTGAGCCCCTCGATCGCCCAGCCTTATCGTCGAGCCGCTTCGACCGGGACGACCGGGCTCTCCGCCTGTGCTCGCCCGCGCACCTGGGTCACGATCAAGACGCCCAGGAACACGGCGGTGGCCACGGCCAGGATGGCAAAGCTGGGCGGCATGCTGGGCACCCAGTAGCTGAGGACAAGACCGGCCCACAGCTCGCCGATGGCCAGGGCCGAGGCCAGGACCATCGCCACCACGGGTCGCCCCGTGAGCCGGTGAGCGGCGCCGGCCGGCGCGGCCAGCAGCCCGAGGAGCAAGAGCGCGCCCACCGCCTGGGTCGCCTCCGCTGCGCAGGCCCCGACCACGCCGAGGAAGATGAACCCGATGAGCCGGACGGGCACGCCCCGGGCGTCGGCCACGTCGGCGTCGATGGAGGAGAACAACAGCGGTCGGGCCACGATGCCGACCACGACCACGATGCCCACGGCCACCGCCGCGGCCGTCCAGGCCTGGCTCCGGCTCAGCCCGAAGATCGACCCGAAGAGCACGTTGACCCCGGCGGTGCCGTTTCCCGTGCTGCGCGACGTCGAGTAGATGGTGAGGAACAGGGCACCGAGCCCGAGAACCCAGGCAAAGACGCTGCCCACCACGACGTCGTCGGCTCGTCCCCTGGGCTCGAGGGTCCCCATGAACAGGCCCACGCCCACGGTGGCCACGAAGAGGCCCAGTCGGAGGTCGATCCCGAAGGCCAGGGCAGCCAGTGCGCCGGTGAAGGCCACATGGCTCAGGGCGTCGGCGGTGAACACCTGGCTCCGGAGGACCAAGAAGTAGCCGACCAGACCGGAGGCGGCGGCGATACAGGTGCCGGCGACCAGGGCGTTCTGCATGAAGGGCTGACCGAACATCCCGACCAGCCCACCTTGGATGGCCAACAGCTCGGCGGTCATCGGTCGACTCGGGAGGGGACGTCGGCCCGGCCCACCGACGGCGCCACCACCGGGGCTCGACGCCGGACCAGGCCCGCCCCGGCCAGGTGGGAGAGCAGGTAGGCGGCGAAGGCGAAGGTGGTGACCCAAAAGCCGATGGGGTAGGGCGAGTAGTAGGCCGCGGCCAGTCCCAACCAGGTCACCAGCAGACCGATGCCGACGGTGAGGGCCAGGCTGGAGGCCGGTCGGGTGGTGAGGCGCTGGGCCGTGGCCGGGGGCATGACCAAGAGGGCGAAGACCAGCAGGCTTCCGGTGATCTGGCTGGCTTCGGCCGCGGCCAGGCCCAACAGGATGAGGAAGGCCACGCCCAGTGCCCGCACGGGGACAGACCGGGCCTGGGCCACATCGGCGTCGATGGAGGCGAAGAGCAGGGGGCGCCCCATCAGGGCCATGGCCCCCAGGCCCACCGCCGCCACCACGGCCAGGACGACGACCTGCTGGTTGGTGATGCCGAGGAAGCTCCCGAACAACAGGGAGTTCACGCCGTCCAGGAATCCCTTGTACAGGCTGATGAACAAGAAGCCACAGGCCAGAAAGAACGCCCCGATGGTGCCGGTGATGGCGTTCTCCTCGCTGAAACCGCGACCTCGAGCGCTGGGCAGCAGGGCGATGCCGACGGCGGCGGCGACACAGAAGGTGAAGTAGCCGTACAGGGCGCCGATGCCGAGCAGGGTGGCACCGGCTGCCCCCGGGAACCCCACCACGGCCAAGGTGTGGCCGGCGAAGCTCTGTTTGCGCAGCACCATGAACCAGCCGATCACCCCGGCCAGGACGGCCACGATGGTCCCGGCCCGGAAGGCGTTGACCATGAACGGGTACACGAAGAGCTGGCGGACGTCCTCGACGAGGTTGCCGGTCAGAGAGGGCGAGGCCGCGCCGGCCACCAGCATCTCAGTGGCCGCCGTGACGATCGCTGTGGTGGGCCGGTGCCTCGGGTTGGCCCACCACCACCATCCGTCCGTCCGAGGTGGTCAGGACCTCGATGGGCGTCCCGTACAGACGGGTCAGGGTGTCGCCGGTGATCACCTCGGTGGGCGTGCCCGAGGCCACGCCGCCCTGGGCGATGTACACCACCCGGTCGAGATAGGACAGGATCGGATTGACGTCGTGGGCCACCATCATCACGCTGACTCCCTCGTCGCGACAGATCCGGCTGATCAGCGCGGCCACCGATCCCTGATTGGGGAGATCCAGGCTGTCGAGGGGCTCGTCCAGCAGCAACAGGGCGGGCCGTCGGACCAGAGCCTGGGCAATCAGCAGCCGCTGTTGCTCACCCCCCGACAGCTGGCCGATGGGCCGCTGGGCGTACGGGGCCGCCCCCACCAGCTCGATGACCTCGGTCAGGCGGTCCTCGGACACCCGTCGACGGGATCGGGCCGAGGACCGGAGGGGCACGGTGATGCCCCACCGGTCCCCGCTCAGCCCCAATCGCACCACATCGATGCCGCGGACCCGCAACGAGGGGTCGAAGCTCCGTCGCTGGGGCAGATAGCCGATCCGTTCGTTGGCCTGGCCGGGACGCTGGCCCAGCACGGTCGCCTGTCCGGTGGCCAAGGGAAGCAGGCCCAGGATGGCCTTGACCAAGGTCGACTTCCCCACCCCATTGGGGCCGAGCACGGCCACGAACTCGCCGCTACGGACGGTCAGGTCGACGTCAGTCCACAGCCGGCGCCCACCGACGTCGATGGCCGCCCCGGTGAGGGACAGGACGTCGACGTCGGTCACCGGCCGGTGGCTTTGGCCAATGCGGACTCGATGCCCTGCAGCTCGCCGACCTGCCACGCCTGGAACGTCCGGTTGACGGGGACCAGCGTCTCGGTCACGGTGGCCACCGGGATGTGGTTGGCCTTGGCCGCGGCCACCTGGGCGGCCACATCCGGGGTGGCATTCTGGCTGTTGTAGACGTAGATGGCGATCTGCCTCGTGCTGATCTGTTGGTCGATGGTGGCCTTGTCGGCCGCGGTGGGATCGCTCCCCTCGCTGATGGCTTGGAGGAACGACGCCGGCGTCAGCATGTTTAGTCCGAGCGCCTGGGCCAGCGGGGAGACGATGCTCTCCGACGCCCCGATGGGCGTGCCCGCATACTTGGTCCTGATGGTCGAGATGAGCGCGTTGTAGGGCGCCAGATCGACGTGCTCGTAGACCTGCCGGCGGTTGTTGAAGTAGGCGGCGTCCTTGGGGTCGATGGCCCGGTAGTCGGCCGTGATCTGGGCGATGACCTGGCCCACGTTGGTCGGGTCGTACCACCGGTGCGGGTTCCCCCCGACGGGGACGCCCACCAGATCGCCCACGTTCAACACGGTGCGGCCCGACGTGGGATTGGCGGCCAGCAACTGCTGGGTCCACGGGTCGTAGCCGATCCCGTTCAGGACCACCAGCTGGGCGGTGGCCACCGTCCGTCCGTCACCGGGGGTGGGCTCGTAGGAATGGGGATCGGCGTTGGGATTGGAGATGATGCTGGTGACCGAGACCCGGTCGCCCCCAAGTTGCCGGGCGATGCTGCCCCAGAAGTTCTCGGCGGCTACCACCCGGATCCGCCCACCCGCGGCGGTCGAGGCCCCGGTGGAGCCCGATGCGCACGCACTGAGCGTCACGGCCAGGATCGACATGATGGCCACTACCGCCACGCGACCTCGTCGGTACGACCGTCGGCTTCGACCTTGCTGCAGCGACATGCTCGGTTCCTCTTCTTGTGCTCGTGGTGACACCGGTCGGTGTCACCGACTGACCCGGTTCCGTGGGGACTCTAGATGAGATTGATTATCAATACAAACTAGAGTGGGAGGCATGGAGCGGCAGTGGCATAGTTGGGCGGTGACACGCAACGCGACGAGTGCCGCCGCACCTGCACCGGCAGGCACCCGGGACACCCGACAGCGCCGGGCCGTCCTCGAGGCGTTGGACGGGGAGGACGGCTTCCGCAGTGCCCAGGCCATCCACGCCACCCTGCGCCAGGCCGGGGTCAAGATCGGGTTGGCCACCGTCTACCGGTCGCTGAACGCGTTGAGCGATGCCGGCTCGGTCGATGTCCTTCGCGACGGAGCGGGCGAGCAGCTCTTCCGGCGGTGCGGCGGCGGCTCCCATCACCATCACCTGGTGTGCCGAGCGTGCGGGACCACGGTGGAGGTGGAGTCGGACTCGGTCGAATCCTGGGCCGCCCGGGTCGGCCGGGAGCACGGGTTCTCCGAGGTCCAGCACACCATCGAGGTATTCGGGACCTGCGACGCCTGCGCCCGATCAGCGGCGTCGTCCGGCGGCTGACCGCCCGGACCGTCGATCAGTGGTGGAAATTGGTGACGACGGTGTTCAGGTCGGTCACGGCCACGCCCAGGTCGTGGCGGACGTTGGCCAGATCGGACCGGGCCGAGGTCAACACCGCCTGGTTGGACGGGTAGGACGCCGGGAGCAGGGCCAACAGGGACGACGACACCCCGCCGGTCGCGCTGGTGGCTGCCGTCAGCTCCCGCTGGAAGTCGGTGTACGCCGTCTTGACCGCAGTGGGGACCGGGGAGCCCTGATTGTTGGCCGGCGCCATCAGCCTCTGGATGGCCGGTAGGCGCAGCGACATCTGGGATTCGATGCCGGCCGCGTACTCCGCGGCCAGCACCATGTCGGCCGCCGGCACCTGGAGGGCCAGCACGTAGTTCTGGACCATCGCGGTGTGATCGGCGGCCACGTCGGCCGCGGTGGCGTCGGATGGTGCCTTGGCGGCCAGGGCGTTCATCTCGGTCAGGGTCTGGGTCAGCGAGGCACTGAGCACGGACTGGTCGGCGGGGGCAATGGTCTTGGAGGCGGCGGTGGCGGCCAGCACCCGGTGCAGGGCGGTCTGGCGAACGGCGATGGCCGAGATCAGCTGGGCCCGGGCGCCGGCCACGCTGGACACCGGCGCGGTGGTGGCGCTCGGGTGCGTCGTCCTCGAGGTGGCCGCCGGGGCCGGATCGGCGAACAGACCCATGCTGACCAGCGACGCCGCCGCGACCACGGCGGTCGACAACGCCCGGCGGGGAACGCGGTGCCGGGATCTCATCGGGCCGACAGTCGGTGGTGGGGGGCAAATGACGTCATGGGAAGGAGCAAGGTTGCCACACGGCATGGGGCCACGTGATGAAGCCGGGGCCAGCGGCGGTCAATGGGCGCCCGGGAGCGGACCCCGTGTACCGTGCCCACCGTGGTTCAGGTCACCGGCACACTCCAAAAGGACGCGTGGGACAAGAACGTCCTGCCCCCGGTGGAACAGGTCAGGCCGGGGTTGTGGTCGATCCCCGTGCCCATACCCAACAACCCGCTTCGCTATGTCCTGGTCTACGCCCTGGAGCTCGGCGGGGGCGGAGTGGCCATCGTGGACGCGGGCTGGAACACCGACGAGGCCTTTGCATCGCTCAACCACGGCTTGGAGGCGGCGGGCGGGTCCATCGCCGACGTGCAGGCCGTGCTGGTCACCCACAACCACCCTGACCACTACGGGCTGGCCGGCCGGGTCCGCGCCGAGTCGGGGGCGTGGATCGGCCTGCACCCCGCCGACGCCGAGGCCCTCCAGGCCCGTTACGGCGACACCGACGAGCTCCTGGCCCAGATGAACGACTTCCTGGTCGACTCGGGGGTCCCCGACGACAAGCTTCTCGATCTCAACATGGCCTCGATGATGATCAAGTCGCAGGTGACCATGGCCCTGCCCGACGTCATGTTCGAGGACGGCAAGCACATCGAGCTGCCCGGGTGGGACCTGACCACCATCTGGACCCCGGGCCACTCCCCCGGCCATGTCTGCTTCTACAGCGAGGACCAGCGCCTGCTGCTCTCGGGGGACCACGTGCTCCCCCGGATCACCCCGAACATCTCGGCCCACACCCAGCAGTCCCCCAATCCGCTGGGCGATTACCTGGCCTCACTGCTGAAGCTCCAGAACCTGGACACCCACGAGGTACTGCCCGCCCACGAGTACCGCTTCGCCGATCTGCAGAACCGGCTGGGGGAGCTGATCGAGCACCACGGTGAACGCCTGGAGGAGATCGAACACGTCGTGGCCGAGCACCCCGGGTCGACGGCCTGGGAGATCACCGTCCAGCTGAAGTGGTCACGACCGTGGGACCAGATCCACACCTACATGCAGCGCTCGGCCAACGGCGAGACCCTGGCCCACTGCATCCTCTTGGAGCTCCACGACCGGATTCGTCGGGAAGGTCACAACCCGGCCCGGTTCTACGTCGTCGAACCGTAGGCGGACACTGCCGGTCACGTGGTCGAGGTGTCCGCTCCCTCTGACGACGTGCCATCCTCCTCGGTGCCGTCCTCCTCGGTGCCGTCCTCCTCGGTGCCGAACTCGGCGCGGAGCTTTCGCCTTTCGCGCCGCTTCAACAGGATCTGGACGACGACGGCGATGACCACCAGGGCGCCGATCCCGGCCAGGGACCACAGGCCGACCTGGCGCAGGATCCGTTCGAAGGACAGCCCCACCACGTACCCGAGCAGGGTGTAACCCACACCCCAGAGGATGCCGCCGAGAGCGTTGTAGAAGAGGAAGGTGCGGTAGCGGAGACCGCTGAACCCAGCCAGTCCGGGAATGACCGCTCGGGCGAAAGCGATGAACCGGCCCAGGAACACGGCGGGGCCGCCATAGCGCTCGAGCAGCTGCATCGTCTTCCTGACCCCCAGGTTCCCCTTCATGGGCCGGTGGTCGAGCAACCAGGGTCCCGCTTTCTTGCCCACCTCGAATCCGACGGAGTCGCCACCGATGGCGCATATCACCACCACCACGATCATGATCTCCAAGTTGACCTGGTGGAGGCCGGCCAACACGCCGCCGATGACGACGGCTGTCTCCCCGGGAATGAAGAACCCGACGAGCAGAGCCGCTTCGGCAAAGGCCAGGAACCCCACCAGGGCATAGGCGCCTGGACCATGGAAGTGGAGCAACTTGCCTACCAACCCACCCGGGAGCTGCTGGTCGGACGACGCCGCGACCAGGCGCACCATGGCCAGGCTCATGACGCTGAGCACGCTCACCGGAATCGGGTGTGGGGCGAGAGTCCCACGGCCTCAGTCGTGGGAGTAGTCAAGGAAAGAGGGTGACGCTCAGCCATGTCCGGCGGCGGCAGGACGGGCAGGTCATCTTGTGGTCGAACGTTCGACCTGGGAACCAGACGGCAAATGGGAACTGGAGAACGAGGAGATCGAGGAGGCCGATCCGGCTGACCTCGCCACAGGCCGAACAGGTCACGGTGAAAACGCCCCGCTCGGGCATGGGGTCGTCCGGTGGCGGCGGCGTGGGCGCGTGACGGTCGGCGCCGGCGTCGGTGTACAGGGCGTGCTTGCCCAGCGGCCGAGCCCGTCGGGG
>DATMMO010000251.1:0-6576 GCA_035569695.1 Acidimicrobiales bacterium | reverse complement strand
CCCGAGGTGGTCGACATATCCGGCGCCTATTTCATCAAGTGCAAACGGCGCCAGCCGTCCAAGGCGGCCCAGGACGATGCGGCTGCCGCTCGTCTCTGGTCGGTCAGCGAGGAGCTGATCGCCGCGGCCCAGCCATCGGTCGGGGACCAGTAGCGGTCCGGCCGGGCGAAGGGTTGCCTCTCAATGGGACGGTAGGACCCCGTCGCTTCCCGGGCATCACCGACTTTTCCTGCCTGTCGGCGTACTGTTCTTCCTGGCGTTTCGACGCTTGCGTGAGTCTTCACGTGTGAACGAGCAAGGGGGCGATGATGGCTGAAGTGGTCGATACCGAATCCGACGACATTCTCGAAGTGATCGGCAGGTCCTGGGGTTGGGTCCTGTTTTTCGGGATCGCCAGCGTGGCCCTGGGCGTCATCGTCGTGGCCTGGCCGAAGGAAACCATCTACGCCTTTGCCATCGTCTTGGGGATCTGGCTCTTCGTGAGCGGGCTGGTCCGAATCATCATGGCCATCGCCGACAACAAGAACACCGGGGGGACGCGATTCCTGATGGCGTTCCTCGGCCTGCTCTCGGTACTGGTGGGGCTGTTCTTCGTCCGCCACACGTTTGAGACCGTCGGGACGCTGGGCTTTCTCATCGGCATCTTCTGGGTCATCGGCGGGCTGATCGAGTTCTTCTCCGCCTACGGTGACAAGGGAAGTCCGGGCCGGGACTGGCGCCTGATCATGGGGGTCCTCGGGTTCGCGGCCGGCATCGTCACCCTGGCCTACCCCCACATGACCGTGTCCATCCTGGCCATCATCATGGGTATCTGGCTCATTCTCTTCGGGCTCATGCAGGCGCTTTTGTCATTCCAGATACGGAAGTTGGCCGCCGCCTGACCGGTCAGCTCTCCCGAGCGCCTCGGGACCGGTCCCGGTGGATGGCGAAGACCCGGTCCACCTGCGCCCCGGTCAACGCCGGCCGGCTCAGCGGTTGGTCTGACGGCAAGAGCCCGGCCAGCACCAGATCGAGGTATCGCCGCCACTGAGTGGGGGCGACCGGCGCGGTGGTCTCGACGACCCCGCGGAGCGACCACAAGATGACCGAGATGTCCTGATAGACGACGTCGCGCCGGACCAGGCCGGCGTTTTGGGCCCGGCGGAGGAGCAGGCGCACCGTCGACTCGAGCTCCTGGCGCGCTTCGGCGTGACCGGTGTGGTTCCACAACCGCGATAGACAACCGACGTGGTCGGCCTGGAGTTGGCCCACGCCGCGGAGGTAGGCGGCAAAGCCGGCCTCGGGCGGTTGGGCGTCGAGGGACTCCTGGGCCAGGCCCGTCACCTGTTCGAACAGCTCGTCGATGATGGCGTCGATCAACGACTCCTTGGTCGGAAAGCGACGGTAGAGGGTTCCCACTCCCACGCCGGCCTGGTTGGCGATCACGTCGACTCCCACATCGACGCCGTGATCGGCAAAGGCCTCCCTGGCCGCGGCCACGATCTTGTCGCGGTTGCGGGCCGCGTCCCGACGCAACGCCGGCGGTTCGGTGAGTGCCATCAGCCTTCGGTGAGCGTACCGCCGGCCACCATCGCCAGCTCGGCATGGTCGAAGTGGCCAGGGCCCGCTGCCGCCTCCTTTCCGGGACGGCTCTTGGGAATGAACAGCGAGGCGATGGCGGCCGCGCCGGTGGCCACGGCCAGGAACAAGAAGCCGCGGGTGTACCCGGACTCGGCCGGCAGCGAGCCAGCGACGACACTGGAGGTCACGATGCTGGCCGTGACCGCGCTCCCGATGGAACCGCCGATGGTGCGGATGTTGGCGTTCATGCCCGAGGCGATCCCGGTCTGTTCGGGCGGGACAGCCTCGACGATGAGATTAGACATGGCCGAGAAAGCCAGGCCGAGCCCCGAACCCAAGAGGGTGCAGGCCAAGTAGATCTCCCAGCGTTGGTGGTGGGCCACGGTCAGGAGGACAAAGGCGGCACTGGAGATGGTCGAGCCGGCGACGACGGAGACTTTGGAACCGATGGCTCGAGCCATGGGCCCGGCCAGCAGACCGAAGACGAACATGGCCACGGTCAGCGGCAAGAGGAACAACCCGGATTGGATGATGCTGGCCGAGAACCCGTAGCCGGCCGAGCTCGGGGTCTGGACGAACTCGGGGATGAAGACCAACACTGCGTACATGCCCATGCCGAACAAAAAGGACACCAAGTTGGTGGTCCACACCGCCGGTATGCGCATCATGCGCATGTCGACCAATGGATCCTTCGACCGGAGCTCGACCATGATCCACCAGCCGCACAGCACCACGGCGACGATGGCCAGCCCGACCACGGCGGGCGAGCTCCATCCCCACGAGGGCCCCTGGCTGACGGCCAGCAACAACGCCACCAGCCACCCCGACAGGAGGACGGCTGCGCCCCAACTGATCCGGCCCGGGCTACGGACGGGCGACTCGGGGACGAAGAAATGGGTGGCCACTGCGCCGATGGCGATCATGAACAGCGGGAGCCAGAACAGCCAGTGGTAGTTCAGATGGGACACGATGGGACCGGCCAGCACGATCCCGGCCCCGGCGGCGACGGCGACGATGGCGGCGGTGAACCCCACTCCCGTGGTCACCTTGGCCGGCGGGAACTCGTCGCGGATGATGCCGAAGGCCAGCGGAAGGACGCCGCCGCCGACGCCCTGGATGGCGCGGCCCACGATCAGCACGCCGATCGACGTCGACAGCGCGGCCACCACCGTGCCCAGGCCCAGGATGACCAAGGTGGCGACCAGCAGGCGCTTCTTGCCGAACATGTCTCCCAGGCGCCCAATGATCGGCGTGAAGATCGAGGCGGTCAGCAGGTAGGCGGTCAGTACCCAGGTCACCGTGCTCTGCGATGTGTGGAGATCGTGCTGGATGGTGGGGAGGACGGGCAGCACCAGGGACTGCAAGAGCCCATAGGCCGTGATCCCGATGAGCAACACGGCAAAGGTGATCTTGTAGTGGGCGCGTGCTGTGGCCAGCGATGACGAGGTATCGATGGTCACGGGGACTCCTTCGACCGGTACGTGCGACAGGTACGTGCGACCGGAGCGGAGGGGTCGTTCCGGTTACGCCACCGTAGCAAGACCGGAACCAGTACTCCGCATTGCTCCGACGGCCGGTGAGAAATCGAGTGCCGTCAGTCCGACGACGCTCGGTGGGTGTCTAGCCCGGCATGGGCCCGGTTACCACGGCGACGCCGTCCGGGTCAGTCGGCTCGTGTGGGTACAGGACCCGTCGATGATCGGTGTAGATGGCTGTAACCAGTTTGAAGGCGAGGTAGGTGTAGATCACAGTGGCGAAGGCGGCCACGTCCCGGATGGCCAGGGCGACATGGGTGGGGCCGAAATACATCAGGATGAACGACACCACTGCGATGCACTCCACGGTGACCCGCCAGAGCCACATGTGGAGCACCATGGGTCGGGCCGGATGACCAGGTGGCAAGCAGTCGCGTATGGCCTGGTACGGGAACCAGAAGTTGCAGACGGGGATGAACCACCCGCCCACTCCGAGCGCCGGGCTTCGGCGAGCCGGGTAGCCGAGGGAGCGGGCCGTGGAGGCCGCTCGGTGCTGCCAGACCAGGAAGAGTACGAATGCGGCGACGTTGATCAGTGCGAGAACGGGTGTGATGATCCGATTCCAGAGGGGCAGCCTGAGTTGTGTGAACGAGGTCCCGGTCCCGGGATGCTCCAGGCGAAATCGAGCCTGGGCGTAGTAGGTGTGGAGTGAGGGCTCGGCCAGCCAGACCAGTCCCGCCCCGATCACCACCACTGCCATGTTCACCAGGAGCGCCCGCTTGGCCCAGGGCGCCGAGCTGTGCTCGTTGTCGAAGGCCGGGTAAGGCGACGCCGCTGTGATTTGCGGGGCCGGCATCGGCGGCTGGGCCGGCGTCGACGCGTACTCGGTCCACCGTTGTCCGTCCCACCATCGCCACGCGTGCTGTCGGGAAGGATCGGGGTACCAGCCCGGACCAACCGTGTTCCCGTCGATTGTCACAACCGGTGCCCTTCCGCCACGATGTCTGGAGCGTACCAATGATGCTGTTTGGTACTACCGGGGGAGGCGGGACCAGGGGGGCTGCCTCGCCGGTGCGCCGGCCAACTCCACCTCAGAGCGGTTCTCCCTCGCCCAGCTCGCTGATGGCCCCACCGATCGCCTCGGTCTCCTCGGCTGCAGTGAGCGGTTGACCGCCGCCGTTGTCGTGCCAGAGGACAGGCATCCGCCACAACAGGACGGCCACCCCGACCACACAGGCCAGGCCGCCCGACCACACTGCGAACTGGGCGCCCCCGAGCTCGGCCGCCAGCCCCGTCTCGGCGTCACCCAGGCGGGGTCCGCCGGCCACCACGGCGAAGAACGTGCCCGACAGCCGCCCCTGGAGGTGGTCGGGCACCGTTCGCTGTTGCACCGCTTGGCGGAACACGGCCGAGATCACGTCGGCCGCCCCGGCCAGGGCCAACAGCGCCAACCCGATCCACAACACGGGGATGATCCCGACCAGGGCGATCGATCCACCCCACACGACCACGCAGGCGGCAATGGCTCGGCCCTGGCGGCGGAAGCGTGAGCACCAACCGGTGACGAAGGACCCGAGCAGCGCTCCCGCTCCTGGCGCGGCATAGAGCAGCCCCACCACCCCGGCTCCGCCACCGAACAACTCTGTCCCAAGGGCCGGGAAGACAGCCCGGGGCATGCCGAAGATCATGGCGTTGAGGTCGATCAGGTACGTGGAGGCCAGCAGCCGTTGGCCCTTGAGGTGCCGGAAGCCGTCGGCCATCGATTTCAACCCCATTGGGGTCCCCCCGCCCTCGGGTACCAGGGTCGGCAACAGCACGGCCACCACCAGGGCCACGCCGAAAGTGGCCACATCGATGCCGAACACGGCGCTCAGGCCGATCTCGGCGATGGCCAGGCCGGCGACGGCCGGCCCCACCACCAGCGCCAGCTGCTGGATCATCGTCTGCAAGGCGATGGCATTGGTCACATCCTCGGGGGGCACCAGCATGGGCAGCGCCGCTCGTCGGGCCGGCCAGTCCACTCCTTGGAAGCCGGCTGCCGCCGCGGTGCAGACGAAGAGCGGCCAGATGGCGGGATGGGGCAGGGCCGCGTTCACCACCAGTCCGGCACTGGCTGCGGCCATGGCCAGTTGGGTGATGATCAAGATCTTGCGGCGATCGACCGCGTCGGCCAGCGACCCGCCCCAGATGGCCCCGGCCATCAAGGGCACCAGCTGGCCCAGGCCGATCAACCCTACGATCAGGGTCGAGTGGGACAGGCGGTAGGCCTGGTAGGAGACAGCCACGATGGTGAGTTGGCTGCCCATGCCCGACACGACCTGGCCCGACCACAGCCGACGAAATTGCTTGTGTCGCCGAAGCGGGGTGAGGTCGGCGAAGAAGCGGGCCACCGGGCAACGCTAGCGAGCCGCCAACTCGACCCGGTCGATCGGTGGTGCGCCTGATCAGGTCGGGGCCGTGTCGGTTGGCGCCACGGAGAGGCGGACACAGAGCCACGACGCGGGTGGGTGGCGGTCAGTGTGGTTCCGTGCCTTGGTTATACTTGTCCTATGCGTTCCGTCGGTGTGACTGCGATCCGGATGTACCCGGAGGCCGACGAGCTTGCCGCTCGCGGTGCCGCACGATCGTCCGTAGCGGGCGCCTCGGCGGAAGCCGCATCCTCGTGTGATTCGAAGCTTGGTCAGGCTCTTTCGACGTAACACCAGCCCTTACAAGGACTGGAACCGTCGAAGAGCCGCTTCTCTCAGAAGCGGCTCTTTTATTTGCCCTCATCGCCACTCGACCGGCAGCAGCACCTATCGATCACCGCACCGCATCACCCGGTGGAGCACCGCTTCACCGACCCGATCTCCCCAAAGACAGGACCCATCACCCCCCGGAGCGTTTTACGGGGGACAAAGAAAGTTGAACAGCATGTACGAGCGAACTGAACGAGACGAGCGACACGAAGTCCATGGCGGCCAACCCGCCTGCCATCAGAGCGGTGCCCACGCGTGGTGTGCCGTCGATCCCGGCGATACCCATGACAAGGGCGAAGAGTCCTTGTGTGTGGGGGAGGCCGCCTGACCCTGGCGTGATCCCACTGCATGGTGAGCAGCGCGTGCCGGCCGATAGCCCGCTTGGCCCGGCGGCGGCCTGCGGCCTTGCCGGCTCACTCCAGTTTGAACAGCCGATCGTCGTCGCCAGTATCTGATTCGTCGAGGTGCTGTGGCGGTGGCTTCTCGGGTGGGAGCCACTGCCAGTCGCCCGGGCCGCCTTCGAGCCGGAAGCCGCGGTGATGGCGCAGGTGGTGGTGATGGCGGCACAACCGGGCCAGGTTCCACAGGGCGGTCTCGCCGTTCTCGACCACCGGGATGATGCGATGGTCGATTTCGAGGCCCTCTCGGACATCACAGCCGGGGACGACACAGGTCTGGTCCCGCTCGATCACGGCTCGCCGGAGGGGGGCCTTGATGGTGCGGCCCAAGTTGGTGATCGAGGCGATGTCGGCCCCCTTGGTGATGACCAGGTGCATGATGGCATCGCCCAACACCTCACGGGC
>DATMMO010000250.1:0-3134 GCA_035569695.1 Acidimicrobiales bacterium | reverse complement strand
CTCTACTACGCCGTCGGCCAGGTCGCCCTGGCCTACCTGTGCTTCTGGCTTGCCGTCCGGCTGCCCCTCGACCGCTTCGACCGGTTCGGGGACTTCTCCTATGGCCTCTACATCTACGCCTTCCCGGTGGAACAGATCCTGGCCCTCTACGGCGTCTACCGCTGGGGGCTGGCCGCCTACGTGCTCCTGTCCCTGGCCATCGCCCTCGTCGTGGCCATGGCCAGCTGGTTCCTGGTCGAAAAGCCCTTCCTCCGGCTCAAGCGCCTGCAGTTGGGCGAGCTGCCGGCGGCCGCGACCCCGGGCATCCCGCCGGGCTGGCGCCGGGTCTGGAACCCCCGGTTGCGCTTCGCCGGGGGAACGGCGGGGGCACACGCACGAGCCCCGCGCACCAGGCCGTACGGCCATGAGCAACTCACCCCGCCGCCGCCAGTTCGCCGTTCACCGCCGCCGACGATGGGTCCTCGGGTTCCCGGGGGACCACCGGCCCGGACGCCTGACCAGGAGGTAGAAACCCCCCGGTAGGGAGATCCAGCCCCGTTCGTCTTACTTGACATAATGTACATTATCGGCGTTGTTCTGAGACCCGGTACCGCCCGCCCATCGGCTCATTGTCCGGTCTCACCGAAATCGACGACCCCTCACCAGGTCTGGCAACGGTTGGCCCATCGCCCATGCCCGATGAGGATCCCGGCTCCGTTGCCGGCCTCATGTCATCAATGGCGTCGCCGGGTTGGAAGGCCTCGCAAGGACTCGAGGGCCAGGCCGAGCTCCCGTCTCATGAGCTCGTGAGGATCTGACGAGTGAACGTGTCGTCCAGATTCCGCACGGGGCACGGCGAAGCGCACCCTGATCCTGGGCTTATTCCGTCACAGTGACGGAAGTTCCGGGTTAGACCGGTGCGGCGCAGTCGCCGGTCTCGGAGCTGTACTCAACCATCAAGTCGCATTTGTGCGGGCGTTGACGAGGCATCGCCATGACCATCACAACTTCGCCCGGGCGGTGCCACCCTCCCCGACCACCATGTCACGCAGCCGCCCGGCGACGGTCCTCGTCCACAACCGCCTCATCTCGGAATTGGAGAACCTTGGTCATCACGCGTTCTGTCTGATGGAGCCTGTCTGACGTATCACGATCGAACAACTCAGGTAGGTGTCCCGCTGTTCGTCTTCCGAGAGCGTCATCCACACCTCGGGGTCGAGCGGTGTGAGCGTCATGCCCTGACGAATCAGCAACCTGTACGTCATCGTTCTCGCCGTGTCGGAGGGTCCCCCACTCGATGAACAAGAACCGAGGACTTCGACACCTCGACGAAAAAGTTTGGCGAGCGAGCTTCGTCACCGTTTAGAAACAGATTCGCGCGGGCATATTCCAATTTGTAAGTTCTCCGGTTGTTCACGAAGTTCGGATGTATTACAACTACGAGAACGCAGTGTGAATGGGGGGGATGACGTCGTGAGCAAGCTTCAGAAGAACGGGGGACGCACAGTGATTAACAAGAGACGCGCAGTGGCGACGATCGGACTGGTTGGCGGACTACTCGGCTCAGTCGTGGGTGTCGGCACCACCCAGTTGGCGGCCTCAGCAGCGACAGCGACCGTGTCCGTGAAGTCATTCACAAACAACTTCTCGGCCATGGCGAACCTGAAATCCCTGGCTAAGTCGGGCAAGGGCAAGGTGGCCGTCATCCTTCCCGATACCGTGTCCTCGGCCCGCTACACGCAGTTCGATGCCCCGTACCTGACCCGGGCGTTCAAAGCGGCCGGCCTCTCGACTTCCCAATTCAGCGTGCAGAACGCACAGGGCAGTGACACCACTCAGCTGACTGACGCACAGTCGGCCGTGGCTGGGGGCGCCAGCGTCCTGGTCGTAGACCCGCTTGATTCGGGCGTGGGCGCATCGATCGAGACGTACGCCAAGAGCCACGGTGTGGCGGTGATCGACTACGACCGGCTCACCCTCGGCGGGAGCCGCCAGTACTACGTGAGCTTCAACAATGTGAACGTGGGCACGCTGTTGGGGAAGGGGCTGGTGAGCTGCGTGGCCGCCTGGAAGGTCCCCAAGCCCAACGTGGCCGTCATGGTCGGTTCGCCCACCGACAACAACGCCACCCTCTTTGCCCAGGGCTACAACGCCGTCCTGAAGCCGAAGTTCAGCTCGGGCGCATGGACACTGGCCGTGCGGCCAGCCGGGACCTGGGATCCACCCACAGCCGAGACCGAGTTTCAGCAGGCATTGACCGCCCATCCCGCCATGAACTCCGTGCTCGTCCCCAATGACGACAACGCCGCGCCGATCATCACCTACCTGAAGACGCTGAACATCCCGGCCAACAAGTTTCCGGTGACGGGACAGGACGCCAGCACGGTGGGGTTGCAGAACGTCATCTCGGGTTACCAATGTGGCACGGTGTACAAGCCCATCTATCTGGAGGCGCAAGCCGCCGCCGCGCTGGCTCTCTACCTGCGGGCGGGCCAGACCCCGCCGAAGGGTTTGGTGAACGGCTCGACCACCGACACTCAGTCCAACACCGCTGTGCGCTCGTCGTTGCTGACGCCTCAGTGGGTGACGCCGACCAATGTCCAGTCCACGGTTGTGAAGGACCAGTTCGTCACGGCCGCCCAGCTATGCACCGGGGCATTTGCCGCCGACTGCACCAAGTACGGCATCAAGTAGGGCCTGGCGGCCGCCGCAGTGGTGACCGATGTTGTAGGGACCGGGACCCCGACCGAGTACGCGCATGATGACGGCTCGCTGCTGAGCCTGCGCGGCATCTCCAAGAGCTTCGGTGCGGTCCAGGCCCTCCGGGACGTCAACTTCGATGTGATGCCGGGGAAAGTGACGGCCCTCGTCGGGGACAACGGTGCCGGCAAGTCCACGCTGATCAAGACGATCTCGGGGATCTGGCAGCCGAGCCAAGGGGCGATGTTCTGGAAGGGCAAGCCGGCCAACGTCCGGACACCCCGAGATGCCGACGCGCTCGGAATCGCCACCGTCTACCAGGACCTGGCTCTGTGCGACAACCTCGACATCGTCCAGAACATGTACCTCGGGCACGAGGAGCTTCGATTCCGACTGCTCGACGAGAACAAGATGGAGATCACCGCCCGACAGGTCCTCACCGACCTCTCCGTCAC
>DATMMO010000249.1:0-4484 GCA_035569695.1 Acidimicrobiales bacterium | reverse complement strand
GGGGTCGTCGGGTTTGGCCTCCCAGACCTTCACCTTCGTCAACCACCCCGAGACCTACACCGTCCCGGCTGACGTGCGCTACATCGACATCAATGCCGGCGGCGGGCACGGCGGCCGCGGCCACAATGGCGGTACGGCCGGCAAGGGCATCGAGGTCCATAGCAGCTACGTGCCGGTCACACCGGGCGAACGACTTCAGGTGGTCGTCGGAGATGACGGTTCATCGGCTCAGGGTGGCGGCAAGATACCGAACACCGGCGAGGGCGGGTACAACGGCGGCGGCGACGGTGCCCGCGGCGGTGGTGGCGGGGGCGGGTTCTCTTATGTCCAAGGCACCGACGGTCACCACATCGTGATCGCCGCCGGGGGCGGTGGGGGTGGGAGCGACGCCAACGGGGGACCGCAGATCCCGCCGGGTACCCTCGACGGCCAGAACGGGGGCGGATCGCTGGGCGCGCCCCGGGGCGGAGGCGGAGGCACCACCAGCAGCGGAGGGTCTGGCGGGCACAATCCCAGCCCGCTACAGCGGTCTGGGCCCGGGCCAGCACACCGTGTACGCCACCTACATTCCCGGCTCGAGCCAGAACTCGGCCAGTAGCGACCACATCTTGCAACTGGTGAACTAACCGACACTTCTGGACGGTGGACAGCCAGCCCGGAGAGTGTCGTCCTGTAATTCAGGTCCGGAGAACGGCGAACCAGCCAAGGCTCGCGCCCAATCACATCGTGGGGACGGAGGGAGTCGAACCCTCACTGGAGGCGGTTTAAGCGCCCTGCCTCTACCTGTTGGGCTACGTCCCCCGGCAGCAGATTAGGCGGCCACGGGGTGGTCTGGCGTCGCCGTCACGTTGCCAGTTCGCTCCCGATCGCCGACGACGGAAGCGCATCCAAGAGCGATAACAGCTCCTCGTCCCGGGGAGCATCCACTGCACGCCACATGCCCTCACTGCCCGGCCACGGTCCGAACACCATGGTGGGACGACGGATCGGGTCCCACCTGGGCCACTCCCCGACCAAGTCGCCGGATGGTGAGCCGGTCCGAGCAAAGGAGATCCAGGCCTGGCGCATACCTTCGGACAGCCGTAACGCATCATCGCCCCCGCCGGCGAACTGCTGGACCATCGGGTTGGTCACGGTGCCGAAGGCAAAGGGAATCTCCAGCGCGTGGCACGAGCCCAGGACACCGCCGAAAGCCGGCGTCTCCCACGTGAACAGATAGAGATAGGTCCCCGCCCCACCGGATTCGGTATTGCCCACCAATTCGGGTACCCCGCCCGATCCGACCAGGGCATGGCTGTCGGCTAGGAGCACCGAAGGGCCCCGGAACACCGAGTCGGTGGCGATGGCCACCCACAGATCGCGCGGTGTGGTGCCCTCACCACGGGCTGCCCGAGCCCGTCGGTACTCATCGATGAGCCCCTCGCTCTCGGGCGCGGGCACGATGCGTTGCACCCACCGCTGCAGACCGGGCTCGTCGAGCGCATTGACCGCCGGCAGGGCCACGGCAAAGAACGCGGCCTCGTCCCGATTCGTCCCGATCAGCATGGGGACATCGGCGGAGGCGCCGTCGGCCACCTCGACCTCGGGCGCCCGGGACAGCAGACCTCCGTCCACTGTGGGCAGGAAGACCAAGGGAAGTCCGCCATCCCCCAGAACCAAGGACTGGCCTATCTCCTGGGCCGCACGCACCAGTTCCGCCGCCGGAACCCGTTCGAGGGCCTGGCGCGTCAACGGCACCCCCAGGTTCTCGACCAGGAGCTCCGCTCGTGCCGCCGCCTCGTCGGCCGTGTGGGTGAAGGGTGGCCCGCTCTGGATGATGGCCCGATGGAAGAGGCCTCGAGCGGCGGTCACGCCCAGCAAGGTGGAGACGCTCATCCCTCCGGCGGACTCTCCGAAGATGGTCACCTTGTCCGGATCACCCCCGAATGCGGCGATGTTTTCCCGCACCCACACCAATGCGGCGATCTGGTCGGCGATACCCCAGTTGCCCGAGCCCAGCCACCGCTCGCCGCCGGCCCAGGCCGACGGGGTCGGCTCCAGGGCGGGATGGGCCAGGAAGCCCAACGCCCCCAACCGATAATTGATGGTGACAACGACCACGTCGCCCTCGCGGGCCAATGTCCCACCGCGGTAGAGGTCCCCGGCGCCGGTGCCCGAATTGAAACCGCCTCCGTGGATCCACACCATGACCGGTCGGGGCTCTCCGCCCAGCCCGCCCGACCAGACGTTGAGGGTCAGACAGTCCTCCGACTGCTCCTCGGGCGCACCGCCGATCGACATGCCAGGGATGGGTGGGGTCTGGGGGGCAATGGGCCCGAAATGATCGCACTCCTTGATCCCCGTCCACGGCTTGGCCTCGAGCGGCGGCTGCCACCGGAGCGGTCCGACCGGGGGCGCCGCATAGGGAATGCCCGAGAACGACCAGACACCGTTTCGTTCCAATCCCCGAAGACGCCCGCCGCGGACCTCCACGATTCCGTCCACGGTCAGCCCCCGCTTCCGTCCATGGTCAGCCCTGGCTTCAGCATCCCTCCGTCATAGTCGACGGCTCGAGCCTGTGGACCTGTTGCCCTGTGACCAGGGGCGACGCCCTTGGATTTCCCCGACCTCGGGGATACTGTGACCGATGTGACGCATGTGGCTGCTGTGCCCACTGAGGATTCCGCTCGACGCAGGAGCGGTTCCGCCGTCTCCGAGCTCGCCCCCGTGGCGTTGTCGGTGGGACCCAGCCTGAACGGCGCGGCCACCCTCAACGGGAGCGCCACCATCGTCCAGGCCGCCCACACCGGGACCGTGGTCACCGACGACCCGCTGTGGTGCGGAGGTTTGGTCGGTGCGGCCCGACCCTAGGGCCGGCCCCGGCGGACCCTAAGCTGTCGCCCACGCCGATCGACCCAGCACCCTCTCTTTCCCCCTCCGGGCGACCGACGACCGCACTCCGGTTGAGCATCGTCGTGCCCGCCTACAACGAGGCCCACCGGCTCGACGATGGCTTCGAGCGGTTCCAGCACGCCGTCCGGTCCGGCGCGGTGGATCTCGACCAGACCGAAGTCATCGTGGTCGACGATGGCAGCGACGACGATACGTCGGGCCGCGCCCGATCCCTGACGGCCGACCTCCCCCACCACCGCGTCATCCGGCTGCCCACCAACCAGGGCAAAGGTGCGGCCGTCCGGGCCGGCATCAGAGCGGCGCGCGGCGCCTCCACCGCGTACATGGACGCAGACATGGCCATTGACCCTCGGGCCATTCCCCAGCTCCTCGATCGCCTGGAAACGACGGAGGCCGCTATCGGATCCCGGTCGCTCCCCGACTCCATGGTCGAGAGCCGGTACATGATCCGGCTGCTGATGGGTCGACTGTTCAATCGACTGGTGACCGTCGGCACCGACCTCGACTTCCTCGACACCCAATGTGGGTTCAAGGCCTTCCGCACCGAGGTCGCCCGCCTGGTGTTCCATCTCGTTCCCATCGACCGCTTCGCCTTCGACGTGGAGGTCTTGGCCTGTTCGCACCGGCTCGGTCTCACTATTGCCGAGGTACCTGTCCACTGGAAGCACGTTCCCGGGAGCAGCGTCCAGCCGTTACACGACTCGATAACCATGCTGGCCGACGTGTTCAGCTCCCGTTCCGGGCTTCGCCGGCCACCGCCTGTGCCCGCCGTCGCCATGACCGGGCCCGGGTCTCGTCCCGGCGACGAGGACCAGTTGGCGGCCGATGATCGGCTCCTCGACCAGGTGCGCGCCGCGCTGGCTGCCGGCCGGTGCCCGGTGCCTCATCCCGTGATCTCGGGCCACGCAGAGACCCTGGTCCTGTTTCCCCTGGTCGATCCAGCCGAGGTCGCCGGCTACGTGCGGTCCCTGCGCGCCGCCCTCCCCGAACAGGCGGTGACCCCCCGCTCCCTCACCCTCTCGGGCCTCTTGGCCCTCGCGCCCCTGGCCGGCCGGATCCACAGCGCGGTCGTGCCCGGATGGCCATCTGCGTAGACGGGGGCCCGGGCACGCCGTTTCCCCGGACAGACCCAGGGATCACCCGCAGATCCGGGGCCCTATACCGGGGGAGGCGTCGGCGGTACGATGCACCGCGTGAGCGCGGAGGGAACGGACACGGGCCAGACGGCCGAACGCCGCCGAGCGGCTGAGCGCCGAGCCCGCGCCATCGACGTCCGGGCCCGGCGAGCCAGTATGCAGGTGGCACCGGAGGAGCCCGCTCCCCTTCCCGTCGTGTTGCCCCGCAACTACCGCCCCGATCTCGATGAGGGTGAGCCCGTCGATCCCCGGCGGGGTGACGTGGACGAGTGGGGTCGCTCCGAGCACGTGCGATCGCTCGTCCGGCGCCTGTACGACCCCATGTACAAGCACTGGTTCCGGGTGGAGTGGGAGGGCATGGAGAAGATCCCGACCGTGGGCGGCGCCCTGCTGATCGGCAATCACGCCGGAGCCATCCCCTCCGACGCCCCGGCCATCATGCACGGCATCGAACGG
>DATMMO010000248.1:0-3036 GCA_035569695.1 Acidimicrobiales bacterium | reverse complement strand
ACAGGGGTGCCGACCAGCGGGCTCATCCTCGGGGTGGACCGCTAGCCGTCGGGTCCTATCCGATGATCCGTTGAGCGGCGGGGGACGACGAGGCTGCGACCACTCTCCGGCGATGGTTCGGTCGACTTCTCGGCCCCGCTCGATTGCGGTGATGGCTTCGACTCCGGCTCGGACAACCGCGGCCCGACGCTCATAGGCGCAACCGGCCACGAGGGCGTCGAGCGCATGCAGCAGCTCTTCGGGAGGCGGACGCAATCTGTTCGCTAGCCGCCAGTGAGCTCAGAGCGGTCCGTCGAATTCGATCAAGGTGGTTGGGGGGAGATAGTCGGCTGGCACCTCTCTGTATCTCCGGTATCCGGCTACTCGGATCACGTTCGAGATCGAGCCCTCGACCACCCCGCATACCGTGAACTCCTTGCCCCGCGAGAAGAGGTCGAGCGCCTGCGCCCGCCCCGCCCGCACGTCTTCGAAGTCCAGCCGTTTGACCCGAGCTACGAGGCAGTACGTGCATCCATCCGGTGACACGCCAACTAATCGGGACACCATGCAGTGGTCGTATCCGTCGTCGATCACGTAGATCTCGGCGCCTGGGTCGTCGGGGCCGTGGGGGCCGGAGGCCCAGCGGATCTGGTCGAGCGCATCGTCGTGGGACAAGCCGAATCGTCCGTGTCCGAGGTACTTCATGGCCCACAGCGCACTGGTGGGGATGCGCTCGTCGCCGTGGTCCGATTCCAGGGGTGTTGACCCCCTCGGCTCCCGCATCAGCGGACTGAGGCCGAACCCACCAGGAGCCACTCCGGCGAGCCATGCATCCGGGCTGCCGCTGGGGTACACCGCAGCCGGTCGGTCGTCCTCATCGACCGACTCGTCGAGCTCACCCCGTTCCCGGTCTTCGTCCACGGCGCTCGCCTGTCTGCGACTGGGTATCCGCACGTCGCTGGGCTGATTGGGCCTGCTCGAAGGTTACGGGGCTAAGCGCCGCCGGGGTGAGATGGATGTCCGCCACCCCCATCCGGGTTGACTTATGCAGGTATATGCCTGCATAATAATGGAGTGGGCGACAATGACCTGGTCTTCAAAGCGATGGCCGATCCGACGCGGCGGTCGCTGCTGGACGAGCTTCGCCGGCGCAATGGCCAGACCCTCGGGGAGCTGTGCCAGCCGTTGGCCATGGCCCGCCAGTCGGCGACCCAGCATCTCGGCGTGCTCGAGGCGGCCAACTTGGTCACCACTGTTCGCCGAGGACGGGAGAAACTGCACTATCTCAATCCCGTGCCCCTCTGGGACATCCAGGAGCGCTGGATCGAGAAGTTCGAGTCTCCCCGGTTGCGCGCCCTCAGTGCCATGAAACGACGAGCAGAGGAGGACACCATGGCCACCCGGCCGGACTACGTATACGTCACCTACATCGAGGCCTCACCTGAGCGAGTGTGGGAGGCGCTGACCGATCCCGAGCTGACCGCCCAGTACTGGGGACACAGCAACATTTCGGACTGGCAGGTCGGTTCTCCCTGGGAGCACCGACGAGTGGACGGTTCGGACACTGCCGATGTGGTCGGCACCGTGCTGGAGTCCCTGCCTCCTCGCCGGCTGGCCTTCACCTTCGACGGTCCCGGTGCTGAACCGCCGGGAGGTCCCACAACGGTGACGTTCGACATCGAGCCGTACCACGAGATCGTCCGGCTGACGGTCACCCACGAGAACGTGGCCGACGACGAGGCCCTGCAGGCGATCTCGGCCGGATGGCCGGCCGTGTTCGCCAATCTCAAGTCGCTGCTCGAGACGGGCAGGGTCCTGTCGCGAGCCCCATGGGAGATGCACGCCGAGCGGCGTGAGACGCAGATGGCCCAGAACGATCCCGCCCCTTCATCGTGACCCTGGCTTCTGTCACCACCGTCGCGCCCCGAGCCGACAGCCAGCGAGCGGCCTCCTTGCCGATGCCCGAGGTGGCTCCGGTGATCAGGACGACGCGGCCGTGAAGGTCTGGTTCCATCGAGGTCTTTGAACTACCCGTCACCGGCCCGTCGTCGGCCGTCGAAGGTCAGGCAGAACAGCTCAATCAGCGCTGGTCGGAAGAGCGAAGTGCCCGGACCATGTCGTCATCGACCGGGTTGCCACTGGCGGGAATAACGAGTCGGCCGTCGGGATACTCCTCGATCTCCTCGCTAGTTGATCTCACAACGCAATTTTACCATTGACCTGGTAGTCGTCTATTGACGCCCGCTGGTCGGCACCCGTCCTGACCGGAATGAGAACTTCGGAGGATCGGGTTACGCCCGGGCTCGGCGCGGTTTCCGCACTCGGGCCAAGTGGACCAGGCAGTTGTAGGTGACCACGGCGATAGCCAGATGCATGATCACGAGCACGAGCACGGCCTTGGAGGACGCACCTCGAAGCAGGAGCCATGCGTCGGGCGCCAGCAGCACCACGGTCACCACGACGGCCAAGCGGAAGAAGAGCCACCGGGGCGCGGAGCTGATCCGCGTGACCACCGGCCAGGCCAGGCAGGCAATCAGCACGCCGATGATCGTGAGCTTGGAATAGTCGCCGAAGCGGAAGTGAACGTAGCCCTTGGTGGACGGGAAGATGGCCGTGCCGATGGCGACCACAATGGCGTCGGCGGCCAGTGATCCGGCCAGCGAGGCCACTGTGGCCACGACCACCGCCGCCGCTGAAGGTTGTCTGTGCCGTGGAGCAAAGTCCACTCGAGCCCATGACAACGCTTGTCCCGCTATGGACGACTCCGAGTTCACCAATTACTCCTCTGCTGGTTCGGGTTGCGCGACAAACGACAACGGTAGAGGCCGTTCCTGAAGGAAACATGAAGGACCGCCCGCCCCCGACCGCCCGTCCCTGCCTGCCGTCGGGCCTACTGCCTGGTCGCCCCGGACTTGGTGACGGGCACTTGACGGGGCGCCCTTGCGGTGGACTGACCCTCCACCAGGTGGAGTGCCAGTCGGGGGCACCACGCGACTGCCCGTTGCGCATGTTCGTGGAGCGCCAACGGGACCTCCCCCGGGGAGATGATCGGATACC
>DATMMO010000247.1:0-5021 GCA_035569695.1 Acidimicrobiales bacterium | reverse complement strand
CCTCCGAAGAACTGGCCGAGTACTTCTCGGGCCAGCGGCGCCGATTCTCCGTACCCCTCGCTCCGTCGGGCCGCGCCTTCGAGCACTCGGTGTGGCGTCTCCTCACCCAGATTCCCTACGGCCGGACCCGCACCTACGGTGAGCTGGCCGCCGAGGTGGGCGACGAGGAGGCCGACTGGACGCTGGCCCGCGCCGTGGGCACGGCGGTGGGGCACAACCCCATCGGCGTGATCATCCCCTGCCATCGGGTGATCGGTGCCGACGGTTCGCTGACCGGGTACGCCGGAGGCCTGGAGCGCAAGGCGAAGCTCTTGGACCTCGAGAGCCCGCCACCGGTGGTCGTGCAGACCCTGTTCGAGGAGACCTCGTTCTAGGGGTGGACTGTGGCGTGCCCGGTCGACCTGGCCCCTCCGGGGTGCCGATGCAACCTCACGTTCGGGACCACGGGGACGTCGACCCACTGTGGGACTGAGACCGTTCGAGGAGGTCATCACCACGCACGGTCCGGCGGTGTTGCGGGTCTGTCGGGCCATGCTCGGCTATCACGAGGCCGAGGACGCGTGGGCCGAGACGTTCGTCGCCGCCCTCCGGGCCTACCCGAACCTCGACCCCGACGCCAACGTCGAGGCGTGGTTGGTCACCATCGCCAAGCACAAGGCCATCGACTCGCACCGAGCCACCGGCCGCAACCCACAACCGGTGGAGGCGGTGCCCGAAACGGTCGGCCGAGGAGGCACCACCATCGAGGAGGTCGACGAGCTGTGGACGGCTCTCCAATTGCTTTCGTCCAAGCAGCGTGAGGCGGTCGTCTACCACCACCTGGCCGGATTGCCCTATGCCCAAGTGGCGTCGGTCCTCGGCGGCACCGAGGCGGCCGCTCGCCGAGCGGCGGCCGACGGGGTGAAGCGGCTGCGAGCCATCTACCAGGGAGCAACCCCATGAGCACCACCCGGCACGAGACATCGACGAATGGGGGAGCAGCCGACCTGTTCGCCGCGCTCCCCCTGGTCGACGAGGCCGCCAACGATCGCCTGCGCGCCAACCTGGTGACACGGGCCGAAGCGGACCAGCTGGTCGACGTGGCCTATCGGACCGTCGACACCCCAGTCGGCCCGCTGCTCCTGGCCGCCACCGACCAGGGCCTGGTCCGGGTGGCCTTTGCCCGCCAGGGCCACGGCGCGGCCCTGGCCGCGTTGGCCGAGAAGATCAGCCCCCGCATCCTGTTGGCCCCGGGACGGCTCGACCCTGTGGCCCGGGAGATGGACGAGTATTTTGCCGGGACCCGTACCCGGTTCGACGTCCCCCTGGACCACCGGCTCTCGGCCGGGTTCCGCCGCCTGGTGCTGGGCCACCTGCCCGATATCGCCTACGGGGAAACCGCCAGCTATGCCGCCGTGGCCCGACTGGCCGGGAACCCGAAGGCGGTTCGGGCCGTGGGCACCGCCTGTGCCACCAACCCGCTGCCCGTCGTGGTGCCCTGCCACCGCGTCGTCCGCGCCGATGGAAGCCCGGGCGGCTATGCCGGGGGGCAGGCGGCCAAAGTGCTCCTGTTGGCGCTGGAGTCCCGGTGAGCACCCCCCGGATGGGCGCGGCCACCGCTGATGCTGATCCGGCCACCCGGGTCGGTGGCCTGGACTGGGCCGCCCTGAGCAGCCAGATGGACGACGACGGGTGTGCGCTCACCGGCCCACTGCTGACCCCCAGCCAGTGTGCGGGGCTGGTCGACCTCTATGCCGATCGCGGGCTGTTCCGGAGCACGGTCGACATGGAGCGCTACCGGTTTGGGCGCGGCGAGTACCGCTACTTCGACTACCCGCTCCCCGACCTGGTCGATCGGCTGCGCCATGCCTTCTACCCCCAGCTGCTGCCCATCGCCCGCCAATGGGCCGACCAGCTGGGGTTGGAGGCGCCGTGGCCCGACACGTTGGATGCCTGGCTGGAGCGGTGCCACGCCGCCGGACAGACCAAGCCCACCCCGATCCTGTTGCGCTACGGGGCCGGCGACTGGAACGCCCTCCACCGAGACCTCTACGGCGACCTGGTGTTCCCCCTGCAGGTGGTCATCGGCCTCAACCAGCCCGGAGACGACTTCTCCGGGGGAGAGCTCCTCCTGGTCGAACAGCGACCGCGTTCCCAGTCCCGCGGCATCGTCCGAACCCTGGAACGGGGCCAGGGTCTGATCTTCACCACCCGGGAACGGCCCCTGGCCACCCAGCGGGGCTGGGCTCGGGCGCCGATGCGGCACGGCGTCAACGAGATCCGCTCCGGGACCCGCCATACGTTGGGCCTGGTCTTCCACGACGCGGCATGACGGCCGCTTCCGCTCCGGGGACCGGTTACGGAGCAGACAGGGAGCCGGTTCGGGCCACGTTGTCGGGGGCCCACGACGGTGTCTTCCGTTCGAGTGCGACCCGGTCCCATCCCCCTCGCTCGGCGGCGGCCTGGTAGGCGCTGGTGAGAAAGGACAGCAGGACGGCACGGGGATCGTCGGCGGTGCGCACCGTGTGGTAGGGCAGGAGGAACTCACCGACGTCTCCGTCGTAGTAGGCCTCGGGCGGCGACACCGGATAGTCCCGGTAGCCCTCTGGCTCGGGATAGGCGTACGAGTAGAAGAAGCCCTCCTCGGCGCCGCCGGGCCAGTAGCCGAAGCTGCTGACCTCTTGGGAGTACGCCTCTTCCATGACGTGGGGGCCACAGTGCGGAGCCCCGGCCACGTGGCGAGGGGCTGAGCGACCGGAGAACCGGGTGGTGGCCAGATCGAGGCCGCCCCAGAACAGGTGGACGGGGCTCGACTTGCCCACGAAGGTGGTCCGGAACTCGTTGAGCACGTGGGCGGAATTGATGAGCAGCCGCCAGAAGGACTCGACCTGGTGCGAATCGTAGGACCGGTGCTCGTCGTCGCTGTCGAAGGGGACGGCCCCCTCGATCTCGACCGGCATGGTCCAGATCGCCGTGTCCAAGTCGAGCTCGGCCAGCCGACTCACGACCTCGTGGTAGAAGTCGGCCACCGAGCGGGGGGCCAGGGCCACGCTGCGCCGGTTGCCGTCGGACACGGTGATCTCGAGCTGGTGGTCGACGAAATCGAAGTCGATCTGGAACCCGCGCCCATCGGCCGACCACATGAGCGAGGTGGTGAGCCCTCGCGCCGTCACGTACAACGGGACGTTCCACCAATGGTTCAACAGCGGCGAGTGGGCCAGGCGGATCTTGCCCACGATCTGGGTCCACAGCTGCAGGGTGTCCCGGGTGGCGTGCCACTCGCTCACCGGCAGCGACGGCCATGCCGTCGCCGTCCGGAGGCCTCCCGGTTGTGATCCAGGTCCCACAGTGGTACCCCCTCACCTCGTGCCGATAGGGCCAGGGTACTTCGGTGGGACCCCTCGATCCTGAGTGGCCCGGTTCCCGGCTGGGCGCTACTTCTGCTTTCCCAGCTTCCAGAACAGCAGAGGCGAGGTGCTCAGTGCCCCCGGCTCCGACGAGTAGGCGGCCACGATCCAATGGTCACCGTGATTAGGGGCTCCGGTGTACACCGGGGGATACAGCGTCACCGTGGCCGTACCGTGGGGCGGGAGCACGACGGGCCGGTGGCCGGCCGGGGACCAGTAGCCGGCAGGGTGGCCGCTGCCGATGATGACCATGAAGTGAGGGGTCACCGGGTCGGCCGTCCGGTTGTCGACCGTCACTGTCACTGCGTTCAGCGTCGTCGCTTGATTGGATGTCCGCACAGCCCGCACGGCCAACTGCAGGGGCGGCGACACGAAGGCCAGGCTGGCCACCACGATGCCGGCCACGACGGCCGCGACCGTGGTGGCCATGAGGGCCAGACGCAGCCGCACGGCGGAGATCGTCCTCGCCGGCGTGGTGACGGCGGTCACCGTGAAAGCAGCAACCACGGCGGCCGGGAAGAAGTCGACCAGGTAGCTGGTCAGGCTCCGGGCCGCCACGAAGAAGACGAGGGGCACCAGGAACAGCCAGATCCGCTTCATGGCCGGGAACCAGACGACCATGGCGATCAGGAGAGCCACGTAGACCAGGGCGCTGGCCAGGGTGAGCATGGACAGATTGACCCCGCCGGTGAGCCCGTGGGTGGCCAGCGTCACCAGACCCTGGCCGTCGGCCACCAGCGGCTGCCGGAAGGGAATGAGGTTGCCGCTCACCCAGGCCGAGGGTTGCCAGATGATGAAGGGAAGGTTCACCGCGGCGAAGACGAGGGCGACGATTCCGACGTAGAGGCCGGCCAGCCGCGGCGCCGGGCGACCGGTCCGTCGTGCCTCGAGGACCACGCCGAGGACCAGGAAGGGCACGCAGAACCACGGGGTCTGTTTGATGGCACAGGCCATCCCCAGGGCGATCGGACCCAGCCACCGGGCGATGCCGGCCTGCCGTCCGGCCCCGAAGCGGTCCCAGCGCCACACAGCCAGGACCAAGAACGGCACGAACAGGGCGTCGGTCCCTCCCGAGCTGAAGACCCCGACAAAGATCGGCGTTACCGCGATGAGTGCGGCCAGCCAGCGCAGGGCGGCAGGCATGATCACGAAGAGCAGGATTCCGGTGACGATCCAGGCGTAGAGGTCCATCCAGTCCGAGACCTGGTGATGGAACCCGAACCACAGGCCCGGCACCTCGAACAGGAACGAACCGGCGGGGTAGGAGACGTGGGTCACGTGGCTGCCGTTCACCATGTACGTCCAGAACAGCTCGGGGGGCTTCAGCAGCTGGGCCGCCGATGCCATCGACGCCTGATACGGGTTCTGGCCGTGCACAAGGACCCTGGCCGCCACCTGGTTGAACGCTCCCGAATCGGTGCTGTAGTACTGCCGGGTGTGGATGGCGATGGCCTGGGGGATGGCCATCGACGACAAGATGGAGCCCATGGCGGCCAGCTGGTAGAGCAGCGACCGGGGCCGGGGGGCGAGCCACGTCCAGGCCAGGCCGACGATGCCCACCACCACGAATGCCGGGGCGACGACCGCCGCGGGCGACCACGACGGCCACCAACCCCAGAGGTTGATGCCCCCGGT
>DATMMO010000246.1:0-6102 GCA_035569695.1 Acidimicrobiales bacterium | reverse complement strand
GACCAGCCTTCAGGTGGTGACGATCGGTCCGTTGAGCCTGGCCTTCATCGGCGCCATTCTGGTTGTGGAACGGGTGTGGCCCGCACAACGGCGAACGCTCTTTGCCCGTGGGTATCGTCACGACCTGCTGTTCACCATATTCAACGCGGCACTTGTGGTTCCGCTGGTGACAGCGCTCACTCTCGCCTTCGACGAGGTGGTTCGCCGGTCGGTGCCGTGGATCGTCCTGCCCAAGATGGGTCCGTTGCCTCACTGGGGGGCCATCGTCCTGCTCCTGGTGGCAGTGGACGGCTGCAACTGGTTTGCCCATCTTGCCAATCACCGCATCCGGATGCTGTGGCGCTTCCACGAGCTGCACCACTCGCAGGAGGACATGAACGTACTCACCGTCTTCCGCACCCACCCCCTCATTCACGTTTCCTACATGATCTCTTTGGTACCGGGGCTGGTGCTCCTGGCCAATGGGTCGCTGTCGATCACCGTGCTCGCCCTCTACGGCGCCATCGTCGCTTTCGCCCACTCCAATACCCGTCTGGGTTTCGGACCGCTCGGCCGGATCGTGGTGAGCCCGAACTATCACCGCATCCACCATCAGCTGGACGGGCCTCAAGACGTCAACATGGGCTTCGTCCTCACCATCTGGGATCAGATGTTCCACACGGCGGTGTTCCCGACCGAAGCGACGGTCAGGGCCGATACCGGGTTGCCGGGGCGGCCATTGATCGTCGAACAGGAGCGGCCGGCCTCACGTCAGCTCTCGGTGTTCGCCGCTCAGATGTGGGGACCGTTCCGCCCGTTGGACGAGGCGACGAATCGCCCCTCCCTTCCACAAGATAGAGGGGAATCGTCACATCGGACGGAGCACGGTAAGCAACACGCCTTGAGCATGGCGACACTAGAAAGTGCCGAGGAAGACAACGTCGAAGAACGGGAAGTGGCGTAATGGCAACAGCTTCGCTCCAGACGCATCGGCGCACCGGTCGGGAATGGTTGGCCCTCGCCGTCACCTCTCGCACCGCGGCGCTCCCCACCGACCTCGCCCTGCTGGCGGCGCGGGCCGGGCTGGCCTGGATCTTCATCTGGTACGGGGGCGGGAAGCTGTTCGGTGCATTCAACGGCCCGGGCTTTCACCAGACCGCTCTCTATTTCTCGAATACGGCCCACCTCCATCCCGGCGGACTGTTCGCCGTCCTCGGCGGTGTGATCGAGTTCGGGGGAGGTATTGCGTTGGCCCTGGGCTTCGCCTCACGACTTGCCGGTCTCGCTCTGTTCGGAGACATGGTGATGGCCATGATCACCGTCACGTGGGCATCCGGGATCGGTTCGTCTCCCCCCTCGCATCCCGGCTATCAGTTGAACATCGCCCTCGCCGCCCTGGCCCTGGTCGTTGCCTTCTTGGGCTCTGGCCGGTTCAGCGTCGACGCGGTGATCGAACGACAGCTCACGGCAACGGGGACGACCCGGCCTGAGCCGGCGGCGTCACCGACTTCCTCGGAGCTGGCCAACCGCTGACCCGTCCCCACGACCGACGATCAACCAAGCGCCGACTAGGAGCGACCGAGTTGCACGAGTCGAACCGGTGACCGGACCACTAGACATGAACTCCTCGATGGCATCGGCCGATCCACGACCCTCGGGTCGGGATTGGCAACCGTTGGTGCTCCGGGTCGTCGGCGCCGGACTGCTGATCGCCACCGGAGCGATTCACCTTGACCTCTATCTCACCGGGTACCGGACTATCCCGACCATCGGCTGGCTGTTCCTCCTTCAGGTCATCGCCGCCTTCGTCCTCGGCTTGATCGTGCTCGCCACCGGAAGCCGCTTGGCGGCGGCAGCCGGAGCCGGGTTTGCCCTCTCGACTCTCGGAGGGTACGTACTGTCGGTGTGGATCGGGCTCTTCGGGTTCCGGGAACTCCGCACATCGGTGGGTATCGAGGCCGCCATCGTCGAGATCCTGGCCTTCGCCGTGCTGGCGGTACTGGCCCTCGATCCGGGTATTCGCCATCAGCCCGTCGGGGCCGCGGCCCAAGGCACCGGACTGGTCGATCGGCTGGCATCCTGGTGGCCCGCGGTCCGGTGGTTGGTGGCCGCCGCCTCAGTTATTGCCGCCGTGCTGGTGGGAGTGGCCCTGGGGGTGACGGGGCCGGCCACCACCAGCGCAGGCTCGTCGACCGCCGTCATCAAGCTCACCACCGTCCACGGTGCGAAGGTGCTGACCAATGCCAAGGGCTATGTCCTCTATTGGTTCGCCCCCGACAAGCCGAACATGTCGACGTGCTACGGAACCTGTGCGGCGTACTGGCCACCGGTGACCGGGCATCCGGTCGCCCCACCGGGTCTGACCGGGACACTGGGCACGATCAAACGATCCGACGGCCAGACCCAGGTCACCTATGACCGGCGTCCTCTGTACACCTATGTCGGCGACTCTGCCCCGGGCCAGGACACGGGCAACAACATCAACTTGAACGGCGGGTTCTGGTACGACATGAAGGAGTCAGGCTGAGCCAGGAAGCAAAGGCGAGTCGCCGGAACTGATCGTCCACTGGACCCCTGGGCCCCCTGGAGCTCGAAAGCTCGCCAGTCAGACCTCACTGACGCTCTTCACGCGGCATTCCCCGTCGGGCCGGTGGTGCTGGCCGTCAACCATCCCCAGAATTCCGACGGAGCCGACTGCACCGAGCTCAGCCGGCGGCGCGTCCGGAGCTGCTGGGAGACGTGCGGGGGAGTAGCCCACCCCCCGCTACCACCGCGTCCAGAAAACTCAAGGCCTTCCAGCCCGAACGTTGAGGTCGCATATCAACCAAATGACGTAGACAGTTCGTACTACTTGGGGACGTCCTCCCTGCCGCGAAGGCGGAACCTAGACGTAGGCCGGTACCTCGGTCGCCGCATACCAGGGAGCCGGAGGCAGCAATGAGAACCATCAGCAAAGGAATGCGGGCTCTCCGGCCTCTCGACTCGGCCAACAGCGGAGCCGGTCGACTGGTGGGCATCGTCGTCGGAGTAGTCATCGTGGCTGCAGTGGTGATCGGTATCACCTCGCCACCGGCGCACGCCATCTCCGGCGGTGGCGCCCCGCCCCCGCAGCTCATCTCGACGGCGACGGCCGAGTGTCCCGCCCTCCCGGGCGGCTGCGCCGCCGCCACGCTGGGAACCGGCCAGGTGCTGACGGTTACCTTCAACGAGGTACCGGCGGTCGGCAGCAACTTCAGCTTGTCGCTCACCGACGGGACCGACCAAGGGACCATTGACTCGAGCAATGCCATCGCCGTGGTCGCTGGTTCGACCGTCACCTACACGCTGACCGGTGCTCCCAACCTGCAGACCGGAAACCATCTCTCGCTCGCCACCCTCGAGATCCTGAGCCAGAACGGTGTGACGGCCCAGAGCGATGGCGCCGCATGGAACCTGATCGTGAGCGGCGAGGTCAACAAGAACGGCACCCAGTGCACCCCGGTGTATCAGCGCGTCTTCGGCGGGACGAACTGCTCGATCGGGTTCGGAGGTGCCGGCCCCACGGCGCCGGACCTCTTCGACGCCATCGCCGTCCCTACGGCGGACCTGCCCGGGCCGCCGATGGACAACGCTCCGGAGGTCATCACAAACTGCCAAGCTGGTTCGGCGGACCTTGTCTACTCATTGACCGGAGCTGTGCTTCTCGGTCAACAAGCTTGCGGCGTATTCCCGGCAGGGGAGAGCGGCATCGGGAACACCACGTCGAACACGCTTGACTACATCCCGACGCCGGGCCTCGTCTCGTACATGGAAGTCGGCGTCGTCGAGCAGGTCCCCGGCTCGCTGTACGTGAGCGGTACCGACGCCCCGCCTCAGTACACGTCCATCACAGTTTCGGGCAACACGGCCACGTTCAACTACGACTCGCCAGTGGTCTGTCAGGGCCCAGGAGCACCCCAGACGATCTCCCAGTTCACCTATGCGTCGCCCTGGTGGTCCACCAGCAGGACGAGCCTCGTGTACCCGTCGTCCGTGGCGTGCCCCGGCAATTCGACGACCACGTCCATCCAGGTGACGTACCCGGGTCCCATCCCGACGACGGGCGTTCGCTTCAAGTTCGAGGGATTTGGCGATGGGTTCTTCATCATCGGGGCACCGGGGAGCCAGCTCGCCGGTGAACGTGAGGCCTCCCAGAGCGCCTTCGTCGGACCGTCCTCCTCGCCGCCGAATCCGTCCATCGCCCAATTCACAGGACCGTTGGCCCCGCTGCCCTCGAGCGGAGGCTCGACCACCGTCACCCTGGCCACGTTGAACGCCACGCAGTGCTCCGTCAGCGCGGCACCTTCTGCCGGAGTGCAGATATCGATCCCCTACACGCCGGCCCCGGCCATCCCGCCCCCGGAATCGACGGTGCCATGCCCGGCCGCCGCGGTGTCGGCAACCGTGACCGTCCCGCCCAATACCACCGCCGTCCCCCAGACGTACGTCCTGACGGCGACGGCGTCCGGCCTCATTGGTTCGACGCCGGCCAGCCAAGCCCTGTCGATCGTCGTCCTTCCCGGGGCAGTTGTCCCACCCCCGCCCTCTGCCGGTTACGACCTGGTGGCCAGTGACGGTGGCATCTTCACCTTCGGTCCTGCCTTCTTCGGGTCCGAAGGCGGGATGCATCTGAACCAACCGGTGGTGGGCATGGCCATGACGTCCGACAACAACGGCTACTGGCTCGTGGCCCGGGACGGTGGCATCTTCACCTTCGGGACCGCCGGATGGCACGGATCCGTTCCCCAGGTCGCCAGCATCGCCAATGCCGTCGGGATGGCGGCCGACAAGGCCACCGGTGGCTATTGGGTAGTGGGGGCCGACGGTTCGGTCTACGCCTTCAACGCTCCCAACTTTGGGGGAATGGGAGGCCAGCATCTGAACCGACCGGTCGTGGGCATGGCCGCCACGCCTGACGGCATGGGGTACCAGCTGGTTGCGTCCGACGGGGGGATCTTCAGCTTCGGAGATGCCCAGTTCCACGGGTCGATGGGCGGACAACACTTGAATCGGCCGATCGTGGGTATGGCAACCGACCCGAGCGGCCAGGGCTACTGGGAAGTGGCCAGCGATGGCGGCATCTTCTCCTTCGACGCCCAGTTCCACGGGTCGATGGGCGGCCAGCACCTGAACCAGCCGGTGGTGGGCATGGCCACCGCACCGGGCGGGAGCGGGTACTACCTGGCCGCATCCGATGGCGGCATTTTCTCCTTCGACGCCCCGTTCCACGGGTCGATGGGCGGCCAGCACCTGAACCAGCCGATGGTGGGCATGGCCGCTACGTCCTGACCTCACCGGAAGGGCGCTCGGGCCCACTCGTACGCCAAGCACAACCGAGAAGTCACAGTCGAAGGCAGCCACTGGCTCGTCACCCACGACCGGCATCTCACAGGTCGGATGCGCCCACTTGGGTGTCACAGGTTGAAGGCGGCCACCATGCTCGAGGCGTTCGTCGACTGACCAAGCGTGGGCAGCCCGAGGAGCTGCTCGGACGTCCGCAGGAGCGAGTAGTGGTTGAACGAGGCGTTCGACTTCGTTCCGGCGCGAACCGAGGGTGCGGCGACGATCATCGGAATGTGGTTGTCAGTGGTTCCCTCGTCCCACACAACGAACACCGCCGTCTGGCCGGCACGATAGGCCGGACTCGAGAAGACGGCCGGGAGGAATGTGGACATCCAGGTGTCGCTGGTCTGCACCGAGCAATCGTGGCCGTCGTGGCACAGGTTCGGGGTGACGAACGCGAAGCTGGGCAGCGTATTCCTCTGGAGGTTCCTGGCCAGCGCGCCGGTGCCCATTGACCCCAACGCGACGTCTGACTGCTGGCAGGCCTGTCGCAACGGCACGTAGTACACGGCGGGATTATGACGGGGCGCGTAGAGGCCGGATCCGGTGGTGTCGCACGGGGTGGGCATGGACTCGTCGTAGCCCCGCCAGGTCAGGCCGGCTGCATTGACTTGGCTGAAGATCGAGGGAGCGTTGACGGGGCGATCGGACGGGTCGCCGTCATCGGTGATGCCAAAGGTCGAACCACCGGTGGCGGCCAGGTAATTAGGGAGAGAAGGGTGGGAGATCCCCTGATAATTGGTAGCCAACCCGCACCGGGCG
>DATMMO010000245.1:0-2157 GCA_035569695.1 Acidimicrobiales bacterium | reverse complement strand
GCCCCGGGAGCGGGTAGATCGGCCAGCTGACCGCGGATGCCATCCTCGGCGACGGTCGTGAGCTCGGTCACCCCTTGGTAGGCCGGACCATGAAACATCCAGCGGTCGTCGTACATGGTTCGGGCCGAGATGTCCGGCTCCTGCTCCCCGGTGAGCGGCATGAGATCCGGATCCGGCGCGGTCGGGTATCCCCCACCGAGCACCACCGTGGTCTTGGCATACCCGTCGATGCTCACCTGGACCCGCCACAGCGAGCCGGGAACCGTTCCCCCATCATCCGGTTCTCCCCGAACCAGCTTGGATCGGATGGTGGCTTCCACGGCCGGGGCCGCCGCCAGCCACCGGAGAGCCCGTACATCGTCGAACCCGACGATCACCGTTCCCGGAACCAACGCCTGGGCGGCTCGACCCATGATCTCGAGCAGCATGGTCATCGGCACCACGGGGAAGAGGTCCTCCACCGAGGGCCATCCAGCGGGCTGCCGGTAGAAGCAGTGATCCAGAAGCTCGGGATGGGTCTCCACCGAGACCGTCCAGGGCGTGACCCGGGTCGAGCGGTCCTCGGCCCTGCTCGGCGGCGACTCGGTGGGCGTCAGAGAGCTGCTTCGCGAGAAGTCGTTGGGTGCCAGGGTGCTCATTGGCGGCTCGGAGGGTGCCAGGGTGCTCGTGGCTCTGGGCGACCCGACCGTCTGCGGTCCGGACTTCAACCACATCTCCATCACCTGTTGACCGGCATCCACCGTCTCGGCCATCACCTGTTGGTACGCGGCCACGACCGGGTGAGCGGCGCCGGCGGCGGCGGCGGCGGACATGACTGGGTGGGCGTTGGCCGGCACGAACGGGTCGAGATCCGGGACCGAGATCGGCGGCAGCGGAGCAAGTACGGGAGCCACCTGGGGATCGGCGGCAGGAGCGCCCAGGGAGACCGCCCCGGCTTCGACACGCACCAGCGACACTCCGAGTTTCAGTGGTTGTCCGGGGGGTGGCGCCGCCTTCCCATCGAATGGCTCAGTCCGGCTGAGCCTCGAGGCGGCGACGGGGTTGGGCGCGCCTGGAACGGCCAATTCCTCGAAGCGAACGGGGGCGCCCTCGCTCCACAGCCCGGCTGCCAGCCGCAGCACCTGCGCCATCCCCGGATGCTTGGCCGAACCCGCGCTGAGCGTGGCCAGCTCTCGATCGTGCAGCGTGTCCTCCAAGAAGGCGCTCACCGACCCGAATCCCATCTGCACGAACACCCGGAACCCGTCGTCGTACATGGCCTCGGCCAACTGCCGGAAGCGCACCGGCTCGACCAGATGGAGGAGCGAGAGCTGCCTTACACCTTCAGGGTCATCCGGGTAGGGCGCCACCGCGGTGGCCGACCACAGGGGGACCTCCGGCCGAACAAATTCGATGCGCGCATAGGTCTCTTGAAAAGGCCCGAGATACGGAGCGAAGGCCGGGGAATGGAATCCCGACTTGATCGGCAGCTCCTGACAGATGACGCCGGCCTCTCGCAACCTCCGGGCCGCTTCGGCGCATCCGACCGCGTCGCCGCACAGGACGGACTGGTGATGGCAGTTGTCATGGGACACGGCCATGGAGGGAAGCCCGCTGATCGCAGCCGTCGCCTTGGCCACGTCGGCCCCCACCATCAGATAGGTCACGTCGGGCACACGGAGCCGGGTCGGCAACAGCCCGTTGCTCAGCTCGTCGACGATGGCCTGCGGCACCATGCCGGTGGCGATCAGCCCGCTCCACTCCCCCAGGCTGTGGCCGGCCATCCCATCGGGAGCCACACCCAGGCGACGCAAGGCTGCATCCAGGATCCTCCCGGTCCAGAGGATGGACCGTGACTGGCGCTCAAGATCGGTTTCCCCCAATCGGTCGGGCGGCTTCCAGCCGAAGTGCTGAGCCACCGCACTGGCATCGGAGTCCTGGTTGGGCTCCACCCCGGGGAAGACGAAGGCCAGCTTGCCGCCGTGCTCCAGGAGGCCGCCGGGGCTGAACCACACGTCGTTTCGGCCGCGCCACGGCTTGGTCCCGGCCACCACCCGGCGGGCTAGGTCCACCCGAGCCGGTTTGGGGTCGACCAGGGCGAGCCGGAAGGGCCCCGCCGTCGACGGCGGGGGGCGCAAACGGTCATCCCGCTCGAGGAGATCGGGGGCATCCAGCTGC
>DATMMO010000244.1:0-3523 GCA_035569695.1 Acidimicrobiales bacterium | reverse complement strand
TGGGGCGTGCCCCTTTCCGCCCTCTTGGAGCTGGGCCGACGACACCACGCTGCCACCGTGTCCGTGGCCCGCGAAGCAGTCGACCTGTTCTCGGTCCATATTCGGGGCTCGCTCCGGGAGCAAGGTCCAGAGGAGCCGGGTCCCGAGGAGCAAGATGCGGCCAACCAGGATCCAGACCAGGACGATCCCGCAGGTACCCAGCGACTAGTCGAGGCGTATGCCCAGCTGCTCCCGGCGGTGACCACGCTGGTCGGGCATCATTTCACGCGGACCCTGCTCAAGGCGGCCCTCGATCACATCGAACAGGTGGGGACCCCGGTCGAGCTGCAGGCCGTCCGCGACGTGGGCGACGACAAGGCGGCAGCCCGGTGACCGCCGAACCGGTCACCACGCCCGCCGCGGCCCGAGACCACATCCTGCAGGACATCGCGGCTCGGGCCGCCCAGGCTGATCTGCCCACGGGCACAGAAAAGACAGCCCTGGTGCGGTCCATGTTCGACGCCATCGCCCCCCGCTACGACCTGGTCAACCGGCTCATGACCTTCGGGCTCGACGTCCGGTGGCGCAGGCAATCAGTCGATGCCCTGGCGCTGCCGGCGGGATCACTGGTGCTCGATCTTGCCTGTGGGACCGGCGATTTCCTCCGGATCCTGCGCAGCGAGGGCCTCAGGCCCATGGGCATGGACCTGTCCTGGGGCATGTTGGCGGCCAACCGGACCGGCGAACCGCTGGCTCAAGCGGACGTGTCGGCGCTGCCGGTGACCGACGCCTCGGTGGACGGCATCACCTGTGGCTATGCCCTCAGAAACTTCACCGACCTGCAGACCGCCTGTGGGGAGCTGGGCCGAGTGGTGCGACCCGGTGGCCGGATCAGCCTCCTCGAGGTTGCCGAGCCCGAGCGCCCGCTCCTGCTGCTCGGCCACAGGGCCTGGTTCCGTCACGTCGTTCCCGTGATCGGTGGGCTCCTGTCCGACCGCGCCGCCTACCGCTACCTACCCAAGTCCACCGCATACCTCCCCCCCACGGCCAAGCTCCGGTCGATGCTCCAGGACGCCGGCTTCTCCTCGGTCAACCGGCGGGCGCTCTCGGGTGGGCTCAGCCAGCTGATCACCGCCACCCGGGTCGGTCGGCCGTGACCGAGCGGGACCTTCGGGCCACCTCCCTGCTGCTCGATGACGGACCGGCCATCGACCCGTTCTCCCTCGCCGGTCCCAAAGGGATCATCATCGCCACCGCCGAGATGACGCTGGTAGGCATAGGAACCGCGCTGTCCATCGACCTGCGAGGCGGGCTGGAAGACGGTCCTGGCGTGGCCAGCGTCCGGCACCGGCTGGCCGCCATCGACACCGACGATCGGGTCCGCCGGCCCGGATCGGGTGTGCTGGCCTTCGGCACTCTTCCCTTCAACCGGGTGAAGCCCGGGACCCTCCTGGTGCCCGAGCTCATCTATGGTCGCTCGGCTGACGGCGACGAGTGGTTGACCGTCATCACCGAGGGCTCGGGACCAAGCACCTCAGTTGGCTGGCGGGGCGACCTCCTGGCCCGTTCGTCATTCCCGGCCGGCGACCTGGCGGTTCCTCCGCCGGTGCCGTCGATCGCGCCTCTGGCCTCGGACCGTTCGTTCGTCGAAGCAGTGGCCCAGGCCGTCGGGGACATCAAGGGGGGCAAGCTACGCAAGGTGGTGCTGGCCCGCCAGATCCAGCTGACCTTCGACACCGCGGTGGACATTCCCGCGCTCGTTCGTCGGTGGTGTGACGTCGAGCCGACGGCCACGGTCTTCTCCCTACCCGTCGATGGTGCCCAGTTCGTGGGGGCCAGCCCCGAGCTCCTGGTCGCCCGGTCGGGCCAGAGCGTTCGCTGTCGGCCTCTAGCAGGAACATCGAGCCGAGACGTCGACGCCTCGTCGGGCGTCGATCCGGCCGCTGCTCCCCAATCGGCGCCCCAATCGGCGCCACAGCCGGCGGCGGCACCACAGCCGACACCGGACCACGACCTGCGAACATCGACCAAGGACAACAGCGAGCACCGCCTAGTCGTCGAAGCCATTGCCGATGCCCTGGGTCCCCTGTGCACAACCCTCGACGTGCCCTCTTCCCCAGATCTCATCCACTTCCACAACGTGTCCCACCTGGGCACCCGGATCTCCGGAACCCTGTCGGGCACCTCGCACGGCCTGCCCTCGGTGCTCGAGCTGGTGGCCATGCTGCACCCGACGCCCGCCGTCGGCGGTGTCCCCCGCCAGCAGGCCCTGCGGGTCATCAGCGAGCTCGAGCCGGCCGACCGCCGTCACTATGCCGGTCCGGTGGGATGGATGGATGCCGAGGGTGACGGGCGGTGGGTAGTGGGAATCCGTGCGGCTACCGTCGCCGGTCGTCGTGCCCATCTGGCCGCCGGCGTCGGTATCGTCGAGGGATCGGACCCGTTGTCCGAGCTCCGGGAGACAAACTGGAAGTTCACCGCGGTCTTCGACGCCCTCGCTCCCGGGCACCAGCTGGTCGCCGGTGATTCCCGCGGATCACGGCAAGCCGTGACCGTGTCGACCGATCTGCTCGACGAATCGCCTCGCCGAGCAGGCTGAGGAGCCAGACCCTCGCCGAGCAGGCTGAGGAGCCGGACCTTCGGTCAGGGTGAGGAGCCGGACCTTCGGTCAGGGTGAGCGGACGGGGCGGGAACCGGCCCGGGCATCGGTGGTCCGAATGATCTCGGCCAGGGCGCCGGCGGCGTCGCGGGGGACGAAATGGCCAATTCGGGGCAACCGAACCAGCTCAGCCCCGCCGATGGCCTGCGCCAGGGTGTCCGCCGATTGGGGCGGCACGACGAGGTCCCACTCCCCGATCACCACCGACGTGGGTACATCCACCTCCGTTGTCGCCTGTTGCGTGTCTTCGAGCTCATCGAGCAAGGCGCGCTGCTCGATGACGAACGTGCGCTTCGTCCGCCCCCACGCCCCCGGCAAACCATCGGAGAGGCCCTCATCGGGCAGGATGGCCTCAAGGTACTGCCCGGCCCCGTTCGGTAACCGCGGCGTCAAGCGGCGGATCCTCGGCAGCACACCACCCATCACCCCGAGACCGGCGACGGTGAGGGCATCGCCAACCCCGTGGGTGGCCAACAATCGGTCGAGCCCGCTGACTGTGTCGGCAGTGCCCACCGATCCCACCAGGACCAGACTGCGGACCAACGACCGGTAGCGGCTGGCCAACAGGATGGCCACGCCGCCGCCCCAACTGTGACCGACCACCGTGGCCGGACTTGCCTCATTGTCCTCGAGGAACGAGGCGAGGGCAGCCGCATTCTCGCCCAACCCTCCCCCCTCGCCGGGGGACCGGCCGTTCCCGATGCGATCCGGGGCGAGGACGCGGAACTCGTCGGCCAGCTCGTCGATCACCGGTAACCACGAGGATCCGGTACCGGGCTGTCCGTGAATGAGGAGCACCGGCGGTCCGGCGCCCCGATCAATGGTGAACAGCGTCGGACTCATGGACCTCGATCGGATCGGATGTCGGCGTGGGCCCGGAAGGGT